>NZ_JBJURJ010000012.1:0-238303 GCF_046098205.1 Paenibacillus mesotrionivorans | reverse complement strand
AACCCGCTCGACTTGCATGTATTAGGCACGCCGCCAGCGTTCGTCCTGAGCCAGGATCAAACTCTCCATAAAAGTGGCCCCGAAGGACCGTTATGTTAGAGCTGATTAAAAGCTCATTTCCCCAATCTCTTGGGGTCCCCGTAAAGTACTTGGCTAGGCTGCGAAAGCTTTGCTTCACTTTATGGGGCCGAAACGTTTGGCTTCATTGTTTTGCTGCTCGTTGTTCAGTTTTCAAGGAGCTAACTATTCATTATCAGCTTACTTCGCGAGCGTTTCACCGCCGGAATAACAATATATCATGTTCGACATATTTCGTCAAGCATCTTTTTTTATTGTTTTTTTCACCGAAGAAGTGACAAGACATACCTTACCACATAGGTCCTAAGAAGCGCAACCCCCATGCTGAAAGTTCCAATTTTCGAAATATTGAATCCTATAAGAAAAAGCCTTCCAATTCACCAGACATCTTGGAAGGCTTTTCTCTCCTTACTCCCACTTGAAAAACCGGACCGCCGCCATCGAACAGATCAGAGCCAGACCCGCCATCACAGCGAGCGGAAGGAAAACACTCTCCGCCGGCAGACCTAAGGACGCCGCCTTCATCAGCTTGATGCCTTGGGTCAATGGAAGCACGTCGGCGGCCTTTTGCAGCACACCGGGCATCACCTCATATGGAAGGGTTGCCCCCGAAAACACCAGCATCGGAAAATACAGTACACTGGCCCACACTCCCGCTGTTTTGATATCAGACGCTGTCCCGCCTACCAATAAACCGATACTGTAAATAGAAAGCAGCACCAGCAGGTAAGCGCCCAGAAAGGTCAGCCAGCTGCCCTCCATCCGGTATCCGAAAAACAGCGCCGCGGTGGCATACACCAGCACCAGCGAGATAACCGATGCAAGCGCATAAACGCTAACCTGGACCGCCAGCAGCATAGACGGGCTTACCGGAGTGACCTTGAAGCGCTTGAGAATTTTTTTCTGCCGGTAATCCGATATCACTAATGGCAGCCCCATGACCCCTCCCGCACAAACGGCAATCGCCGCCACCGCCCCGAAGGATTGCTCCAGAAACGAATAGTCAGCCCCCTCGAAGGCCGGCTTACTGCCGTATATAATCCCCAGGATCACCATCACCACAACCGGCATGCATATGGAGAAAATAAGCAAATCCATCCCCCGCAGCGCCAGCCGACACTCGGTCTTAAACAATGCTTTGAAGATCCGCACGCCCAGTCACCTCCTCATCCGTATACCACAAGTATGCATCCTCGAGGGATTCGCAGGGACTCGAGGTGATGGCCTCCCGGACCGTTCCATAGAAAACCGTCTTGCCCTTTTTCATAATCATCAAATGGTCGCACAATGCCTCGACTTCATCCATGAAATGGGAGGTCAGCAGAATGGTCAGCCCCCCAGTTTTCAGCTCGCTAAGACATTGCCAGACATCCCGGCGTGCCCGGGCGTCCAATCCGGTAGTCAATTCGTCAAGAAACACCACCTCAGGATTAGGAATAAGAGCCAGCACAATAAAAAGCCGCTGCCTCTCCCCTCCCGACAGCTCGCTGACCAGGCTTGCGGCTTTGTCCGACAGACCGAACCTCTGCAGCAGGCTCCGGTAGTCCGCCGGGTTCCGGTAAAGCGCCCTAGTCATTCCGCACAGCTCGGCTACCTTGATTTTGTCCTGATACTTCGCCTCCTGGAACTGCACACCCACCCGTTCAAAAAGCCGCTTCCGGTCCTTCAGAGGGTCCATGCCCAACACCGAAACAGCCCCGGAATCGTAGCTTTTGGTGCCAAGGATACATTCAATGGCCGTGCTTTTTCCCGCACCATTCGCCCCCAGCAATCCGAACACCTCCCCGCGTCGGACGGTAAAACCCAGATGTTCCACAGCCCGGACAGCGCCGTAGGATTTGCATAAACGCTCAATATGGATAGTCGTTTCCACCTGAAAACCTCCTTCTTTTTGCCGGCACAAAAAGAATAGCATTCAAGAAATGTCTGGTGTTAAAGTGGAGGGTTGGGAGAAAAGGAAAGCTTCATCCGGTGCAGATGGGCCAGCATGGTATCCGCATTGCAGGCAGCGGCCTCCAGCGAGGTCAACAGGGTATCGCAGGCGGAGATAATTTCGTCGTCCTCCCGCGGCGTATTGATGGTCATGCGCAGGTCAGGAAGGGAAGCGCCTCCCGACAGGCCAGACAGCATACGCAGAATAGCGGACAGCGAATAATTGGCACCGCGAAGGGCGCGGATGATTTTAAGCCGCCGGAGATCTTCACCGGAATATACCCGGTACCCATTCTGCTTACGTTTCACGGTCAAGAGCCCATTCATTTCCCAATTCCGCAAAGCGTCCATAGAAATGTTCAACTGTTTGGCAGTCTCCTGCCGCGTCAACGCTGTCCGGACTTCAGCCGGCCTGTGATCCGTGAGCAGCTCTTCCACCAACTGCACCGCCTCTTCAGCATGCCGCTGCTCCTCCCGGATTTGGCAGCGGTAAGCTTCCGCAATACGGATTGCCTCTATATAATCCTCCGCTGCCGAAGCTTTAATAATAGCGATGGTTTTTTTGCGGAGGCCGTTCTGCAGCACCTCAACAGCAAAGGCCATCCGGATCAGCTTCATCTGTTCCATATGCAAATCGGTGAATAATCTGTAGCCGTTGGGCTGGCGTGAAGGCTTCGAAATAAATCCGAAGTTTTCATACAGCCGGACAGTATTGGGGTGAATCCCGTTAACACGGGCAAGCTCGACGGTTTTATAGCTGTTCATTAGTAATCGCCTCCGGGGCTAAGCTAAGGTTCGTTACGTCTATTGTACCGCCCGCCCCAAGTCTGGTGCTATAGTGGAGGGTTTTCGTTTACTCGCCAACCCGGTATGAACCGGGGAGAATGGACAAACACTATGGTCAGCACCCATCTTCCCCATCCCAAATTTGAATGAAAGCGGGGCAACATTATGGGCAGACGTAAAAGCAGACAATATGCCTACCCTGTTTCGCCTTCGGCCATCAACGCCTTCAAAGCCGATGTGATGAGGCAGGAGGGGTATGCGGTCAACCTGCAGGAACCGGACCAGGTCAAATTCGAGGTCGCCCAATCCATGGGCATCCCGCTCTCCCAAGGGGACAACGGCCAGCTAAAAACCGAGGATGCCGGACGGATCGGCGGCAAAATCGGAGGCGCCATGGTCAAGGAAATGATCCGGATGGCGCAGCAGCATCTGGCGGAGAAGCAAAGAATCCGTTAGCGGAAGGATAATCAAACAAAAGACCTTTCCCCTGTTTATGGAGAAAGGTCTTGTTTGTGTTTAGCAATGCATTTATTTGTTGATTTGGTGAATCGCCTGGCCCAATGCGCCTTCGGCGGCTTCCATGACCATCTCGGCCAATGTGGGGTGGGCATGGATGGTTAACGCGATATCCTCCAAAGTGGCCCCCATTTCGATGGCCAGCCCAATCTCGGCAATCAGGTTGGAGGCTTCAGGACCAACCACCTGAGCACCCAGCACCAGGCCGGTTTTCTTGTCGCCCACTACCTTAACAAAGCCTTCCGCACTCCCCAGCGAAAGCGCGCGGCCATTAGCGGCATACGGGAACTTGCCGATGGCAACCTCGTAGCCTTCCTTCTTGGCCTCCGTTTCGCTTAAGCCGACACCGGCGATTTCCGGGTCGGAGAAGACGACAGCAGGCATGGCCTTGTAATCCACCACGCTGGGGTGCCCGGCGATGGCTTCCGCAGCAACTTTTCCTTCATAAGAAGCTTTATGGGCCAGGGCGGGCCCTGCCACAATATCACCGATGGCATAAATATGGGGGACGCTGGTTTGACCCTTTTCGTCCACCTCAATATATCCACGTTCCGTAAGCTTCATATCCACGATCTCCAGACCCAGCTCATCCGTATTGGGACGGCGGCCTACGGTTACCAGCACATATTCTGCCGTTGCCTGCCGTTCCTCCCCGTTAACGGTATAGGTAACCGTCACGGATTTCTCCGAGGTCTGGGCAGATTTCGCCATGGCTCCGGTTTCGATGACGACGCCGGCCTTTTGCAGCTTTTTGGCCACCAGAGAGGAGAATTCCTTCTCGAAGCCCGGCAGGATAGCGTCGGAGCCCTCCAGAATGGTCAGCTTGGAGCCGAACTTGGAGAAGGTCTGGCCCAGCTCGATGCCGATGTAGCCGCCGCCAATGACAATCAGGCTCTCGGGAACATGGCCCAGGCTCAACGCGCCTGTGGAATCGAGAATCCGGTCCCCGAAGGGGAAGGTTTTCAGCTCGATAGGCCGGGAGCCTGTGGCGATAATACAATCCACAAAGCGGTACCGGGCGCTGTCATAGCCGCTGACCACCCGGACCTCATTGGGGCTCATAAAAAGAACCTCGCCGGAGAGAATCTCCACCTTATTCCCCTTCAAAAGCCCGCCAACACCGCCGGTGAGCTTCTTGACGATCCCGCCTTTCCATTCCTGGACCTTGGCGAAATCGACGGAAACCCCCTCAGCCTTGATTCCCATCGTGTCGCCGTGCTGAACGGCCTCCAGATGATGGGCTGCCGAAATCAGCGCTTTGGAGGGGATACATCCGCGATTCAGGCAAACGCCCCCTACCTCGGCTCTGTCCACAATGGTAACCTTCCGGCCCAATTGGGCGGCGCGGATAGCTGCCACATAACCGCCGGGACCGGCGCCGATCACCAATACATCAATATCCGTGGTAAATTCCCCAACAACCATCGCCTTACACCTCCATAACCAGCAGCTCGGGATCAGACAACAGCTGCTTGATGAGATTCACTGCATGCTGGGCCGTAGCCCCGTCGATCAAACGGTGGTCGAAGCTCAGGGACAAGGCCATCACATCCCCGATAGCAAGTGCGCCGTCACGGACCACCGGCTTCTGGGCAATCCGTCCGGTGCCCAGAATAGCCACCTCCGGCCAGTTGATGACAGGGGTGAAGAATTGTCCGCCGGCTGAGCCGATATTGGTGATGGAGAAGGTGCTGCCCTTCATTTCCGCAGGGGAGAGCTTGCCCTCTCTGGCCTTGACAGCCAGCTCGCTGATTTCGGCGGCAATGGTCCACATGCTCTTGCGGTCGGCATTGGTCACCACCGGCACAATGAGCCCGTTATCGGTATCCGTAGCGATACCCACGTGGAAGTTCTTTTTATATACAATTTCACTGCGCTCGTCGTCGATGGAAGCGTTCAAAGCAGGGTACTGCTTCAGAGCCGCTACTACAGCCTTCACGATAAAAGGCAGATAAGTCAGCTTGACGCCTTTTTTCTCGGCAATGGGCTTCAGCCGCTGGCGGAAGGCCACCAGCTTGGATACATCCACCTCGTCCATAACGGTTACGTGAGGAGCCGTATACACCGACTTGGCCATCGCTTGGGCGATAATCTTGCGGACACCCTTCAGAGGCACACGCTCCTCCGCTGCGTCAGCTACGGCCGGAGCCGCCGATGCAGCAGGCGCAGCGCCTTGGGCTGCCGGGGCTGCCACACTTGCAGCCTCCGCTGCTGCGGGTGCTGCCGTTTGGCCAACGCCGGAGGCGGCTGCTGTAACATCCTCGCGAGTGATCCGGCCGTTTTTGCCGGAGCCCTGAAGGCGGGTCAAATCTACACCTTGTTCCCGGGCGAACTTGCGCACGCCGGGAGTAGCCATTACGTGGCGCCGGTCCTGAACAGGCGCCGAAGCCGCCACAGCAGCAGGTGCCGCAGGTGCAGTTGGAACTTGTGCTGCCGCAGCAGGTGCTGCAGCCGGTGCAGCCGCGGGCACCGGGTTTTCAGGCGTTGCTGCAGGTGCTGCTGCAGGTGCTGCTGCAGCTTCAGGAGCAGGAGCCGTACCTTCGCCCTCCACCTCGAATACAGCCACTATATCGCCCACATGGGCAACACTGCCTTCTGCCGCTTTTACCTCCAGTACCTTCCCCGAAATAGGGGCAGGCACCTCAACCACTGCTTTATCGTTCTGGACCTCCATCATAACCTGGTCCTCTTCAAGCTTGTCTCCGGCCTTAATATGCCACTTTACAATTTCACCCTCATGAAGACCTTCCCCCAGCTCGGGGAACCGGTATTCGAATAGTGCCATCGTTAAACCCTCCTTTCTAGAAATCGAGAACCGTATTCATACCCGCCAGCACTCTGGCAGGATCAGGCAGCCACTTATCCTCAATCTGGCCGAATGCAAACACCGTATCCGGAGCGGTTACCCGGATAACCGGCGCCTCCAGCTGGAGAATCGCTTTTTCGTTAATTCTGGCGATAATTTCCGCCGCGGCTCCAGCAGAACGCTGAGCCTCCTGGACAACCACCACACGGCCCGTTTTATTAACGGAAGCCAGAATAGTGTCGGTATCCAAAGGTACGAGGGAGCGCAAATCGATGACCTCGGCCTTGGCACCTCTGGTTTTCTCCAGCTCCTCAGCCGCCTTCACCGCCGTATGCACCATCGCGCCATACGCCAGCACCGTTACATCGGTGCCTTCCCGGACCACGTTGGCTTTGCCAATGGGAACGGTATATTCCCCTTCCGGGACCTCCCCCCGGAACCCGCGGTACAGCTTCAGATGCTCCATAAAAAATACCGGATCATTATCGCGGATGGCGCTGATTAAGAGCCCCTTGGCATCATAGGGATTGGAGGGGACAACCACCTTCAGCCCGGGAGTCTGCATAAACAGTCCTTCCAAGCTGTCCGTATGAAGCTCAGGAGCCTTAACGCCTCCGCCGAAGGGAGTCCGGAACACAATGGGGGCATTGTAACGTCCGCCTGAGCGGTACCGGAGGCGGGAAGCCTGGGCGCTGATAGAATCCATTACTTCGAAGACAAATCCGATAAACTGGATTTCCGCAATGGGACGGAAGCCTTGAACGCTAAGCCCTACCGCCAGCCCTCCGATTCCCGATTCCGCCAAAGGAGTATCGAATACCCGCTCTTCCCCAAACTCCTTCTGAAGCCCTTCTGTTGCCCGGAAAACGCCGCCGACGCGGCCTACATCCTCACCAAACACCAGCACGTTGGAATCTCTCGCCAATTCAACCCGCATGGCGTCGGTTATCGCTTGAATCATTGTCATCTGCGCCATATTGTTTCTCCCGTCCTTTCCGCCGATAGTCGGTCTATGTTAAATCCCTCTGAAATATTCCTTCTGCTCTTCCAGGTAAGCGGGAGTGGTTTCGAACATGCTGTCGATTAACCCTTCCACCGTCATAGGCGCTGCAGCCTCAGCCTGCTTGATGGCATTGGCCACCTCCGCTTTGGCTTCCTCCACAATTTTCATTTCCTGCTCTTCGCTCCACAAGCCCTTCTTTTCCAAAAAGCGGCGGAACCGGACCAGAGGATCCTTAACCTCCCACTCTCCTTGTTCATCCTTGGTGCGGTATTTGGTGGGATCGTCTCCGGACATGGAATGGGGTCCAAAACGATAGGTCAGGGTCTCGATCAGGGTAGGGCCTTCGCCTCGGCGGGCACGCTCCACCGCTTCCGATGCAGCCTTATATACAGCCAGAATATCCATCCCGTCCACTTGAACGCCCGGAATGCCTGCAGCCACCGCTTTTTGCGCAATGGTCGCGGCAGCCGTTTGCTTCGAACGCGGTGTGGAAATGGCATAATGGTTATTTTGCACGACGAATACCACCGGAAGCTTATAGACACCGGCGAAGTTCATCCCCTCATAAAAGTCTCCCTGGGAAGAACCGCCGTCACCGGTGTACGCCATGGCTACATTGGTGGTGCCGCGTTTCTTGAGTCCCATGGCAACTCCGGCAGCCTGGACGATCTGGGCGCCGATAATAATCTGCGGCAGGAGAATATTCACACCTTGCGGAATCCGTCCGCCCTCCTGGTGTCCGCGGGAATATAGGAATGCATTGGCCATAGGCAGTCCGTGCCAATACAATTGGGGCATATCCCGGTAACCGGGGCAAACAAAGTCTTCCTTCACCAGTGGGAACCCGGTTCCCACAATGCTGGCCTCCTGGCCCGATACAGGCGCATAAAAGCCCAGTCTTCCTTGGCGGTTCAAGCTTACGGCACGCTGGTCCCAAGTACGGGTAAATACCATGCGGCGCATCAGCTCCAGCAATTGCTTATCCTCCAGCGCGGGCGCTTCCTGTCCGGGAATGATCTCTCCGTCAGGGGACAGAACGGATAGGGGCTCCATCTCTTTCAGTATGGCTTCGTAGCGGTTTTCCATCCTATTTCCACTCCTTACTCTTGTCTGTAATGAGAATCATTTTCAATAAGACCGCCTTTACCCCATTCTAAGACATCCTGCGAAGAAAAACGAATTTTTCGAGGTATTTTCTGAAAAAAGACAAAAATATATAACTTTTTACTTAATCATGGTCATATCTTCGTTTCAATTCAACCCTCATGCTATCCAATTCTGGCCGTTTTACTAAGTCAAAAGTCCCGGTCCCATCTTTGCCGGCCGCTTCCTCCGCCCCCAGCAGCTTCCGCAAGCTATCCACAAAAGCCTCTGCCGAAGGAACTCCCGCCAGTTCCTGGAGACTGGCCATGCTGTCCGGCACCACCCCGGGATCATCCGTATGGGAAGCCCCGCCCGTGGCCTCCTTGTAGAACCGCTGCGCCAGCTGCCCCCTCGCCTCTCCGCTGCCTTCCACCAGAACAAAAGCGGAGATCACACATGCCTTTAGCTGCCGCCGCTGGGCAATGCCGCAAAACTTCCGCCCGGACAAGGCCAGATCATAATCACCCGGACAGAAGGAACCCCGGATTTCCCCCGCCTGCACCTCACTGCTCCAAGGTTTGACCGCATCGGCAATCAGCTGCGCCATCAAGCGGAATTCCTGGTGGAAATCCATTCTTGCCCCCTGTACATAAGGGAGTACCAGCGAGATATTGACCACTCCCGAATCCAGCGGAACCGCAGCTCCTCCGGAATTCCGGACCCCAACGGAGAAGCCCTCCTGGCGGAGGGTCTCCATGGCTTTTCCGGCATAGGGAAGCCGGCGGTCCCTTAATCCAAGCACCAATGCCCGGGGATGGCGCCAGATCCGCACCAAAGGGGGAAGCTCCCCGGTCCCTGTCTTCCGGCAGGCCACCTCGTCCCAAGCAAAAGCATCGGTCACGTCCGCCGACGGCTCCACTAACGGCTGCTCAATCAGAACAGGACGGGTCAGACTCGGAAAACGCTCCATAAAACCGTTCATCCTTCATCCGCCGCCTTTCCTCACGGGTAGCTTACCCCATTTTTGCTGATTACAGCATGAACCAGCTTCCGGTGCTCCGGTGCCTCATCTTGAAGCAGATACGCGTTCTGAACCCGCTTGGCAATCCGGTCCAGCGCCTCCTGGCTCTGTCCTTCCTTGGCATACAGCACCGCCAGTCCTTCACCCTCTTGAACAGCATCCCCCGTTTTGCGCAAAAGCTGCACGCCCACCGAAAGGTCAATCACAGATTCCTTGGTTTCCCGTCCTGCACCCAGCTCCATGGCGGCCAATCCGATTTCCTCTGCTGTTATATGCCCCACATAACCGCCCCGCGGCGCCGGAACTGTTACATGACGGGACGATACCTGAAGCAGGTTCGGATCGTCTCCAACCGCCGGATCTCCCCCTTGAGCCGCTACAAATTCCTTGAATTTGGCCAAGGCTTCCCCGGAAGACAGCTTGCTCTTCAGAATGTCCTTGGCTTCTTCGGCGCTGTCCGCCTTGACGCCCAGCACCAGCATATGGGAGCCTAATGTCAGACAGGTTTCCACCAGGTCCGCCGGTCCCTTGCCCTGTAGGGTCTCCACAGCAAGCCGCACCTCCAGGGCATTCCCTACAGCCGTCCCCAAGGGCTCCTCCATATCCGTAATCACCGCCACCGTCTCCCGTCCCGTTTCCGTGCCGATGCTGACCATAGCCTCCGCCAGCCGGATGGAGTCCTCCAGTGTTTTCATAAAGGCACCGCTGCCGGTTTTCACATCCAAAACAATGGCATCTGCCCCTGCGGCAATTTTCTTGCTCATAATGGAGCTGGCAATCAGGGGAATGGAATTCACCGTTCCCGTAACATCCCGCAGGCTGTAAAGCTTCTTATCCGCCGGCGTAATGTTGCCGGACTGGCCGATCACCGCCACCCCGTGGGTGTTCACTTGCCGGATGAAGTCCTCCGGAGACATCTCGGTGGAGAAGCCCGGAATGGATTCCAGCTTGTCAATCGTTCCCCCTGTATGGCCCAGACCACGCCCGGACATTTTGGCGACAGGGACACCGGCTGACGCTGCCAGAGGAGCCAGCACCAGGGTAACCGTGTCACCTACACCGCCGGTGGAATGCTTGTCTGTTTTGATCCCGAGAATCGGGCTTAAATCCAGCATATCGCCGGAAGCCGCCATGGCCAAGGTCAGGTCCGCCGTCTCACGGGCACTCATCCCCCGGAAAAACACCGCCATCGCCCATGCCGCCATCTGGTAATCGGGAATCTCCCCCTTGGTATACCCCTCAATCAGAAATTGGATTTCCTCCCGGGCCAACTCATGGCCGTCTCTTTTTTTCTGGATCAGATCCACTGTACGCATCAATAGCGCCCCTTTACGTTAAAAGTGAAAGAAAGACTACTCATTCCCGATAAACATTCACGGTGCCGAGTAGTCTTTTCCATGTATGGAGTTGTTTCTGCTGTTAAACCTCTACCTGCCGCACAAAAGCCTTCACCAGCGCCTGGAACTTGGGCTTGGTCCGGTTGGCGACCTCCATGACCTGCTCGTGGGTCAAGGGCTCCAGCTCCTCGCCGATGGCCATATCGGTGATGCAGGAGATTCCCAGCACCTTCAACCCGCCGTGACTGGCCGCGATAACCTCGCCCACCGTCGACATACCTACAGCGTCCCCGCCTACACGGGCCAGCATCATCAGCTCCGCCGGAGTCATATAAGCGGGACCGCTGATACCGCAATACACGCCCTCCTGCAGAACCAGAGGCTGACCTGCATCATCCCGCACCTCCTCCGCCAGCTTTTTGGCCAGGACGCGGTACTCCCGGTTGTAAGCCTGGGACATATCGGGGAAGCGCACACCCAGCTCAGGATCATTCGGCCCGATCAGAGGACTGGCCCCGGTCATATTGATGTGGTCGGAGATCAGCATCAGGTCTCCGGCACGGAAATTACGGTTCATCCCGCCTGCCGCGTTGGTGATAACCAGTGTTTTTACCCCTAGCTCCCGCATCACATATACGGGGAACACAACCTTCTTCATGCTGTAGCCTTCATAAAAATGGAACCGCCCCTGCATAGCGATAACCGTACGGCCCTCCAGCTCGCCTACCACAAACCGCCCGGCATGCCCCTCCACGGTGGACACGGGGAAATGCGGAACGTCGTGGTAATCAATCACAATCGGATTTTGAATCTGGTCGGCCAAATCCCCCAGTCCCGAACCAAGAATCAGGCCGATGACGGGACGGACCTGGCCCAGCTTGTCCTGGATGGCCTGGCTGGCCTCCCGGACTTGTGCATAAGTACCTTCATTTGGATTTATAGACACGTATATACCCTCCCGGATGTCGTTACATTTGAGGAATAAGCTGGATGACGAATTTCAGGAACTGCTGCTTCACCCGGTCAGTGGTTTCCATAACCTCTTCATGGGAAAGGGGCTGGTCAAGAATCCCTGCAGCCATATTGCTGATACAGGAGATGCCCAGCACTTCTATCCCGGAGTGGCGGGCGATAACCACCTCGGATACAGTGGACATGCCAACAGCATCGGCGCCTAACACACGCAGCATACGGATTTCCGCCGGTGTTTCATAGGACGGGCCCAACAGTCCGGCATACACACCCTCCTGCAGCTTCAGCCCTTGGGCAGCGGCGATTTCCTTGGCAATAGTACGCAGACGTTTGCTGTATCCTTCGGACATATCCGGGAAACGGACACCCAGCTCCTTGTGGTTGGGGCCGATCAACGGATTGGTTCCGGTCATGTTCAGATGGTCGGAAATCAGCATAAGATCTCCCGGGTCATAGGAGGTGTTTACCCCTCCGGCTGCATTGGTAACCAGAAGACCGGTGATGCCCAGCTTTTTCATGACGCGAATGGGGAAGGTTACGGTTTCCCCTTGATACCCTTCGTACATATGGAAACGGCCCTTCATCAGGAGCACCGGACGCCCGCCAATTTTGCCCAGCAGCAGCTCTCCTGCATGTCCTTCCACAGTGGAAACGGGAAAATGGGGAATGTCGCTGTAATTCACCGTAACGGCTTCCTCCAGGGAATCGGCCAATACGCCGAGCCCGGAACCGAGGATCAGTCCAATTTCCGGACGGATGGAAGAACGGGATGCGATATAGCTTGCCGCTTCTTCAATACGCTCCAATACATGTTTCTCTGCCATCTATGTACCTCCTTGAATTTAGTCTTAGTTCGGGTTTCATTCCTTACCGGGAAAGAGTGCCTTGGATGCTCAGACCAGCTTGTCCAAAAAGCTTGTCCCATGCTCCATGGGGGGCAGGCCGAAATTATCCGCTACCAGAGCGCCCAGATCGGCGAAGGTATCGCGGATGCCGGTCCCGGCTGGCTGGGTCAATGCCGGGCTGTACAGGAGAATCGGCACATATTCCCGGGTATGGTCAGTGCCTGCATGGATCGGGTCATTGCCGTGGTCCGCCGTAAGAATCAACAGATCCTCCGGGCCGATCTGCGCCATAATCTCCGGCAGGCGGGCATCAAACTCCATAAGCGCTCCGGCGTATCCCTCCACATCGCGGCGGTGACCGAACAAGGAGTCAAAATCCACCAGGTTAGTGAACACTAAACCTTTAAAATCGCTTTTGAGCACCTCAATGGTCCGGTTGATGCCATCCTCATTACTCTTGGTGGGGTAAGATTGGGTGACCCCTTGCCCGGAATAAATATCGTTGATCTTGCCTACGGCGATACAGTCCAGCCCGGCCTCTGCCAAACGGTTCATCACCGTAGGTGCAGGAGGTGTAACGGCATAGTCATGCCGGTTGGGAGTACGCTTGAATGCCCCCGGCTGCCCTACGAACGGACGCGCAATGACGCGGCCTACGGGGAATTCCGGACGCAGCGTCAGCTCACGTGCGATTTTGCAGGCTGCATACAGCTCCTCAAGCGGAATGATTTCCTCATGGGCGGCGATCTGGAAGACGCTGTCCGCTGAGGTATAGACAATCCAGGAGCCGGTTTTCATATGCTCCTCGCCCAGCTCGTCCAGAATCTCTGTGCCGGACGCCGGTTTATTGCCAAGAATGCCGCGGCCTGTCCGTTGGCTGAACTCCTGAAGCAGCTCCGGGGGAAAGCCATCCGGATAGGTATTAAAAGGGGTATTGATGAAGAGACCCATGATCTCCCAGTGGCCGGTCATGGTGTCCTTGCCCACGGATTGCTCCGCCATTTTGCCGTAATAAGCCTTGGGCTCGTCAACAGGCGGCACAGTTTGGAGAGGGGCAATATTGCCAAGACCCAGCTGCTCCATGTGTGGCACACGGAAATTCTTGGCATGCTCGGAGATATGGCCCAACGTATGGGCTCCCGCATCACCGAAGGAGGGTGCGTCCGGCAGCTCGCCGATGCCGACGCTGTCCAGTACGATCAATGCAATTCGTTTGAAAGCCATGCTTGTACAAACCTCCCTAAGGGGTAACCATCCCTGTCCGGGGATGGGCCCGGTTATAAATATCCTTCATTCTTTCCGGGTTGGATTTCACATACATAATAGTGGAGGAAAGATCGGCATGGCCCAGCATTTCCTGCAAGGCCTTCAGGTCCGCTCCATTCTCCAGAAGATGCACGGCAAAGGAATGGCGCAGGGTATGGGGGGTAATCTCCCCCAGGATCCCGGAATCCGCAGCATGCTTCTTGATAATCTTCCAGAAGCCCTGCCGGGAAAGCCTGCCGCCCAGGTGATTGGCGAACAAGGCGCCCGTATCTCCATCCTGGCCGCCTGAACCCGATTCCAGATAACGCTGCAGCCACAAAGCCGCTTGTGGATGAATGGGGATCATTCTTTCCTTCTCGCCTTTTCCGGAGCAGCGGATAAAGCCCAAATCCAGGTAAACATGGCCTCTGTCCAGCGAAACCAGCTCCGTAACCCGGATTCCCGTGGCGTACAGAAGCTCCAGCATCGCCTTGTCCCGCAGGCCGTAGGGGGTATCCGTACGCGGAGCCTCCAAAAGCCGGCCCACCTCCTCTACGGTCAACACGGAGGGCATCTTCCGTTCCAGCCGGGGAGCCTCCAGCCCCACTGCAGGATCATGGTCAAGCACATGCTCCGCAACGAGGTATTGGTAGAAGGAGCGGATGGATACCAGACACCGGTTTACCGTTGCCGATGCCCGTCCCAATTTTTTGAGATGGAGAAAGTAGCCCTGTATATGGACGCGCGAGGAATCCTCCAGCCGGACGGACTTCTCCGCCAGATATCCCAGATATTGAGCCAGGTCCCGCCGGTAGGACTGGAGCGTGTTCATGGCCAGGCCCCGTTCTTCCCCCAGCAGTTCAAGATAGCGTTGCAAGTGGAGATTCATTGCCTCTTACGCTCCTTATCATACGTTCTTTCGTATTATAAGTTCAACAAAGAGGCTGTTTTTTCCTTCTCCCTCCAAACGGAATCATTCTCCCAGCCAATAATAGAGCCGCAGGCGGTCGGCCATGTTGTCTGCATCCAGGGTTCCGGAATCATGGCGGAAGGCCTTGACGGCACTGCCCTCCGGGGTTTTGTGGCGGTGAGCGGGCTGCATCCATTGCCCTACCAGCGTCATAATATGATACAGCAAAATCACCAAGACAAAAAACAATGCGATGAATTTCATACGCTCGATCCATTTGCGCACATGTACGATCATAACGGCTCACCTCTTACCGTTAACGTATGACAGCGCAGCATTGACTATGCCTTGTCCCCGTCCGTCCGCATGCCTATTATTCCCTACTATGCCGGAAAAAAACAAGTCGAAGGAGTCTGTCTGACAAGAGTAATTCTGGTGAATCCATATTCATTGGACAACATTCACTACCGGGATAGGCTTGTCTTGGAAGCTCAAACACGTTTTGTCGGCCTTGATTGGATTGAATCTTAAGGGGTCAAAGCCGCCAAAAAACTCGCCCTCAAAAGCGTATGCTTCCGAAGCCAGTTTTCCTTGCGGAAAACTTTCACAACCTATCCCTCCCGTTTCATGTTGATGAATATGGATTCACCAAACCTTCTCCATCGGACAGGCATCCTGCCCAAGTCCGCAGAATATTGCAGCTGCCCATGCCAAATGTCCCGATTCCCCATAGAATGCATCAGGAACCCAAGGGGAGATGGTTAAGAATATGAGCACTATGCGGGATATTCTGGCCGGCATTATGCAGGCGCCGGGCAGAGGCAGCATTACAAGCGGGAAAAAAAATACGGGGCAAACACGCAAAATGGTCGTCCTGAAAAACAGCCACTGCTATCATCATTGTCTGGCCCAGCTTAAAGCATTGGGCATTAAGCCTGTCAAAAAGGTGGCGGGCGCCAACGCTGTGGTTTGCCGGTTTCCGGCCAAAGCAAGCTTAAAGGCATTATCTACCCACAGCATGGTCAAGCGGGTGGAGCATGACGCCAAAGTGAAGGTGCATCGAAAAAGGGGCTTACGCCAAGTGCGGATATCGGCACCCTGCGCCTCTGTGAATGCCCCCCAAATCATTCCATGGGGCGTAAAGCGGGTCGGCGCTCCTAATGTTTGGCGGTCCTATCAGGGGAGCGGGGTCAGAATCGGCATCATTGATACCGGAATCAGTCCCCACCCCGACCTCCGCGTCCGCGGACGGTTCAACGCCATTGCCGGTACGCCGGATACGGATGAAAACGGACATGGCACCCACGTGTCCGGCACCGCCAGCGCCTTGAACAACAGCTTCGGGGTAGTCGGCGTGGCCCCGAAGGCCCGTCTGTATTCCGTTAAGGCTTTTGATGCCAGCGGAAGTGCGTTTGTATCAGATATTGTGGAAGCGCTGGAATGGTGCATCAGCCACAATATGCAGGTCATCAACATGAGCTTCGGCATCCGTGAAGGCAGCGACACGGTGAAGGAGCAGATCGAGCGCGCTTACCGTAAGGGTATCGTAATGGTGGCTTCAGCCGGCAATGACGGTCCCAATACCGACCAAATCGACTTTCCTGCCCGCTTGCCTCAGGTGATTGCCGTAGCGGCAAGTGACATTGGAAACAAGGTAGCCAGCTTCAGCAACAGGGGCAGGGGCATTGCCGTCACCGCTCCCGGTGTGGATATCTGCTCCACACTGCCCGGCAGAAGCTACGGCAAGATGAGCGGCACCTCTATGGCCGCCCCACATGTTACGGGAGCCGCCGCCCTTCTTTTATCCAAAAATCGCAAGCTGAGTCCGGCCCGTGTCCGCCAGGTGCTCCGGTCTACAGCCAAACGACTGTCCGGGTACTCCTCCCTGGCCCAGGGAGCAGGTCTGGTCCAGGTGGATAAGGCAATCCGTCAGGTTTAAAGCCGCCGAAAAACGAAAAAAACCCTTTGCCGGGAGCATCTCCCGCTGAAGGGTTTTCATTTTAGCTGCTGTTATTTCGCTTTAGCCTTGGCCTTCTCCCGGCATCTGTGGCAGATACCCTGAAAATCCAGCCTGTGATCCACCACCGTAAACTGGAATTCCCGATCCAGCCGCTCCTCCAGAGGGGCCAGCCAATCCTCCAGGATCTCGTCCACCGATCCGCATTGGACGCAAATCAGATGATGGTGATGATGATGCGTGCTGTCGTTGCGCAGGTCATACCGGGCAACGCCGTCTCCGAAATTCATTTTCTCGAGAACATGCAGCTCCGACAACAGCTCCAAGGTGCGGTACACTGTCGCCAGGCCAATTTCGGGAAATTTATCCTTAACCAGCATGAACACTTCTTCCGCGCTCAGATGGTCTTCTTCATTCTCCAGCAGGACTCGCACCGTCGCTTCACGTTGGGGTGTCAGCTTGAAAGCCTGCGCCTGCAGCTGTTGTTTGATTTTTTCAATGCGCGCTTCCATCGTTGCCCTCCCTAGGGTTTTCCGGAGGAAAACCGGCGTCGTAAGCATCATGAAGCACACTCGCGCCCCATCCCCGACACTCTTTCTTCATTATAGGGTGACACGGGAAATAAAGTCAACTTATTCATAGAATCGAGAACACCGACAACAGCCGGGGTGCCACCTGCTTCATCAGCTCCGGTGACAGATACCCTTCGTATAAGGCCGCTCCCGTCAGCGCGATAACCATAAACAGGGCGGTGGCCGTATAGCGCCAGAAGGCACCGGCCAAGGACCCCTCCCGTCCCACCACTCTTGCTTTTACCAGATGAATGGCGAATAGGGTGGCGGCAACGCTGACGATAATGAATGCCGGAATGATCACCAGGTTTTGGGGGAGCACCGACACAAAGGCAAACAGCACACCGTCCCAGGAATAGACGCTGACCATATAGCCTACTGTGAAGCCGACGAGTACACCCTTCAAGAAATCCAGAGCGAACACCAGCGGAAGGCCAATAACGGATAAACCCAGCACCCAGATCAGGCCAAGCCATTTCAGATGCAGAATTACCGCCTGCTGGAAAGAGGCGCCTTCATTAAAGCCGCCACCCTGATCCACTGTTGCAGCAAAAGCGGCCAGATGCCTAGCCATTTCCTCCCTTTGCTCCAGGGTAAGGGCCCCCACCAGCACTGCACCGAAGACAATACCCGTGGCGAACAGGACGAAAATAAACAGAAAAAAGGGGAAATGCTCCTTCATATACATACGCAACGGATGTCCGGTTGAATTCATAGTCTCTTCGCCTCCTTGTCCAAGCCGCATAGTACAGAATATGAGGCTTGGCCGGAAACTATGATGCCCACTATAGAGATAAGTTCATAAGAAGCACATCGTAATAGGCACCGCTGATCTTGAAGAAGCGGTCGTAGGTACCGCAGGCCTGGAAACGCAAGCTTTCATACAGGCGGATGGCCTTTGAGAAACCGGAGCAGCTCCTCCGCATCCTCCGGGTCAGCCTTGCTGATCCTCCATCCTGACTTTTCCATAGGTTCCTCCTCCGCCTGCATTTACCTGCAGAACACCGCCGCGGGCAGCCCCAATCATACCGGCAATGGCGGCTCCGGCCGTCTCCGCAATATCCTCCAGTGCTGCCTTGTGCAAAATGTTCATTTCCGTTCCGAATCGTGAGAGCAGCTTGCCTAGCAGCTTGGGGCCGAGCCCGGGCAGAAATTCCAGCGGCACCTGGTAAAAATAAGGCGGCCGGTGGGTACCGACTACAGGTTCAGGGCGGTCTGCAATATCCCTGATTCGGTCCATGACTCCGCGGACAATCTTGGTGCTCCCGCAATACAGGCAGCGCTCCGTGGACAGCTCTGCCTCATCCACAATGGAGCCGCAAGCGGCGCAATAGGTACGGTGATACTTGCCCAGCCTGGGATTCAACCCGTAATTGGCGGTTACCCCACGTCCATCCTTGCCCTGCAAAGCCAGCACAAATTCCCGGAAGGTAGGCTCAGCCATCCGGATACGGTTGTATTCCCGCCCGATCTTGCCCAGGGAATGGGCATCTGAGTCCGTCAGGAAGACCAGCCTGTCCAGCTCGGGAAGGTAAGACGCCATTTCGGTATCGGAGCTAAGCCCCAGCTCCACCGCCAGAATTCGCTCCACATCCAAAAGCTCCGACATCCGCTCCGCCGCGCTGCCGTACACACTTTTGTAGGGTGTGAAAATATGGGCGGGAATCAGGATGCCGCCGCGGGCTTCCGCCTCACGCTGAAGCTGGCGGGTAGTCACATAAATCCGCTGGGAGCTGAGCTGCACATTTTTCATAACCCCGGATAACCAGACCGTAAAGGATTTCATGGAGCGAAGGTCAGGCAGGAACACCAGGAAATGCGCTGCTCCTCTGCCCGGCTCCTTCACCTCCAGCTCTGAACCGAGGAGAATCGTGGTGTTGTGATAGCGGATGCCGCCGCCCTCCAGCTCCTCCATCTCCCCCTGCTCCAGGTAGCTGTCGATTTCGGCCTGCACCGCGGGAGAATGACAGTCGATAATGCCCACCACATCGATCCCCTTACGCTCCGATGCCTCCCGGGCGATATTGTGGAAGGTCAGGTTGGCGGCGCCGCTGATCTTGACCGGCAAACCTGATTCCGTACGCCCGATATGGATATGCATATCCACATAATATTCCTGCAGCCGCTCCATGTTACAGCTTCCCCGTCAGCCGGTAGAGCTTCCAGGCGTACACCGCCATAATGGTTTTGGCATCCCCGATACGACCTTCAGCGATGTACTGCTCCGCTTCCTCCAAGGTGATGGCGCTGCAGTCGAGAAATTCATCCTCATCCAGGTGCGCTTCACCTCTGGCTAAATTTTCCGCAACAAAAAGATGGATCAACTCGTTTGCAAATCCCGGAGATGTGTAAAAAGAATGTATAAGGCGAATATCTCCGGCAGTATAACCTGTTTCCTCCGCCAGCTCGCGGATGGCCGCTGCCAGGGGCTCTTCCCCGTGATCCAGCTTGCCCGCCGGGATTTCCACCAGATTTTTTTCGAAGGGCTTGCGGTATTGCTCCACCACCAGCATCTTATCCTCCACAAGAGCAATGACCGCCACGGCCCCCGGATGTTTCACGATTTCCCGGGTGGCCGTTTCGCCGTTGGGCAGCCGGACTGTATCCACTTGAAGGGAGATAATCCTTCCCTTAAAAATAGATTCCGTACTGAGGGTGACTTCCTCAAATTTGCTGGATGCTTGCTCGTTCATGGTCTCTTCTCCTTTTATCCGTGTAAAATGTGCCTGATTCGCTGAATTGAACCGTTACCAGACATGGCTGTGACGCAATTGTCATATGAATAGCATTATACCATGCCTGTCGGGGAAGGACCTCGAGGATTGCGCAAGCGGCAAAGGCCGACTATGAAAAGAAAAGAGGGTTCCGCCCATGAAAACCCGCTATAGCACCGCAAGTCTCCTGATGACCGGGAAAGCACATGAGGTACGCCGTATGCTCCGGCTGCTTCTGGACCAATCTCCCAACCCCCATATGCCTTTGTTGGAGCAGTTGGATCAACGCGCTTCTTTAGGTGCCGAAAGCACCTTTGTGCGGCATGCCGCATTCCTCATCCGTCCGGGTACAGCAGGCCGGAGCACCGCCGTACCCGGTGGAAAATCCCGTTAGGGCGTAAATACAAAAACGTCCTAAGCCTCCGGTCCGGCATCCTGGGGGCTCTGACCCAGCCCGCCCCAAATGGCTTTCACGTTCCGTTCCCCTTCATAATAGTCCACTTCATCCACCCGCCGGAAAAGCTGCTGTTCAGGCAATATATTCAATTTGCCTGAATCCGGGTATTCACATACATCTATTCCCCTATCCGTCCGGATATCCAGATATACGCACGGCGTTTCACTATGGTTGTAGAGCTGATGCGCCCCCTCCGGTCCTATCCCGAAAAACACCGTATCCCCTTCCCCTATCTCCTGCAATCCCTCCGGCGTGCGCAGCATGGCTTTCCCTGACAGGATAATGAACAGCTCCTCTGCGTTCCGGTGAAAATGGTACGGGTATGAATACAGACCCGGATCGAGAGAGCGAACCTCGAACTTCATATGCTCCGACCCCAACCTTTTGGACAAACCCTCGGTTGTATGCCAGGCGAACTCCGGCACAGGCGAACGCCGCTGAACGTAGGAAACCGTCTTCTCATTAATAACAAACGCCATTTCAAACCACTCCTTTGGAGATTGAGTTTTCCCTGCGCTTGACAGTATTGTACAAGATTCCGGGCGGATGGTATACTGTTCCAAAAGGGAAACAAATGTTTGCCTATCTATCTCCCCTAGAAGGAGCACGCCGCCATGGAGCCTTTGAAATATATGTACACTCCGGAGCTGCTGGAGGGCTTTGCCCACAAGGTGGCAGGTGTTTATCCCGCCTTTGACCAACCGGGGTTTCTTGCATCCGTATTCGATATCGAATGGGACTCCCGGGAACTGAAGGACCGGTACCGCCATATCGCCCGTATGCTCGGAGAATACCTGCCTGCGGACTATAATCGGGCCATACATATTCTGGAGGGAATTGCCGCAGACTGCCGGGGCTTCCCGTATATTTTCTTTCCGGAATTTGTTTGTCTCTACGGCTTGGAGCATTGGGACACCTCTCTCCGCGCATTGCGCAGCTTCACACCATCCAGCTCCTCCGAATTTGCGGTGAGGCCCTATATCGAGCTGGACCAGGAACAGATGCTTGAAGCTATGCTTGCCTGGACACAGGACCCGGACGAGCATGTAAGACGGCTGGCCAGCGAGGGCTGCCGTCCCCGCCTGCCCTGGGGGAAGCCGCTGCGGCAGCTGATTGCCGATCCTGGACCGCTTTTTCCCATTCTAACGGCGCTTATGCAGGATGAATCGGAATATGTCCGCCGCAGTGTAGCCAACAACCTTAACGATATCGCCAAAGACCACCCGGAGCTGGTGCTGCATTTGGCCGCCGTACATCTGGGGTTAAGCCGGAACACGGACCGGCTCTTGAAGCATGCCTGCCGGACTCTGCTGAAGAAAGGGAATCCGGAGGCTCTCCGCCTCTTTGGCTTTGGCAGCAGCGATGTCCAGTCCTCCGTAGACATCCGTGAGCTGCAGATCGAGCCAGAGACGATCCGGCTGGGAGAACAGCTCCGTTTCTCCTTCCAACTCTCCTCCAAGGAGCCTGCTTCCTTCCGTCTGCAATACGCCGTGGAGTACGTAAAAGCCAACGGCAAAACCGCCCCCAAACGCTTTCACCTCCCCGAACGGAAGGGATTTTCCGGCGATGAGGTGATCTCATGGAGCGTGACGGTTAAGGATTTTACCACCCGCAAGCATTATCCCGGATATCACCGTGTTTCCATTCTGGTGAACGGAGAGGAGCGCGCAGCCGGGGGATTTATGCTGGAGTTGCCCGGGGAGTAAATTGGTTTGGGGCTTGTCCTTTACGGGCTGATTATGATATGCTGCTGGTATCAAATAGGATTTCCGGGTGAAGCACACCTGGCTGTTCTCCGTTAAGGGGATGGCTGGTGTGTTTTTTGCTTTCCGGAAGAACGTGAAATCCGATTTTTGCGAAGGAGAGTTGATGCCGTGACGGATCATGATGCGCTGTATAAGGAATTGCTGCGGAACTTTTTTAGAGAATTTATGGAGCTTTTCTTCCCGGAGACAGCTGAGCAAATCAATTTTGCCTCGGTGGAGTTCCTTTCCGAGGAGGTTGTTGTAGATATTGCAGGCGGTACAAAAAAACGGCTGGATGTGCTGGTGAAAACCAGACTGAAGCAGGAGCAGGCCTTTATTCTGGTTCATCAGGAGCCGCAGGCTTACTACCAGGAGGAATTTCCGGAACGAATGTTTATTTACACTGCCCGGTTGTATGAAAAATACCGTCTTCGTGTGCTCCCCATCGCTATTATCAGCCACAAACGGCAAATCCCCGAGCCGGATACCTTCGGTTGGGAGCTGCCGCATTTGGAGGTGCTACGCTTTAGGTACCACCGTCTGCATCTGCGTAAGCTAAATTGGAGGGACTTTGTGCACTCAGGCAATCCGGTGGCTGCTGCATTGCTGAGCAGTATGGGCTATAATGAAGAGGAGAAAATCCGCTTGAAGCTGGAATTTATCGGGATGATGACCCGTCTGCAGCTGGATCCTGCCCGAATGGAGCTGCTGGCCGTTTTCTTCGACGCATACCTTCCCCTTACGGAGGAGCAGGAGCAGCAGGTTTGGCATGAGGCAAAGCAAATATACAGTTTAGGAGGGACTGAAGTGATGGAATGGAAAACTCACTTTGAGCGGTATGCCATGGAAAAGGGATTAAAGGAAGGCATTGAACGCGGTTTAGAACAAGGGATTGAAAAGGGCATTGAAAAAGGTATTGAGCAGGGAATCGAGAAGGGCAAGCTGGAAGTGGCCCGCCAAATGATCGCGGAGCGCTTGGAGCCGCAGCTCATTGCCAAGGTCACCGGCCTGCCTTTGGAGGAAATCAACCGGATGCGGCAATAGCACCCGGCTGCATATTATCGGTGTATATCCGGCTGTCCCGTTTCATCCTGGCGGACCCATCTGACCGTTTGGCGCGGCGGCTGAATCACTCCATTGTCATACAGCTCCCCCTGCCACTGGATCCCGCCCGGTCCCTCCACTTGAACCACCACTCCGGCGTCGATGCCGTCCTTCAAAAAGTACAGGGAAATATTCCGCAGAAAGTCGGCCACGTAGGAGGGGGCGCTGGCCTCATTCTTAAAGATAGCTTCATGATCCGCCACATCCAACTGCCACATCCCCACCGTATCCATCAGAACCCACTCCTCCTGAGGCAGACGGTAGAGACGTATATTGGACCATAAGTCCGGGGAAAGGCTCTTTCCCTCCTCCACTTCGGACCACGCCTCTCGGAGCAGCCTCCCGGAAGCCAAACATTCCCCTGCAGGATTGAAATAACATAGAGCCTCCAGCAGCACATCCAGGAGCCTCGCTGCCACCGCCATCAACATTACCAGTTCCTGCATCGGGTCATAACCCTCCGGCAGCACCGGCGCATCCTCTCCCGCTTTATTGCCCAGGATATAGCTGGTCCGCAACCGGATGAAAGCTTGATGGTCATTCACAGCCTGCCGCCCTTCGGGATAGCTGCCCCAAGCCTGCTCCACCGCCCGTTCCAGATTGCCCGGATACGTAAAAGGCCCAAACTGCCCCAAAGACCAAGCGTCGAACAACTGGGGATCTTCCAGAGGATGACCCATACCGTCAGGCCAGGGGCGGTCCACCACATCCACCATCAAATACCCGTTAACCTCCGGACGCAGCGGAATCACGAAGCTTTCGCCCCTGTAAGCCCACTCCTTCGAGAAATCATTGATGTCCCCTACGGCAAATTGCTCCTGGAGGGCCTGATGTGCCTGTGTGATGGATATAGGCTTGGAAAGCAACACGGCAATGCCTTGCGTAAAAATGCCTTTTTGCATAGAGATCCTCCTGGTTTTGCGGCTGCAAATATATTTCTAGCAAGCTTACCAGAAAGCCCAGGGTTCGTCTATTATTATCTGAAATTTCTGACATTGGTCAATTTATTTCAGCTCCTGCCATTTCGTCCATAACTCCTGCGGATTCAGGACATAAACATTATTCTCCCGGTACATGTACTGGTGAATAATAAACTCTCTGCGGATGGTAGCAAAATCTTCATGAAAACCTTTAATGAATATATTCAGCTCCTTCTCCGGATAGGCCTTGCCGAATTCCAGCCGGCGGACCATTTCCTCCAGAACAATCAGCTTCTTCTTCATCTGCACCGGAATTTGCTTTAGCTCCCCATTTATTCCAAAGAAATTTCGGATAACTGAATGCCTGAATTTCTCCATTTCCTCATTCATCGGATTAACCTCCTCTTCCCGGATTTGCCGGTTGATCAACTCCTCCGCTCCCTTGGAGAAGCTCCTGAAAACCTCATGGTTCAGCAAAAAATAAACGGTATTCTTATCCCTCCGTTCTGAAATCAGCCCAGCCTGCCGCAATTTCACGGAATGGTGGGTAATGGTGGCAGGGGTCACCCCCAGCTTCTCTGCCAGGTGCAGCCCGTTAAGACTCCCGGACGCCAGCAGAATCAGCATTTTGACACGGGTAGGATCGGCAAGCGCCTTATGAAAATTGACCACCTTTTCTAATTGCATTTGTGCGTCACACCCTTGCATCTAATTCGATAAACATCTAATTAGACATTCATTAAATAACATATTACAAATCACATCCTTGTTTGTCAATAAGGAGATTAACCCCCGCGGCAGCAAAAAAGCTGCCAGAGACAATGTCCCGGCAGCCCCATATCCATTTATGCTGATTGAAAGGTAAGGCGAATCTCCAGATTTTCCCGGTCCAGCAATGCTGTTGCTTGCCCGCCCATCTGCTCCACCAGTGCTTTGACAACCGCCAATCCGATCCCGCTTCCTTCTCTTGCTCCATCCCCTGTATAAAACCGTTCAAACATACGGTGCACATCCACTTTTTGCGCCGCTTTGACCCTGTTGGAAATACGAAGGATGGGTTGCTCCGAAGCTTCGAGTGTAAAACACACATCCCCCGCAGCATGTTTGGCACAATTGGTCATCAGATTTTGCATGATCCGCTGCACGAATCCGGGATCTACATGAGCGTACACCGGCGTTTCAAAACCGGACAGAACAGGAACCAGCTGCCTTTCCTCCAAAAGATCCGCATTTTCAAGAATATATTCCGACAGCAGATTGGCCAGATTCACCCGCTCCAGCCGGCATTCATGCTCTCCGTTATCCAATAGCGAAAGCTCATAAAACTGTTCGACCAATTGATTCAGGTCACTGGCTCTGCGCAGAGCTGTGCCGATGTAAGCCTGATTTTCCGCCCCCGGCTTGCACAGCTGAAGGTAGCCGATCACCGAGGTTAGGGGTGTACGGAAATCATGAGAGATGCCCGCAATGGTATCCTTCTGCAGCTGCTCCGCCCGCAACGCCTCTATCCGTACCTGACGTTCCTGCTCCAAACATCCGTTTATGGCAGTAGCAAGCCGGTTCAACGTTCGGTCCATCAGATTAATGTCCAGATTGCTGGGTACTCGGCTGTTTTCCCGGTTTTCGAGCCGCTTTGCCATGCGGAGTAGCTGGCGGCGGAGCACTAACAGATATGCCGCTGAGATAACAAGTGCTACCGTCAATAAGATGAGCATGATATCCCTCCCCGCCTAATCCAAGTCAGCCCGGCGGAACAGCCAATAGGAAATGACTATGGAGGCCGAGATAAAGAATAGCCCGGTGATCACCGCCATCCCGATAGCTGAACCCTCCACCTGCGGCTCCATAACAGCTTTCATTTGATAAGCAGGATAAAGCTGGATCAGCTTGCTCAGCCAGGTTTCCGGCGCCAAGGAACGCACCAACCGGAAGATAAAGGATAATGCCAGTGTAAGCACAAGCGAATACGCCACCGAACGAATCACATCCCGGCAGGCAAACACCACGATCAGGCACAGATAGACCAAGGCCATATCCAGCAGGACATGCATCCCCAGGCAGCGCCATATATAAGCCGCAGCCTCAGCCGGAGGAAGGGATTGAAGCCATTCTCGGCTGTAGCGGAGAATACTTATGACGGGGTACAGAATGGAAACCAGGCACGTAGCCAGATAGAAAAATAACAGCTTGACTGTAAAAATGCGAAGCCGGGAATGTCCGGCGTATACCGCGTCATTCAAGGTCCGTCCGGAAAACTCTGAACCGATTAAAAGCGGTGTCAGGAAGATGGTGATTAAGGTGGTTAAGCCGGCGTCGCCCATGGTATTTTTGAACACAAACTCCCCCCAATAGAGAGTCATAAAGTCGGTCTTCCATGAGGCAGTATCGCCAAAACGGTTGCCGGAATACCAGTAGACAAACAAAGCCGTGACCAATATCACTACGCCGTAAGGAATGTTATAACGCATCTTGGTCCATTCTGCTCGAAGTAGGTTAAGCAAGCTTCCCACCCCCTACCAATGCCGCGAAATATTCCTCCAGGCTGACACCCTTCGAACTGATTTGACCGATTCCAACTCCATTTTGGGATAGTGCCTTCACCAACGCTTCAGGCTTGAGATCGGCACTGTACAGCCGGATCTCATTGCCTGGGAACACCTTCAGCTCCTGTTCTCCGCATATCCCCTCCAGTACGGCCACAGCAGCAGGAGGCTGATCGGTTACGATGGAGATGTACCGGCTGCAGCGCTCCGCCAGCTCTTGTTTGCTGATCTGCTCCAGAAGCCTGCCTTCATGAATAATAATAAAGTCTGTAGCCAGATGATACAATTGCTCGAGATAATGGCTGGAAATCAGCATGGTCATGTCCCGTTCCCTGTTTAAGGACACAAGAAGCTCCCGGATGCTGCGGATGCCGTTGGGGTCCAAACCGTTAATCGGCTCATCCAGCACCAGAAAATCCGGCATCCCCAGAAGAGCGGCGGCCAGTCCGAGGCGCTGCTTCATCCCGTAGGAAAAATGCCTGTACGGATAAGTATCTGTCATCTCCAGCAATGCCAAAGTCTCCGCCACTGCATTTTTGTCCGGAATGCCCTTCAGAATCCGCAGGACCTCCAGATTTTTCTCTGCCGTCATGAAGCCATGAAAAACAGGCCTTTCGATCAAAGCGCCGATCTGCCTCCGGCTCCTGACGATTTCGCGCTCCTCCCGGCGGCCGAACAGGCCGATGGACCCTGCGGTGGGGAAGGCAAGCCCCATAATGATCCTCATCAATGTGGTTTTCCCAGCTCCGTTATTGCCGATCAGCCCGTAGATCTTTCCCCGTTCCAAACGGAACGACATGTGTTTAAGCGCTTGCACTTTCCGGTAGTGTTTGGATAAATCCTTACAGTGGAATACTGAATCGCTCAACGTTTTTCCCTCCTTTTTCCATAAGTGTAACCCTAGGAAGTCAAGAAAACGTCAAGCCTTCCACATTCGGTACCCCATTCCCCAAACGGTTTCGATGTAACGCTCCTCCGGGTTCAATTGCTGCAGCTTGATGCGTATATTGCTGATATGGGTTTTCAGGGTGCCGTCGTCGCCCAGATATTCATCACCCCATATGCTTTCGAAGAGATTGGCCTTGGAGAAGATTTTTTGGGGACGGCTGACCAAAAGCCGGAGCAGCTGGTACTCCTTGGCGGTCAGCACCAGTGGACATTCCCCAACCATGGCCGTCTGCTCTTCCACATCAAGCCGGATATCCTTGAAGCATATCACGGTCTGCTGGGCCGGACGTTTCCCAAAACGGCGGACATTGGCTTCCACCCGAGCCACTACCTCCTCTACCTCAAAGGGCTTAGCCACATAATCATCCGCCCCAAGCCGCAGCAGCTCCACCTTGGTCTGGGTAGCACCGCGGGCCGAAATCACCATAACCGGAACCTCCGAAGCCGCCCGCAGCCGGCGCAGCACCTCTTCACCAGATGCAATCGGCAGCATCAAATCCAGCAGTACGATATCGTACGCGTTGGCCTCAGCTTTTTGCAGCCCAGCCGCCCCGTCAAAGGCAGAATCGGTAGCATATCCGCTCTGCTCCAGTACATTTTTCAACAGTGCATGAATGTCCCGGTCATCCTCAATAATCAACACCTGATGCCGCTCAGGCATCGCCACCACCACCTGGGTAAGATTCCAATCTCCAAGGATAAAAAGAATGCGCCTCCGGAAGAGACGCAGTAATATCCAGTATTCAGCCGCGTTGCCTTACAGGTTTTAAAAGCCTATTGCTTCCGCCTGCGGCATTATTTCGTTGCTTGGCCCGCCTTGCGGGAGATCTCCACCACCAGCTCCGCCACCTTCACCAAATCGGAAACAGCGATATATTCATTGACGGTGTGGATGGCCTGGTAGCCAACGGACAGATTCACGGTGGGGATTCCTTGGCCGTTAAACAGGTTGGCGTCGCTGCCGCCGCCGGAATGGAACAGGTTGGGTGTTAAGCCGATGGCTTCTGCTGCATCCATAACCAGCTTCACATGAGGAGCGGTTTCGTCGAATTTATAGCCGGGATACATCAATTCGTAGCGAAATTCACAGCTTGCCCCCATCTCGGAGCAGGCAGATTCACAGGCGGATTTCATGGAATCCAGCTGCGCCAGCAGCTTTTCCTTCACCAGGCTGCGGGCTTCCCCGATCAGCTCCACCTTTTCAGTTACGATGTTGGTTTCTCCGGAAGCGAAGAAGGTGCCGAAATTAGCGGTGGTTTCTTTGTCGATCCGGCCCAGCGGCATCCGGGCTACGGCTTTGGCCGCAACTGTAATAGCGCTGATGCCCTTCTCCGGGCTTACTCCTGCATGGGCGGTTTTGCCCTTCACAGTAATGTATACCTTTGATTGGAACGGCGCCGCAACGGCAATGCCGCCTACCTCACCGTTGGAATCTATGGCGTAGCCGAAGTCTGCCTTCACCCAGCCGGGCTCCATATTCCGTGAACCGAGCAGAGTGGATTCCTCACCTGCGGTAATCACGAATTTAATGATGCCGTGGGGGATTTTCTCCTCCTCCAGAACCCGTACCAGCTCCAGCATGGCGGCGATTCCCGCTTTGTCGTCGCTGCCCAGCACTGTGGTTCCGTCGCTGCGGATGATCCCGTCCTCCCCAACCTGGGGCTTCACACCCTTGCCCGGTACTACTGTGTCCATGTGGCAGGTAAAATAAATCGTCGGCGCATCCTGTGCATCTGCAGTAGCCGGCAGAGTAAACAAAAGATTGTTTCCTTCGCAGCCTGATTTGGCAGAGGAATTATCCTCCTCCACCTGAAGGCCCAATGCCGCAAACCTCTCCTTCAGTACCTTTGCAATCTCCGCCTCATGCTTTGTTTCACTGTCCACCTGGACCAAAGCGATAAACTCCTCTACCAGTCTTTGCTGGTTAACCATACCCGTTTCCCCCCGGCTTCATTTTGCGTTACAATAGATAGATGGGCAAGCATGTCCGGTACGGCACCGGACGTTCATCCGTTATTCCATTCCCGTTTTGTTACCCGCCCTTATACTTTCTCCTTGAAGGAGCTGATTGTCCTGATTAACAAAAGAGTAATGCGTGTGGTTGTATGGCTGATGATTGCCGCCATGCTGTTTTCAACGGTTATGTATCTGGTTGCAGCGTTCACCGGGATCTAAGCCTGACTGACGGAGTGGTTCTGGTGAATACATATTCAATCGGCAACATTCACTACCGGGATAGGTTGCTGAATATGTATTCACCGATCAGTCAGACTCCTAGTACAGCTTCGTATCCAGGTTGTAGCCCTCCAGGTTTTCCTTCACCCGCTGCAGGAAACGACCGCAGATAACACCGTCAAGAATCCGGTGGTCCAACGACAGGCACAGGTTCACCATGGACCTGACTGCAATCATGTCGTTGATGACTACCGGCTTTTTGACGATGGATTCGAAGGTCAGAATCGCCGCCTGGGGATAGTTCACAATCGGGTAAGACAGAATGGAACCGAAGGAGCCGGTATTATTGACGGTGAAGGTGCCGCCTACCATATCATCCGGCGTCAGCTTGCCGGCCCGTGCTTTTTTGCCGAGCTGATCCATTTCCTGCGCCAATCCGGCAATATTCTTCTGGTCCGCTTTTTTGATGACCGGAGTCAGCACCGAATCCTCCGTGCCCACTGCCAGTGAAACATTTATATCCCGCTTGACGATGATTTTGTCTACCGCCCAAACGGAGTTCAGGATTGGATAGTCCTTGATGGCATTGACCACTGCCTTGATCAAAAATGGCAAATAAGTCAGGTTGATGCCCTCCTGGCGGGCAAAATCATCCTTCAGCTTGCTGCGCAGCACCACCAGATTGGTGACATCCACCTCGATCATGGTCCAGGCATGGGGAATTTCCGAAACGCTTTGGCGCATATTCCGGGCAATTGCATTCCGGATAGGGGTCACGTCAATGTAATATTCCCGCTGGTTGCTTGACTCCGTCACCACCTGGGGCAGCAAGGGTGTAGGCGGATCCTGGGACAGATGAATACCGGAGGAACGCACGTCCTGGGATGCAGAAGGAACAGGCGCCACAACAGCTGCAGGAACCGCCGCAGCAGGCTTGGAAGCCTCCTGGCGTCCAGGCGCAGGGCGTTTGCCGCCTGCCACGTAAGCCAACACATCCTTGCGGGTAATTCTGCCGCCCAGGCCTGTGCCCTCCACCTCGGACAGCTCCACTCCATGCTCCGCCGCCAGCGTCAGAACCGCAGGGGAAAACCGGGAGCGCAGGCCGTCTCCTCCGGCAGTTTGTGTGCCGCCGCCAGATTCCGTCTGCCCGGCAGCACCCTTAACAGAGGCTCCTGCCACACCCGCCGCAGTACCCGGCTCAGCGATCAGACAAATGGCCTCCCCTACCGCCGCCGTGCGGCCTTCCTCAACTAACAGTTCCAGAATGGTGCCTTCTACAGGAGAAGGCATTTCCACATTCACCTTCTCTGTGATCAGCTCGCAGATGACATCGTATTGCTGCACATAATCGCCGGGCTTTTTCAGCCACTTGCCGACTGTCGCCGATACCAGGCTCTCCGCCAGATGCGGCACCGGCACAGGCGTGCCTTTATTCAATTGGGTCATTCCCCTGTTACCTCCCAAGTGCCTAAATTTTCCTGTAAACCAATTATCGGGGGCTCCCCCAAAAGTACCCGGCCTTAACAACGAAGCCTCATTTCACTTTTGGGGGGTTGCTTTAAATTTCGGCCAGCCGCAGCATGGCTTCCTTCACCTTGTCCGGGTTCAGCAGGAAGAACTTCTCGATGGTAGGCGCCATGCCCACTGCCGGTATGTCCGCCCCGCACAGCCGCATAATCGGAGCGTCCAGCTCGTAGAACATTTCTTCCGAAATGATGGCAGACACCTCGGCTCCAACTCCGCCGGTTTTATTATCCTCATGGATAATCAGCACCTTGCCAGTTTTACGGGCGGCTTCCAGGATTCCCTCCTTGTCCAGAGGCTGCAGCGTCCGCAGGTCCAGAACATGGGCGCTGACACCCGATGCCGCCAGCTCCTCCGCCGCCTTCAACGCATAGTGAACCGTCAGGCCGTAGGAGATAATGGTAATATCCTCTCCTTCACGGACTACCTTGGATTTGCCGATGGGAACAATATAGTCCTCCTCGGGCACATCGCCGCTGATGGACAGATAGCACTTCTTATGCTCAAAGAACATCACTGGATCCTCGTCCCGGATAGCCGCCTTCATTAATCCCTTGGCATCGTACGGATTGGAGGGGGCCACAATCTTCAAACCCGGTGTCCCGAAAAAGATAGATTCCGGGCATTGGGAATGGTACAAGGCACCGCCTCCGGTGGCTCCGTATGGAGCCCGGATCACAACGGGACAATTCCAGTCCCCGTTGGAGCGGTAGCGGATTTTGGCCGCTTCGCTGATAATCTGGTTGGTGGCCGGCAGGATAAAATCGGCGAACTGCATCTCCGCCACAGGCCTCATACCGTACATGGCCGCACCGATGGCGACTCCGGCAATGGCCGATTCCGCCAAGGGCGTATCCAGCACACGGTCTGCGCCGTACAGGTCACGCAGCCCTTTGGTAGCGTTCAGCACACCGCCCTTGCCCACATCCTCGCCCAGAACGAAGACGGAGCTGTCACGGCGCATTTCCTCCTGCATGGCAGAGCGGATGCCCTCCAGATACGTAATTACAGCCATTGTCCCGTCCCCTCCCCGGCCTGTTCAAGATAAACATGCTTCAGCGCGTCCTCAGGCAGCGCATACGGAGCCTGGTCGGCATATTGTGTGGCGTCGTTGATCTCCGCCGTAATTTCCTTCTGAAGCGCCGCTTCCTTATCGTCGTCCCACAAGCCGCATTCCGCCAGATACTGCCTGAAGCGGGGAAGCCCGTCCTTCGAACGGTTTTCCTCCACTTCCTCCTTGGTCCGGTAGAGCATATCGTCATCCGATGTGGAGTGCGGGGAAATTCGGTACATCATGGCTTCGATCAAGGTCGGCCCTTCGCCGCGGATTGCGCGGCTGCGCGCCTCGCTGACCACCCGGTAGACCTCCAGCACGTCATTGCCGTCCACCCGGACGCCTTCCATGCCATAGCCCTTCGCCCGGTCCACCACACGTCCGCCCAATTGGCGGGAGGTGGGCACCGAAATGGCATATTGATTGTTTTGGCACATGAGAATCATCGGCAGCTTGTGCACTCCGGCAAAGTTGGACCCTTCGTGAAAATCCCCCTGATTGCTGGAGCCTTCCCCGAAGGTTACCCAAGAAACTCCGGGTTCGCCGCGCATTTTTTTGGTCAGGGCAATACCTGCCGCATGGGGCACCTGGGTCGTCACCGGGCTCGAACCCGTCACGATATTCAGGCGTTTACAGCCGAAGTGTCCCGGCATCTGGCGGCCGCCGCTGTTGGGGTCCTCCGCCTTGGCAAACACGGAGAGCATCAGCTCCCGCATGGTCATCCCCACCGTCAGCACAAACCCGTAATCCCGGTAATATGGCAAAAATACGTCTTCATCTGTATGAAGGGCGGTTGCTGCCGCCACCTGCGCGGCCTCCTGCCCGATTCCCGACACGTGGAAAGCAATCTTGCCCGAGCGCTGCAGCAAAAAGGAGCGTTCGTCGAACTTTCTGGCCCGCATCATGTTGCGGTACATGCCGGTGACTGCGTCATCCGTCAGCCCCAACGACCGGTGCTTGAAGATTTGTCCGATTGACATCAGGAGAATTCCTCCTCGTAAAATAGGCTTTGATCCAAGCCTGTTTTTTGGCCCGTTTTAATACCTGGTACTAAGACTTGGGCTTATGGCTATTATAGCTTTTTTCAAGGAGGATTACAATCAGGTACCGATGCGTGTTAAGCGTTGATCATTCTCCCGTCCACAGCCAGCATGGCTTCGGCCAAAGCCTCGGACATGGTGGGATGGGGATGGATGACAGAGCCGACTTCCCAGGGAGTGGCGTTCAAGAGCTGTGCCAGGGCAGCCTCGGAGATTAAATCCGTTACTTGGGCGCCGATCATATGCACCCCGAGGATATCCCCCGACTCCTTGTCGGCTACAACCTTCACGAAGCCGTCCGCATCCCCGTGGACCAGCGCCTTGCCCAAGGCCTTAAAGCTGAATTTGCCCGTTTTGACTGTGTACCCCTTCTCCACAGCCTGAACCTCCGTCCAGCCTACACTGGCAATCTCCGGACGCCCGTACACACAGCGTGGAATCAGGTGCTCGGCATAACCGGCAGGCTTCATCCCGGCAAAATGCTCAACCGCCAGAATCCCTTCATGGCTGGCCGCATGGGCAAGCTGCATGCCTCCTATTACATCGCCGATGGCGTAAATATGGGATTCAGCGGTCTGCATCCACTCATTTACCCGGATAACCCCCCGTTCCACCTTCACATCGGTATTCTCAAGCCCCAGCCCTTCTACATTGGCCTGCCGTCCCACACTCACCAGGACACGCTCACAGCCGAGCTCCAGCATTTCCCCGTTCCGCTCTGCCTTCAAGGTTACGCCTTGCCCATCCTTCACGACGGTTTCCGCCAGCACCTGAGCGCCGGTTATTACCTTGATGCCACGCTTTTTGAACAGGCGCTCCAGCTCCTTGGAAACGTCCGCATCCTCATAAGGGACAAGCCGCGGGCCATATTCCACAATCGTGACCTCCACACCAAAATCATGGAGAAGGGAGGCCCATTCCACACCAATGACACCGCCCCCGATGATTAGTATCGTACGGGGCAGGGTTTCCATTTGGAGAGCATGATCGCTGTTGAGGATAAGCTCCCCGTCCGTTTCCAGTCCCGGCAGCTGGCGCGGACGGGAGCCGGTAGCCAGAATCAGCTGCGCGGGCACCAGATTCTCCGTTTCCCCATCAGGCAGCTCCACCGCCACCGCACCGCTGCGCGGCGAGAAGATGGAAGGTCCGATGACCCTGCCATTGCCGGTATATACGTCGATTTTGTTCTTTTTCATCAAAAATTGAACGCCCTTATGCAGCTGGTCCACAATCTGCTGCTTTCGCTCCAGCACCTTGGGAAAATGGACAGACACGCTGCCGGCAGTAATGCCGAAGCTTTCGGATTCCCGCATGCTATGGGCCAGCTCCGCACTGCGGAGCAGCGCCTTGGTGGGGATACATCCCCGGTGAAGACAGGTTCCTCCCAGCTTGTCCCGCTCCACAATGGCAACGGATTTGCCCAGCTGGGCTGCCCGGATCGCCGCCACATATCCGCCGGTGCCGCCACCCAGCACCACTACATCATATTGCTTTGTCATTCGCGGTCCCTCCAGAAAATTAATCATCACCTAAGCATACACTATTGGGAATTGTAAGCAAACTCCGCCTCATTTTATTCTTTTTTTCAAGGGGAATTCTGGTATAAAATAACCTTATAGCATCTCTCACTCCCGGACCCCCATGTCTGGTATGATAGAGGCAATAACCTTCATTTTTTGATGCGATAGGAGTGGTCCCATGCTGACCGCCAATCCGGAATTCCGCACCGAAACCGACCTTTTGGGCTCCTTATCCCTTCCGGCGGACGCTTTATATGGCATCCACACCCGGCGGGCTATGGACAATTTTCCTGTCAGCGGCAGGCCGGTGAATCCCCGCCTGATCTCGGCTATCGTTCTGGTGAAACAAGCTGCGGCCATGGCCAATCGAAAACTGGGGCTCCTGCCGGCGGAGATAGCTGATGCCATCCTTTATTCCTGCAGCCAAGTGCTGTCCGGCGATTACAAAAGCGCTTTTCCCGTTGACGCCCTCCAGGGCGGAGCAGGCACCTCCACCAACATGAATGTGAACGAGGTGCTGGCCAACCTGGCCATCCTCCGGCTGGGCGGAAAGCCCGGAGAATATCATCGGGTCCATCCTTTGGACCACGTAAACCTCGGCCAATCTACCAACGATGTGTATCCTACCGCTCTGCGCATCGCAGCCATCCGCCTGCTGCGTCCCTTGGCCAATGCTTTTGCCTCTCTCCAGGAAGCGCTCCAGGAAAAAGAGGAGGCCTTCGCCCATGTGCTGAGGCTGGGGAGGACCCAGTTGATGGACGCCCTGCCGATGACCACCGGACAAGGCTTCGGGGCTTACGCCAAGGCTATTTCCCGGGACCGCTGGCGGCTCTACAAGGTGGAGGAGCGGCTACGGGAGGTGAATATCGGCGGAACCGCCATCGGTACAGGGCTGAATGCGCCTCTGAAATACACCTTTACCGTAACCGAGCTTCTTCAGGAGCTTTCCGGGCTGGGACTGGCCCGCAGCGAGTTCCCTATGGACCCCACCCAGAACATGGACGTGTTCGTGGAGGTGTCTGGCCTGCTGAAAGCGGCTGCGGTTAATCTGTTGAAGATATCAGGTGATCTGCGGCTCTTAGCCTCCGGTCCCGCCGGAGGTCTGGGTGAGCTGAAGCTGCCCGCCGTACAGGCCGGCTCCTCCATTATGCCGGGCAAGGTAAACCCGGTTATGGCCGAAATGACAGGCCAAACAGCCATGCGCGTCATCGCCAATGATTCAGCTATCACGCTGGCTGCCATGAACGGGCAATTGGAGCTGAACGCCTTCTCGCCTCTGATTGCGGAATCGCTTCTGGAATCGCTGGAAGTGCTTACAAGCGCTGTGACCCTTTTCGAGGAAAAGTGTATCCGCGGGCTGGAAGCAAACGCCGCCGTATCCGCTGCGCGGGTAGAAATGTCCTCCGCCTTGGCCACGGCGCTGGTGGATTATATCGGCTACGAAGCCGCGGCGCGCATCGCCAAACAAGCGCAGTCCGAGGGCATTCCCGTTCGGGAAGCTCTCATCCGCGAAGGCTTGATGACCGCCCAGGAGGCAGAGCGGGTCCTGAGCCCGCGCCAAATTACCAAACCCGGAATTCCGGGCAAATGAAAGGGGAAGCCGGATCATGAGCATGAACTCAACCCCCCGGTCCAATCGCGTCCACATTGCCCTGTTCGGCAAGCGGAATGCGGGAAAGTCCAGTCTGATCAACGCGATAACCAAGCAGGAAACCGCTGTGGTTTCGCCTGTGAAGGGAACCACTACCGATCCTGTCTATAAATCCATGGAACTCCTGCCGCTGGGTCCGGTGGTCTTTATTGACACCGCAGGGCTTGACGATGAAGGGGAGCTTGGCGAGCTCCGGAAGCGCAAGACGCTGGAGGTAGTGGAAAAAACCGATCTGGCTCTCCTGGTGGTGGACGCGGAGGAAGGCTTAAGCGATTTTGACATATCCTTAGCGGCATATCTGCGCCAGAAGAAGATCCCTTCGTTGGGCGTTCTGAACAAAATTGATTTGGAAGCGGGCTCTGAGCCGCTTCTGAAGGAAATGCGGGAAAAACTTGAGCTTTCAGTGTATGCCGTCTCCGCAGCCAGCGGCAAAGGCATCAACGAGCTGCGCAAGGCGATGGGGGAAGCAGTTCCGGATGAGGAGGACAAGTTTAAGATTGTAGGGGATCTGGTGCGGCCCGGGGATTTTGTGGTGCTGGTGACTCCCATCGATAAAGCGGCTCCTAAGGGAAGGCTCATTCTCCCCCAGCAGCAGACCATCCGGGATATCCTGGAGGCGGATGCCATCGCAGTGGTGACCAAGGAATATGAATTGAAGGAGACCTTGGAGCGCCTTGGAACCAAACCCGCTTTGGTGATTACCGACTCCCAAGCGTTCTTGAAGGTGGCAGCAGATACGCCAAAGGATGTTCCCCTGACCTCCTTCTCCATTTTATTTGCCAGGCACAAGGGGGATTTGGCGGAGCTGGTCCGCGGGGCCCGTGCGCTGGACAAGCTCCAGGACGGGGATAAAATTCTGGTGGCCGAGGCCTGCACCCACCACCAGCAATCCGACGATATCGGCCGGGTCAAAATCCCCCGTTGGATCCGTCAGAATACGGGCAAGGAGCTTCATTTCGAACATGCCAGCGGCTACACCTTCCCGGGCAATATTACCGATTATTCGCTCATCGTCCATTGCGGCTCGTGTATGCTCAACCGGAGATCGATGCTGCACAGGATTGCCCAGGCGGTGGATGCCGGCGTCCCCATTGTCAATTACGGGGTGCTGATTGCGTATGTACAGGGAATTTTCCCGCGCGCCATCGATATGTTTCCCTTAGCCCGGTTGGAATGGGACGAAGCCTGATGATTACTTTCTTTAGGGAAGAATGCCGCATCCGCAGATATGGCATCCTAAATATGTGCTTTGCGCATTCGTCCCATAAGGAGGAGACCATCCATGACCGAATATCTTCAGCACCAGCAGCGACTGGAGCATGTGCTCACAAGCGTCAACGAAGCCATTCACGAGCTCAATCAAGCCCGGGAGGAAGCGGCTAAAGCTCAAAACTCCGCGGATCCGGAGGACCGACGTCACGCGTGGGCCAAGCTGGAGCAAGCGGAGCGCCGGGCGGCTGAGGCCAAGACCCAGCTGATGTCCGAAGCGAACAGCTCCCAGGAGCAGCAGGTGCTGCAGAATCTTCAGGAGCTGGAGGATGCCATTTCCAGCGCCCGCCAATATTAGTCTCTATCAGGATAGATCGTGATGGGATCCACACACAGCAAAGCGGCGGCACGTTATGACGTGTCCGCCGCTCTCTTTTCTATTCCACGGATGCTGAGATCGGGTAGATAAGCTTCTCCAGCGGCAGCCTGGGTGATTGGTGGGTCGGCTCATCCGCAATCCCGATGGAGATCAGCATGGCCGGCACATACCGGGCATCAATGTTGAAGGCATGGGAAAAGGCCGCGGCATCAAAGCCGGTCATCGGTACGGAATCGTAGCCCATCGCCTTAGCAGCCAGCATGAGCTGCATAGAGATCAGGCCCGCATTTAACATGGCATGGTCCCGGCCGAATTGCTCGCCTCTGGTATCATACACATGATTGATGTTGGCGATCTGGCGGGTTGCCAGCTCGTTGGACATGCCTCCCGCTTCAGCAAGCTGCGTATAGACCGTTTTCGCGTTCAGATTCGCTTGGAGATCCCCCAACACTGCTACCGTCACGGCGCTCTCCAGAACCTGCTTCTGGCTGTTGGCAATGGGAAAAAGCGTCTCTTTGTCCGCTTGCTCCTGTATCACTGCCAGCTTCCAGTGCTGAAGGTTCCATGCGGAGGGGGCAAAATGGGCAATCTCCAGAATCTGCCGGAGGTCCGCCTCGGGGATAACGGCCCCTTTTTTGTAGCGGCGTACGGAATGCCGGTCGAGAATCATCCGGGTGAAGGCAGCACCTGCCTCTTGCTGCAATTGGGTCATATAATATGCCCCTTTCTCCTCATATCCGATGATTACGCGTGTTTTTCGATGAGGGCTTCCAGAGAAGCCAGTGATTGCACGCCCACTACCTTGTCAACGGGTGTTCCGTTTTTGAACAGGATCAGGGTCGGAATGCTCATTACGCCGAACTTGCCTGCAGTTTCCGGATTTTCATCCACATTGGTTTTGGCTACAGTTGCCTTTGCTGCAGGGTTAGCAGCCAGTTCATCCAGAACAGGTGCGATCATCCGGCAGGGTCCGCACCACGGTGCCCAGAAATCCACCAATACCAAACCGTCTTGCCCTACTTCCGATTGGAACGTTGCATCTGTAATATGTTTAACCGCCATGTTCAAACACTCCTTTTTCTAATTTTGGGGTACCGTCACTTTTCCCTTCATGCAGGCTGCAAATTTGCTCAAGCACCGCTGCAATGGTCCATTTCCTCCAGTACAGCTCCAGGTGGTCCTCCGCCTCATGGAAAAGACCATCCATCACAGACTGGACATTGGATGCGATCATACAGCCGTTGTCCGGGTCCCCTGAGCACCAGCTGGGCTTCAGAGTCCCGGCACATACAACCGTATAAATCTGCCCCAGGTGGGTGGTTTCCGGGTCGCAATCCAGCATATAGCCGCCGCCGGTTCCTTCCTTGGTCGCCACAAAGCCGTGGTTCCGCAAAAGACTCATCACCTTTCGTACCCGGGCCGGATTGGTGCAGACATTGTTTGCAATCATCTCACTGGTGGCCATATGATCCGACCGGTGGGCCAGCAATACCAGGCTGTGTACGGCAATGGAGAAATCGCTGTTCATATCAGGACACCTCCGATATACTGTAATTATATTATTTACAGTTTCGCGTGTCAAATGATTCAGCCATCCTTAGCTTCCCCTGCCGTTTATGAATTATCACTCTCCATTATGCCTTTACCCTTAAACCCCCGCGGTAAACGCAAAAACCGGGAGCCTTGTGCCCCCGGAAAGAGCATCATCACGCACCGTTGACCGCAAGCTTCTTATCCATATCCCCGCGGATATCCCGAAGCAGCTGAAGCGCAGCCTCGATTTCCACCTTCCTGGTAGACACACTCTCCACGCTGCAGCCTACAGGAATTCCCTTCTCCAACGCAAAATCCATCAGCTCATCCATAATTTTGCGCACCAAGGTGATGGATTTATCCAGAATATCATGGGAATGGATTAAATCCTGCTCCAGCCAGCGGGGCAGACTGATCCCCAGCCACTTGATAAATTCCAAGGTCTTCAATGAACCGCAGGGGGCAAAATTAAACAGAATCGGCACCATTTCCAACTCCTGCTCCCGGCAGGCGTAATAATAGTCCGACAAGAAATCCTTGGAGGCTTCCACATTATAAATAGCTTGCGACACGAAAAAGCGGCAGCCGCTTTCCATCTTCCGGATCACCCGCAGATGTTCATCCCGTGTTTTCATATGGCGCTCCGGAATCATAACTCCACCCATCAGAAGATGAGGATGACGGCGCCCGATCTCAAAAGCCTGGGGAAGAGAGGTTTTCACCGGTTGAGTACTGGAGGAGGCCCCGACAAATACGGCACATGCACCTTCCGGCTGCGCAGCCATCCAGCTCTCCAGCTCCGCGGGATGATATTTACCTGCACTTCTGTACAGAATGGATGGCGTTTGCAGGTGGTTCAAGTATGTATTGCGGTAAATTCCAGGATCCAATGCTTCCAGATAAGGAAAGGGCCGGTCCCCCTCTCTGCTGTCTTCCTCTTGAACATCATAAAGAATAAGACCGTCAATAGGGAGGGAAGCGATCCGTTCATGCTGCGTACGAGCAATGGTGTTCAGCTTTTCCTCCGGAGTGTCCAACTTGGGCGGTGTCATACCATAGGTCAGAATGCCGGTCTGCCTTTTTATAATTTGGTTGGCGAGCTTTTGGGACATTGAGGGTGGCTCCTTGTTTAGATTCACATAAGGATATAGAAAACCGCCTGTTCATTGGATTAACAGACAACCCAATAAACAAGCGGCTTCAGGCTTACTGTCTATTCCTTTTCCTCTCAGGACACCTTATGCTCGATCCGCAGCTTATCCGCCACCATGGCAATAAATTCGGAATTGGTGGGTTTGGCTTTGGAAATATTAACGGTGTACCCGAACAGGTGGCTGATGCTGTCAATATTGCCGCGGGTCCAAGCTACCTCGATGGCATGGCGGATGGCCCGCTCTACACGGCTCGGTGTAGTCTTGAAGCGTTCGGCAATTGCCGGATAAAGGGTCTTGGTAATAGCGCCGAGAATTTCGATGTTATTGTATACCATAGTAATGGCTTCACGCAGGTACTGGTAACCCTTAATATGAGCGGGAACACCAATTTCATGAATAATGCTGGTAATATTCGCATCCAGGTTACGGGATTTGTTCATAGGAACCACATTGGCCTTATGCTGGATTACGGAGGATGACACGCCGCTTCCCAGCATCGAGTTGGCTGTAATCGGATTGGGGGAGATGAGCTGGCGAATGCGGTTGGTCAGAACCTCCATATCGAAGGGCTTCAGGATATAATAGGATGCCCCCAACTGGACTGCCTTCTGTGTAATACTCTCCTGGCCGAAAGCAGTGAGCATAATGATTTTGGGCTGCGGATTGACATTCATCTCCCGGAGCTTCTCCAGAACGCCCAGGCCATCAAGATGAGGCATAATAATATCAAGAATCAGCACATCAGGGACACGTCCCTCTTCAATGAGACGCAGCACGTCGTTGCCGTTATAAGCAATTCCGGATACATTCATATCTTGCTGGTCATTGATAAATTCCGATAATAACGCTGTAAACTCCCGATTGTCATCTGCCAACAAAACCTCGATTTTTTGCACTCGACTAATCCTCCAATCCAAAGATGCGTACTTTTGTTTTCCTGACTATTCTAATTCGACACATGGGATTAAATTCCTTCTGTCGAAATTTATTTTTCTTTATTTTTTTTACGGTTTTATATATAATATATATTTTATCTTATCATCCAACATTTTTCGACAGGTTCACTGAATTGTTAGATTTTTATTACCCGTTTCCAATAAAAATGAAACATGGCTTTAGATAAAGAAAAAAAGCAGGCTCAGCCTGCTTTCAGTTCCTCCATGGTTTGTTTGTCCAAAACTCCTGCGTCTTGAAGCATCCATTCAATGAAGCAGCCATACCCGCTGGTCGGATCGTTAACGAAAACATGGGTGACAGCTCCGATCAGCTTGCCGTTTTGGATGATGGGGCTGCCGCTCATTCCCTGGACAATCCCGCCGGTTTTTTCGATCAGGCGGGGATCGGTAATTTTGATTACCATTCCCTTCGTAGCCGGATAATCCTGTTTGGCTACATGGGTAATACTAATCGAGAACTTCTCCACCTTCTGTCCGTTAACCACCGTATAGATTTCAGCCGGTCCTTCCACAACATCCTCGGCAAAGGCTACGGGCAAAGCTTCTTTCGTGTATCCGTGATCAGGAACAGCAGACATTCTTCCGAATATTCCGAAGGGCGTATTCTTTTCAATATTGCCTAAAATTTTGTTCTCCGAGCTAAATTGGGCCCGTTTTTCCCCTGGTTCTCCTGTCAGGCTCTTGGCGATGGAGGTAACATTGGAGTGTACGATTTCGCCGCTGCCCACTTCGATAGGTGTCTGTGTATCCATATCCGTAATGACATGCCCCAGTGCGCCATAGGCGTTCTGATCCGGGGAATAGAAGGTAAGAGTCCCTACACCCGCTGCGGAGTCCCTGATGTATATACCGAGCCGGTAAGCTTTGTCATTCTGGTCAAAGGCAGGCTCCAGTTTAACATGCAGCTTGTCCTTATTCCGTTTAATCTCCAGATCCAAGCTGGTTTTTTCTCTGCCTGCCTGTGCCACCAGCTCCGCCATCTGATTCACATCCCGGAGCTTCTGTCCGTTTACGCTGAGGATCAAATCCCCTACTTGGATTTTGGCGTCCTCTCCCGGAGAAATCTTCCGGTCATTCTCCACCGTTACCATGTGGTGGCCCACCACAAGCACCCCGGCTGATTTAAGCTTTACCCCGATGGTTTGGCCTCCGGGCACTACCCTTAAGTCGGGAAGGACCTTCACCTTAACCGATTTAATGGGGATATTCCCCAGCTTGACCAGCATTTCCGTTTGGCCGGCTACAGCCGTATGGATATGGATGGGCTCCTTGAGGTTAGCTTGAAAGGTCGGCTCCGAAGAACCGTTCACACTCATGATTCCCGGATCGCGGATGCTGATATTGCCGGTGACGGGCATCGCTAAGTGTAGCGCCTTGTCCTGACCTGTGAAGATACGCAGCTCACCGGGAAAACTGGCGAAGCATTGAAACGGGGCGGAAAAACTCAGCAAGCAAATGAAAAAAGCGATGATAAGACCTATCAATCGTTTGCGGTTGATGGAACTCAATCCCAATCACGCTCCTTTTCTCCTCCTCGCCCGTTAAAGAAGGCGCATGTGTCATTTGCGTACCTATAAGTTACCCCGCCCCACCTGATTTATGACTCGAAAAAGCTGCACCTCAGGCCAATATCTGCTTGAATTCCGGGTTAAAAGCCCTTTTTTGGGTCTCTGCCATAGCCAGCATCTCCAAAGCATGCGATAACGTCGTCTCCGTGATCTCTACGCCGCCAAGCATCCGGGCAAGCTCCTCTGCACGGTCTGCCGTGTCCAGGTCCTTGACCCTGGTGTAGGTCCGTCCGTCCTCCACCGCTTTGCTGATGTAATAATGGGCATCCGCCATACACGCCACTTGAGGCAGATGCGTAATGGAGAAAACCTGGCAATCGGACGACAGCCGCGCCATCCGTTCTGCAATGGCCTGTGCCGCGCGGCCGCTGACACCTGTATCCACCTCATCGAATACCAGGACGGGAATCCGGTCCACCTTGGCAAAAATCGATTTCATCGCCAGCATCATCCGGGAAAGCTCGCCGCCGGAGGCAATTTTCCCGAGACCCCGCAGCGGTTCTCCCGGGTTCGGAGCGATAAGGAATTCCACTTGGTCAATGCCGTTGCGGGCCAACCGGACCGTCGTGCCATCCGCCTGAACCCCCTTAGGATCCTCTACCCGTCCCATCTGTACCTGGAACACCGTTCGCTCCATATGCAGCTCCTTCAGCTCCGCTACAATAGCCTCAGATAGCCTCACCCCGGCAGACGAGCGTTGCCCGGACAGCTTAAGAGCAAGGCGCACACATTCCTTCTCCTGGCGGGCCAGCTTCCGTTCCAGCTCCTGCTGCCGCTCTTCCTTATGGTCCAGTACCGCCAGCTCCTGGCGCACCTTCTCCAGATAACGAAGGATTTCTTCCACGTTCTCTCCGTATTTCCGCCGGAAGGAGGCGATCAGACTGAGACGGTCTTCAATTTCATTCAACCGGATCGGGTTAGACTCTACACCCTCCCGGTAATCCCGGAGCTGGAACGCCGCATCCTCCAGCTGGTAAAAGGCGCTTTGCATCTGCTCCAAAACGGGGCCAAGCCCAACAGCATCAAACTGGACAATGTCCTGAAGCTTAAGAACCGCCCTGCGGACCTGATCCAAGGCTTTGCCTCCGGCATTAAGCGCCTCATACGAATCGTTCACGTTCTGGTATAATTTTTCCGCATTTCCTAGCTTGCTCTTTTCTTCCGCCAAACATTCATCCTCGCCGGATTTCAATTGGGCATCCGCAATCTCCTCCACCTGGAAGCGGTACAGATCCTGCATTTGCAATGCTTTCTTCTCCGCCTCCCGGAGAGCAGCCAGCTCCTTTTGGATACGCATATATTCACCGTAGGCCGCGCTGTATGCGGAACGGGTTTTTTCGATTTCGTGCCCGCCGAACAAGTCCAGCCAGCGGATATGCTCCTCCGCCTTCAAGAGGGATTGATGCTCATGCTGCCCATGAATATTAATCAGCCGCTCCCCTGCTTCCCGGAGGACGGACAGGTTCACGAGCTGGCCGTTGATACGGCTGACGCCCTTGCCATGGACGCTCAGCTCCCGGCGGATGATCAGATGCTCATCAGCAGCCGGTGTTAAGCCGACTCCCTCCAGCACCTCCCAAACGGGGTGATCGGCGGGAACATCAAATAAGGCCTCGATTTCCGCCTTATCCTGCCCAAACCGGACCAGATCACTTAGGCCCCGTCCTCCGGCGATTAATCCTAAAGCATCTATAATAATGGATTTCCCGGCGCCTGTTTCGCCCGTGAGAACATGAAAACCGTTGTGGAAAGCCAGACGTACCGATTCGATTACCGCCAGATTGCGGATGGACAGCTCTTGCAGCATTGGGCAACTCCCCTTTTTTCCAAATAAAAATGCGGGTACAAATCTTGTCCTCTCCATTATATCAGCATTCCGCAGAAAAAGGGAACACCTATTCGCATTTTATTTTTCTGCATGCGTTCCCGCAAATAAAAAAAGCCGCCCTGAAGATCAGGACAGCATGGCGGTAATCCGGCGTACGATTTCTTGGCTTTGCTCGCGGCTGCGGCAGATCAAAAGAATGGTATCATCGCCGCAAATGGTGCCCATCAATTCAGGCCACTCCAGGCTGTCCAGCAATGCCCCAATGGCATTGGCAGTGCCCGGCATGCTTTTCATGACGATGAGATTCTCCGTATAATCAATGCCTACAAAATGCTCAGACAGCACACGCTTCAGCCGCGATACTGGATTCACCCGCTGCTCACTGGGAAGCGCATACTTATAATGGCCGCTGCTTAAGGGGGTTTTAATCAGGTGAAGCTCCTTGATATCCCGGGAGACGGTAGCTTGGGTTACATTGTAGCCGGCAGTGCGGAGTGCTTCCACAAGCTCGTCCTGGGTCTCGATATCCTGCGACGCCAGAATCTCCCTGATTTTCAGATGACGTTGGCCTTTCATATTGTCCTCCTTACGATTTGACGGTGCTGCCACGTAAGCGCATCCTTTATGAGGTGCGGCTTTCCTCCTCCGGAACATCGAAGCGGATTTTCTCAATCGTCTTTTGTCTGGGGTCCACGTACAGAATCCCTTCCGCCTCCGGATACAGCAGCTGATAGACCAGAAGCTGGTCACGCAACCCGCTGCCGGTCCAGTCCAGGGGTTTGCGGTCCCGGGCAACCTTGACCACATACAGCTTTTCCTCTTCCGCGGCGAAATGATCGATGAACAGCCTGCTCTCCAGCAACTCTCTGTCATTCACCTGAATCTGGATGGGTATCCGGCGTTTGCCCGTCAATACCTCATATCCCGAAAATTCCAACAGCTCAACTGCCGCCGTAGCCGGCACCTCCGGGTCCGGGTCAATGGCCGGCCTCCCCTTGGGCGGGGCCATCAGCCAAAACCGGAACCGGTAAAGCAGCCATCCGATGATGAATACACTGAGAAGCAAGAGAATCAGGCTGTCGCCTCTGTACATTCCGCATCCCCCCGAATACTATACTTTTTCTAGGAGATTAAAGAAATTCCTGCAAGCTTTTGTATCATCATCCTAAGAAAAGTTCAACCCGGTGAGGAGCGGAAGGTATGATGGGCTTGATGTACAGTGTCCCGGATCAACGTTGCGAAGTCCGGTTTTTCCGGACACGCAGGCTCTGAGCCGACGCTGTCTGCAGATAAGGTTCCTTTGTAGGTCCAGTTTGCCAGAAACTCCACATTTCCTTCTCCCCCGGTAATGGGCGAATAAGTAAGCCCCTCCAGAACAAAACCAAGCTGGCAGGCAAATTCCAACACGGTTTCCAGCACAGACTCGTGCACCTTGGCATCCCGGACCACCCCGGATTTCCCCACCTGCTCCCGCCCTGCCTCGAATTGAGGCTTGATCAAGGCGACAATCCGGCCGCCGCCGGACATCAGCTTGGCCAATGCAGGCAGAATCAGCCGGAGTGAGATGAAGGAAACATCAATGGTGGCGAAGTTTGGCACAAAACCCTCCAGATGCTCCGGCTCCATATACCGGAAGTTCGTCCGTTCCATCACATGCACCCGAGGGTCATTGCGGAGGGAATAATCCAATTGATTGTAGCCTACGTCAATGGCATACACCCGGGATACCCCGTTCTGCAGCGCACAATCCGTAAACCCGCCGGTGGAGGCCCCGATATCCATCATGGCGGCACCGTTAAGATCCAAACCGAAGGCACGAATGGCCTTCTCCAGCTTCAGCCCGCCGCGGCTGACATAAGGGTGGGGAGCTCCTTTGACGTTGAGCGGAAGATCCCTGGCGATTTTCATGCCGGGTTTCTCCAGCCGTTCCGTTCCGGTAAAGACCAGTCCCGCCATCACAGCGGCCTTGGCCTTCTCTCTGCTTTCATAATAACCCTGCTCAACCAGCAGGACGTCTATCCGTTCCTTCTCTTTAGCCACACTGTCCTCCCAGGCGCTCCCAAGGCCGAAGCCTTTAGGCATGCTGCCGTTTCTTCTGGATGAAGGCGGCCAGCTGTCCGGCTACGCTTTCGGCTGTAAGCCCGACCTCCGCCCGCTGTTCCTTGATGCTTCCGTGTTCAACAAAATAATCGGGAATAGCCAGGTTTTTCACTGCCAGCCCGTAAATATCATGATCGGCATAAAATTCCAGCACAGCCGAACCGAAGCCGCCCATCCGGACGCCTTCTTCCATGGTGATGATCGGCAGGCGCTCCGCCGCAAGGCTAAGGAGCATGGCCTGATCCACCGGCTTAATAAACCGGGCGTTTACTACCCGGAGGGATATGCCATGCCCGGCCAGAATGTGGGCGGCTTCCTCCGCCACCTCCACCATAGGTCCAACCGCCAGCACAGCAGCATCGCTGCCGCCACGCACCACTTCCCAGCTGCCGATGGGAATAAGCGACATCGGCGCCAGTTCTACCCCTCTGCCGTTAATGCGGGGATACCGCACAGCAATGGGGCCGTCGTCATAGTGGAGTGCCGTATACAGCATGGAGCGCAGCTCCTGCTCATCCTTGGGCATCATCACCGTAAGATTGGGGATGCTGCGCATAAAGGCCATATCATAAATCCCCTGGTGGGTTTCTCCGTCAGGTCCAACAAAACCGGCCCGGTCAATGGCAAACACCACATTCAGGTTCTGCCGGGCGATGTCATGGACAATCTGGTCGTAAGCCCGCTGCATGAAGGTGGAATAAACGGCGTAAACCGGCTTCATCCCCTCCATGGCCAAACCGGCGCAGAAGGTTGCGGCATGCTGTTCTGCGATGCCCACATCGATCATGCGGTCGGGAAAGCGTGCCTGGAACTTCAGCAGGCCGGAGCCTCCCGGCATAGCGGGAGTGACGGCGACGATCCGGCTGTCCGCTTCCGCCAGTTCTATCAGCGTATTGCCGAAGACCTCCGTGTACATGGGTGGTCCGGAGGATTTCATCACCTGGCCGGATTCAATCTTGTAGGGGCTGATGCCGTGCCAGGTATGAGAATCCGCCTCTGCAGGAGAATAGCCCTTACCCTTGGTGGTCAGCACGTGGATAAGAACGGGCCCCTCCAGGTTATCCGCCTGGCGCAGGGTTTCCAGCAGCTGCGGCAAATTATGGCCGTCCACCGGCCCCATATACTGAAAGCCCAGCTCTTCAAACAAAACACCGTTTACGAGGAGATATTTGAAGGAATCCTTCAGCTTCTCCACAGTTTTGGCGACCTTGCCGCCGATGGCCGGGATTTTTTTGAGGAGATACTCTACATCGTCCTTGGCCTTCAGATAATGCCGGTCCGAGCGGATCTTGCTTAAATAATTATGCATAGCGCCCACATTGGGGGCGATGGACATTTCGTTGTCATTCAGAATCACCACGAGATTCTTCCCCTCGTGGCCGATATGGTTCATGGCCTCGAAGGCCATGCCGCCGGTCATGGCGCCGTCGCCGATTACCGCCACCACTTTGTTGGACTTCTTCTGCAGGTCTCTGGCGCTGGCAAAGCCCATAGCCGCCGACAAGGAGGTGCTGCTGTGCCCGGCCTCCCAGACATCATGCTCGCTTTCACTGCGCTTGACGAAGCCGCACAGACCCTTGTACTTGCGCAGGGTATCGAAGTTCTCCTTGCGCCCGGTGAGGATCTTGTGCACGTACGATTGGTGTCCGACGTCGAATATGATCTTGTCCTGAGGGGACTGGTAATAATAATGCAGGGCCAAGGTCAATTCCACAACGCCCAGATTGGGCGCCAGATGTCCTCCCGTCAACGAGAGTTTTTCGATCAGAAACCTCCGTATCTCTCCCGTTAAAGCCTCCAACTGCTCCATATTCAGCTTTTTCAGGTCTTCCGGCTGGTTGATTTGATCGAGCACTATTGTAGCCCCGCTTTCGTGTTTAAATATGCATCATTATATCACAGTCCGGAAAACCGCCACAACGCGAAAAGAGGCGTTTACGAAAGCGGATTCCATCCATGCTTCATCCACAGGAGTATCCGGTAAGATCAGAACTCCCGTTGCACCAGATAATCCGCCAGCTCCAGCAGCCTGCGGGGGTCAGCGAATTGTGCCTCCAGCACGGCTTGTTTCCCCGCTTGGGTGAGCTCCTCCACCTTCCGCCGGGACTCCTCCAGCCCATACAGATAAGGATAGGTCACCTTCTGTGAGGCTTCGTCGCTGTGCAGGGGTTTGCCAAGCTTGGATTCGTCTCCGGTGATATCCAGTATATCATCCTGAATCTGGAATGCCAGGCCGATGCTGTAGCCATAGATCTCCAGCGCCTTCAGCTGCGCCGGACTGGCTCCCGCTGTACGCCCTCCGGCCTTCAGCGAGAAAACAATAAGATCGGCGGTTTTGTGGGTATGGATAAACTCCAGCTGCTCCTTGCCGGTGGTCCCCTGCTCGCCCAGGATGTCTGCCGCCTGGCCGCCTACCATGCCTCTGGCCCCTGCATAAACAGACAGCTCCTCCAACATGTCCAGCACGGTTTCCGCCGGAACGCCTCCCGCTCTTCCCGCTTGGGTAATGGAATAGAAGGCGTGGGTCAGGAGGGCGTCTCCCGCCAGAATCGCCATGGCATCGCCAAATACCTTGTGGTTCGTGGGTTTGCCGCGGCGGAAGTCGTCATTGTCCATCGCCGGCAGATCGTCATGGATCAGCGAGTAGGTGTGGATCATCTCGATGGCATTGGCGGCATAACGTGCCGCCTCGGGACTGCCGCCTGCCGCTTCAGCGGCGGCGTAGACAAGAACAGGCCGCAGGCGCTTGCCTCCGGCCATCAGCGAATAATGCATGGATTCCCGCAGCTTGTCGGGCACCTGCCATTCCCCCGGCAGACAGGAGGCAAGCTGCTCTTCCGTCACAGTCTGCCAGTGCCCGATATAGTCCTTGATCGTGGCCAGCTTTAGAGCTTCAAAAGGGTTCATAGCCTCACCACTCACCCTTCATCCGTACCGGCGGCAAACGGCTTCTTGGCGAGAGTGCCGTTTTCCTCCACCAGAATCTCGATTTTGCGCTCCACCTGCTCCAGCTTCTTGCCGCAAAGATGGGAAAGCTTCATTCCCTGCTGAAACAGCTCAATGGCCTGCTCCAGGGGAACATCGCCGTTCTCCAGCCTGCCGACAATGGTTTCCAGACGCTCCATTGCCGCTTCAAAGCTCAGTTCCGATTCACCGGCCCAGCCGGCGGAAATGATTTCCTTATCCATCCGCATTCTCCTCCATGGCCCATACATGGCAGTCCAGACGTCCGTCGGCCAGACGGACCTTGACCAGATCTCCCGGCTGTATGTGATGAATTGATTTTACAAGTGCGGTTTCGTTCTCGTTATATACCAGACTGTAGCCGCGCTGCATGACCTTTAGCGGGCTCAGCGCATCCAATTGCTTAAGTGCGGCGTCAAAGCCGGCCTGCTTGTCCTTCATCAGCGATTGCATGGCGGCTGCCAGACGGCGGCTTAACGCATCGCTTTGGCGCCGGGCATAAATGACCTGCTCGCCGGGGTCATGCCGGGCCAGCCGGTGGGCCAGGCCCATCTTGGCCTCACGGGCTTTGGTAAGCCGCTTGTTGATGCGGTAGCCCAACTGCTCCGTGAGGCGGTCCAGCCGTTCCACAGGCTCCAGCAGCTGCTTGCGCGGATTCAGCAAATACGGCGAACGCTGCGCTCTTGCCAGGCGCTCCCGGATTTCCTGCAGCCTGCGCTGCAGGGCCCTGCGCATCCGCTCCTGCTCCACAGCCAGCTGCTGGCGCAGCTCCATATGATGAGGGACGGCCAGCTCGGCTGCTGCGGTAGGAGTCGCTGCCCGCAGATCCGCCACAAAATCGGCAATGGTAAAATCCGTCTCATGCCCTACGGCGGAAATCACCGGAATCAGAGAAGCATGGATAGCCCGGGCAACTGCTTCCTCATTGAAGGCCCACAGCTCCTCCAGACTGCCACCGCCTCTGCCTACAATGAGCAGATCCACCTCACCGGCTTCATTCAGCCGGCGGATAGCCTTCACAATGGAGGGAGCCGCCTGCGTCCCCTGTACCAGCACGGGATAGAGCTGTACAGGTATGGCCGGAAACCGGCGCTGCAGAGTAATGATAATATCCCGGACCGCCGCTCCCGTGGGTGAGGTGACCACACCGATGGCTCTCGGAAACCGGGGGATCGGTTTTTTGCGGTGGACGGCAAAAAGCCCCTCCGCCTCCAGACGCTGCTTCAGCTGCTCGTAAGCCAAATAAAGGCTGCCCACGCCGTCCGGCTGCATCTGGGTGACATACATCTGATATTGGCCGTCCCGCTCATAAACGGAAATGCCGCCTTTGGCCAGCACCTTGGTTCCGTCCTTAGGGATAAAGGGCAGACGCTGATTGTAGGAAGCGAACATAATCGCCTTGACCCGGCTGTCCGCATCCTTCAGGGTAAAATACATATGGCCGCTGGAATGCCGGGTAAAGTTGGAGATTTCCCCACGGACCCAGACATCCGATAACCGGGTGTCCTGCTCCAGCCGCGCCTTGATATAGCGGGTCAGCTCTTTGACGGTAATGGCCTGCTCCGGCCCCTTATCGGGCATCATGGCCTTTACTCCAATCCTGCGGCCCGCCTGGCCGAAACAATGGTATTGGCCAGCAGCATCGTGATGGTCATCGGTCCTACACATCCGGGAACAGGAGTGATCATTCCGGCTGTTTCCAGCACATCCTCAAAATCCACATCCCCCACCAGCTTGCCGTCAGGAAGACGGTTGATGCCTACATCAATCACGATGGCACCGGGCTTCAGGTGCTTGGCTTTGATCATCTGGGGACGCCCTACGGCCGCCACCAGTATATCCGCCTGGGAGGTAATCTGCTCCATATCGGGGGTGCGGGAATGGCAGACCGTTACAGTGGCATGCTCCCGGAGCAGCAGCATGGCCATAGGTTTACCTACAATATTGCTGCGTCCCACAACCACCGCATGTTTGCCGGCAATCTCCACCTTCATCCGCTTCAGCACCTCGATGACGCCGGCAGGCGTACAAGGCAGGAAGCCGGGTTTGCCGATCATCAGATTACCCACATTAATGGGATGGAAGCAGTCCACATCCTTATCAGGATGGATGGTGTCAATTATCTTATCTTCGTTAATATGGCGGGGCAGCGGCAGCTGGACGAGAATCCCATTGATCTTCTTGTCGCCGTTCAGGCGTTCCACCAGCGCCAGAAGCTCCTCTTCACCGGTATCCTCCGGCAGACGGTGCACCTCGGAATAGATGCCGGCTGTTTCACAGGCCTTGGCTTTGTTGCGCACATAAACGGCCGAAGCCGGATCATTGCCCACCAACACTACCGCCAGTCCGGGCTGAACCTGGTGCTTGGCCAGCTCCTCCACCTCAAGCCTGAAGTGCTCGCGGACGGATTGAACCAATTCCTTGCCGTTAATCACTTGAGCCGACATGTAACTCCCCCCATATGTTCTTTATTTCTAGTTTCGGACCGCACCTGAAGCAGCGGCAAAACCGGGCCAGAAGGTGCCCAGTCTGCCCGGCAGTCAAACTCTTTACAGCTTTTCCTTGATGCCTTCCAGCTCGGTGATCATCTTGCCGAGCACACCGTTAACGAACTTGCCCGATTCCTCGGTGCCGAAGTTCTTGGACATTTCGATGGCTTCGTTGACCACAACCTTCGGCGGAACATCCTCACGGAACACCATTTCGTACACGCCCATACGCAGAATTTCCCGGTCTACCTTGGATAACCGGTCCATGGACCAGCCCTTCAGATAATCGGTGAGCAAATTATCGATGGCGGCCAGATGCTCTTCTGTACCTGCCACCAGCTCCTTCACGTCACTGGGTACAATATCCTCATTCTTCTGGCGAAGCTCGGCTTCGTTCTCCTGCAAGGCTTCTTCAATTACCATGCGGATGGCATGGTCCACATCCACTTCGTTCATTCGCAACTGATACAGGCTCTGTACGGCGAGCTCTCTGGCTAATCTGCGTCTCATCGGACGACTTCAACCCCCTATTCGATACAAAACAAAACCCCATGAAAGGGCACTCCAGCGTGAGACGGTGCCGTTCCACAGGATTATACTTGGATATAACTAGTTTTACCTGAACATCTTCCATCTTTCGGAAAGCCAGCGCCACAGGTGATCCACCTGAAACAGCCGTTCCCCTTGATCCAGCTTTTTCCCCATATAATAACCGATAAAAACAATGAAAGCAAAAATGAGCATGTCCCAAAAACCGACGAACAAATAAAGGAAGCCCAAGAAAAAGCCGAATGCCGCTCCCAGGAGCTTGCCCCGGTGGAGCTCCCACAGGTCCTTCCACATATCCGGCTTCACCCCTATTCAACCCGGCTTTTGAAGGTGGGCGCAGATTGGACAATATTGGCGATAAATACGGAAACACTCGCCACCGGAATCCCGGTGATCTCTTCGATATGCTGCTTGACGGCGGATTGCATCTCCTCGGTCAAAGCCGGAATGGAGCTTTCCCCGTCCACCATGCTGCGGATGGTCACCTCAATACCTGCGCTGCCCACCCGGATGCGGGCCCGCAAATCCTTGACGCCGCGGGAACGGGTGGCGGCCTTCAGAGCCAGATTCTCCACCGTCTCAATGGAAATGCGGATATCTCCCCATTCATTGCGCTGGTCGATGGAGGGTGCCTGCTCCCTGGAGCTGCGCACGGAAATGTAAAACAGACGCAGGGCGATAAGCAGCAGAACGGCGCAAACGCTGATAAAGGCGATGGCCGGACCGGTTTGCGTATAAATCCGCTCGGTTAACGCTTGGGTTTCCTCCAGCGGAATCCAATTGAACGCCCCGGCCAACATGGCGCAAGCGGCTACCATGACGGCAAGGCTGAAAATAAACAAAAGAAGGCGGTCGATAATCTTGGCCATTAAGCTTGTCCCCTTCCATGTCGGACCACTCCCCAACGGGTCCCCTTTCGTGAAGCAAGCCCCCTATGGCTAGGGGGCATAAGTGCAAACCGTTATTTCAATTTAATAACGGAGGTCGCATCCTCTTCAATAACCCGTTCCGGAGTTTTGAACTGAACGCCGTGGATATGGACATTCACTTCAATCACGTCCAAGCCGGTCATGGATTCGATGGCCTGCTTCACATTCCGTTGAATATCGGATGCGACGGATGGAATCCGCTGTCCGTATTCGATGATAATGGAAACATCGATGGCCGCTTCTCTTTGCCCAACCTCCACCTTCACGCCCTTGGAAAGGTTCTTGCGTCCCAGAAGCTCGGCTACGCCGCTGGCGAAGCCTCCGCTCATGCCTGCTACCCCTTCCACTTCGATGGTAGCCAGACCGGCGATAATCTCAATGACCTCAGGGGCAATCTGGATGTTCCCCATGTCCGTCTTCTCATAATCTGGAGCTATGGTGCTCATATGTACACCTCCCAAGCATTGTTGGACGTCCTAATACATTACTATACCATTTGGACCGAAAGTTGACAAACCCAAGATTTTTATGACTTGGAGTACGTTACGAGTTGTACACGTCCACTTCCTCCAGGAACTTGATATCGAAGTCCCCCTTCAGGAAGGTAGGATGCCGCATCAGCTTCATATGGAAGGGAATGGTCGTCTGCACGCCGTCTATGGCAAACTCGGACAAGGCCCGGCTCATCCGTGCGATGGCGTCCTCCCGGGTATCTCCCCACACGATCAGCTTGGCGATCATGGAATCATAATACGGGGAGATCACATAGCCGGGATAAGCGGAGCTGTCCACCCGCACACCCAGTCCGCCTGGAGGCAGATAGAAGGAAATTTGGCCGGGTGACGGCATAAAATTCCGCTCCGGGTCCTCGGCATTGATCCGGCATTCGATAGCCCAGCCCTTAATTTGGACATCCTCCTGCCGGAAGCTCAGGGGATGGCCTTCGGCTACACGGATCATTTCCTTGATCAGGTCCACGCCTGTCACCATTTCGGTAACGGGATGCTCCACCTGAATCCGGGTGTTCATTTCCATGAAGTAGAAGTTCCCGTCCGGTCCCAGCAGAAATTCCAGGGTTCCGGCGCCGGAATAATTCACCGCCAAGGCGGCACGTACGGCGGCTTCCCCCATTTGCTCCCGGACTTCGGGAGTGATTACGGAGCAAGGCGCCTCCTCCACCAGCTTCTGGCGGCGGCGCTGCACGGAGCAGTCCCGCTCGCCCAGATGGACGGCGTTGCCGTGTTTATCGGCGATAATCTGAATTTCCACATGCTTCATGCCTGTAAGGAACTTCTCCAGATAGACCCCGGCATTGCCGAAGGCCTTTTGGGCCTCCTGCTGGGCGGTGGTAATCTGCTGAAGCAGGGATTCCTCATCGTTGGCGATCCGGATGCCCTTGCCACCGCCGCCGGCGGTAGCTTTGATAATAACCGGGTATCCAATATCCCTGGCGATCATCAGGGCTTCCTGGGGGTCCTCCACCAGCCCGTCGGAGCCGGGGATAACAGGAACACCCGCTTTTTTCATGGTATCCTTGGCTACGGCCTTGTCTCCCATCTTGCTGATGGCTTCAGGGGACGGTCCGATGAAGGTGATGTTGCAGCGTTCGCAGATCTCCGCGAAATCCGCATTCTCCGCCAGGAACCCGTAACCGGGATGAATGGCATCAGTCTCTGTCAGCGTGGCGACGCTCATGAGATTGGTAAAGTTCAAGTAGCTGTCCTTGGACAGGGTAGGACCGATGCAATAGGCTTCGTCCGCCAGCCGGACATGGAGGGAATCTCTGTCGGCTTCCGAATACACGGCGACCGTATAGATATTCATCTCCTTGCAGGCGCGGATGATCCGGACCGCAATCTCGCCCCGGTTGGCAATTAGTATTTTTTGAAACGCCATGATCTGAATGATCCTCCCGAAATAAAATACTTTTCGCTCCCGTTGACTTCCCGTCAGACGCGGACCAGGAACAACGGCTGTCCGTATTCCACCAGCTGGCCGTTCTCTACCAGCACCTGCACGATTTCGCCCTTGACCTCAGCTTCAATCTCATTCATAAGCTTCATGGCTTCCACAATGCAAACCACGGTTTTCTCCGTTACCCGGTCTCCCGCCTTCACGAAGGGGGCGGCTTCAGGCGTAGGAGCGTGATAATATGTACCTACCATCGGCGAAACGACCCGGTGAAGCTGGCCGTCCTCCTCCTGCTTGGCCTGGGGCTCCTCCCGCACCGGCTCGTTCTTGACCGGCTCGGCCTGGACAGAAACAGCGGCCGGGGCTGTCTGATACGCGGGGGTATGGGTGACCAAAAGGGATTCGGTTACTCCCGGTTTTTTCAGGTACAGCTTATATCCTTCATTTTGAATCTCCAGCTCCTGCAGATTCGACTGGTCTACGAGGCGGATCAATTCCTTGATTTCGCTTAATTTGAACATGCGCCGTACCCACTCCTAAGCGTTTATTGGCCGGCATAAACCGGCATGGACAAGCATCTGCCGCAGCTATTCGCACATGGCGGTTCGCGGCATTGGTTCATGCAGGTGCCACAAGGAAACGGAAATGAAACAAGCGTGCGACGAAAGTAATTATAACACACTCGTCCGCCACTACAAGACTGTTTTATAACCTAGTCCTAGAATCCCGTCACGATTGTGGAAGAACCGACAAATGTCCTGTCTATCAGCTAAGGGTGGCGTAAAACGCTTATGCCCGGGGGGAGAGCCCGTACGGCCCTCCCTAGAGCATGGCGGCTTACTTCAGGTACTGCACGGAAACGGATTCCTTGGAAACACCCAATTCCTTGATCATGAGATCGATAATGCCCTGAGCCTGCTTGGCATCCAGCTTGTTGGCCACCTGGACCACTGCCTTGTATTTGTCCCCTTCGTCCAAAACGATGGCATTGCTGTAGGTTTGGCCCAGGATATCCTCCAGGCTTTCCACCTTGGCCTGCATGGTTTGGACCCGGTCAAAGTCATCGCTGGCTTTCGCAATTTCATCTGCGGATTTTTTGGTGTCGGAGATGATGTTGGCCAGGTTCTCCACCTTTTTGCCAAGATCTTCATTGCGTTTGATTACCAAGTTGGCAAAATAATCGGAGCCGGATACCGCCTTGCTGGCCACCTTCTCCAGAACCTTGGCGTCGCTGGTTTCCGTTTTGGTGACGGTTTGGGCCTTGTCGGTGGTTTGATCCTTGCTGGTGGTTTGCGCCTTATCGGTGGTTTGCGCCTTGTCGGTGGTTACGCCGCCAACCGCTTTATCCGCCGCTTCGGGAGTTTTCTCTTCCGTGGTGACCTTGATTTCCTGCTGGGCCGTCTTCTCCGTAACGGAGTTCAATTTGTCCACGTCCTCGGTAAAGAGATAGTACGCCGACAGTACCACCATCAGACTCAGCATGGACACCAGCCAAATTGTTTGTCTTTTCGTATTCATATGTTGCATCCTCCTTGGTTTTTGGTTTCTTCTATGTCATCCCCTGGCTGTAGCAGCGCTTTTAGCGCCGCTACTGCTTGCGGGGTACTACGGAAATCCGGTGGGCCGGCACCTCGAGGCCCCTTTCCACCGCTTCGGTAATCAGCCTTTTGACGGTGGCATTTTCCGCCCCCTTGGCTACGATGACCACCCCTCTGATTTTGGGCTTGGTGGTTTTCACCACCAGGGGGTTGTTTCCCCCCGATTGGTTCATGATGACGGCGTCCGCCGAGCGGCTGGTTTCGGAGATAAACCGGGTTTCGCCGTTGGCCCCTTTTTCATTGGTGGACTGTTGGGTTTCCTTGGTATTTTTCTCCACCTGGAGCTCCTCGGTGGAATCGATGGTCACCATCACCTCCACCTCGCCCACTCCCGCAATTTTCGTAAGAATATCCCGCAGTTTGGCTTCGTAAGCCTGCTCGTAATCCCGGAAGCTGGTTTCCATCCGGGCGCCCGAACCGAAGGCGGGTTTACTTTCGTCAGGAGGAGCGCTTCCCGACTGGATGGGAAGGACCTCCTTGATATGGAAGGATGAAAAGGAGTTGAGAATCATCAGCGCAATGCCCGCCAAGCCGATTAAGAGGAGCCAGCGGAAAGTTTTCACCCGTTTGCCGCCTCCGGGTCCGCCGGACAGCATATCCTCCAGTTTTTTGAGCCAAGATGCCATTGTTGTTCACCTCCTGAAAAGGTCAAACTGAATGTGTATGCTTACGTTCCGGTGAAGGTAACGGCCAGCCGCTCCCGCGGCACCTGCCATTCCTTCTCCATATAGCTGACGCACCGGGCACGCGCTTCATTCGCTTCTGCTGTTCCTTCAACACCGGACTTGGGGGAAGCGGACAGGGCTCCCGCCGCATGTTCCATGGAAACCGTCACGGGCTTCACAGCCTCCACGGTAACCGGCTTCACCTTGCTTTTCTCCTCCGCTTCCGGCGAAGGGCTTTCTTCTTTATGTGATAGGACCACACGGACCGAGCCGATGACCGGCGATCCTGTTTTATCCACTTCCAGGGTAACCGCCAGCTCCCGGGCTTGAATGCCCGCAGAGCGGGCAAGTCCCGCTTTCATCTCCTGGCCAAGCTTCTCCTCCGCCAGCCGTTGGGCTTCCTTGACCTGATCCGACTTCAGCTTCTCGGCATCGTCCAGCACCGCCGCCAGCGGGGCCAATACCGGCTGGGCCTTGTCGGGCTTCCCTGCCCGACCGTCTTTGAATCCGGCTGTTTGGGCCTCGGCCAGCACCTGCTCCGAGTCCCACTGCCGGGTGAACAGCTCGAACACCGGCGTCAGGAGGGTAAGCAGCAGGAACAGGCTGACAACCACCCGTACATAACGCTGCATGGCTTGGGACGGCAGCAGGAGCTCCGCAAAAGACGCCAGCAGGATAATCAGGATAACCTGGGTCAGCCATTCGCGAATCCAGGCAATCATAGGCAGGCCTCCTTGTTAACGGACCATCACGGACACGTTGCTGGCTGCAATCAGAATGGTGATGGCCAGGAAGAACAGAAATCCTACCGCCGCCAAGGCGGCGAATACATACACCAGACTTTTGCCGATGGTGGACAGGGTTTTGACAATCGGACTGTCGCCCAAGGGCTGTAGCACGGCAGCTGATACATGATAGATCACGGCCATGGTCAAAATCTTGATGGCGGGAAACGCACACATGCTGACCAGAATGACAACTCCCGCCAGCCCGATGGCGTTCTTCACCAGAAGGGACGCCCCGATGACCGTATCGGAGGCATCGGAGAACATTTTCCCGACAACCGGGACAAAATTGCTGGTAATATACTTGGCTGTCCGGATGCCCACCCCGTCGGCCACAGACCCGGAGATGCCCCGCACCGACAGCACACCCAGGAAGATGGTGGACATAACACCCAGCACCACCACGCCGCCTTTTTGCAGCAGCTTAGCCAATTGGGTGACCTTGTACTTCTCCGACAGAGAGCTGGCAATATGCAGCACCACTGAGAAGAACAGGAGCGGAAATACCACGTAGTAGATGACCGAACCCATGGTATTGATCATGAACACAATCAGGGGATGCATCATGGTTACTGAGGTGACATTCCCCATGGAGGCCATCAGTGTGAGCAAGAGCGGAATGATGGCGATCATAAAGTTGATCATCGAGCCGATTGCCGTTTTGGCATATTCGATAGCGATATTGAAGCTGTTGATGGCGATGACAATCAGCACCATGTAACAGATGGCATAGCCGATTTTGCTGACGGACTGGCGCTCGAAGGCGCTCTGCAGGGATTCCAGGATCATGCTGAACACCGTGAGGATGACGATGCTGGCCAAAAGCCGGCCGTTCTGCAGCACCTCGTGGAAGAAGAACTTCAGGATAGCGCTGAGAATGCTTTTGAAGCTGAAGGCTTGGTTGCCCGATGCCACCAGATCCTTAAACTTCGGGGTTTCCCCGGAGGGAAAATACGCCCCGTACTCCTTCATCATCTGCGACCAGTATTGCTCCACCTGGCCGGTGGGCAGCTTCTCCGTCTGATCCGTAATGATGGCATCGGCCGGATTTCCGCCTGCGCTTGCGTAAGCCGGAAGTGACAAGAGCAGGAATAGCGCGAAGCAAACCGCAAGGAAGACGATGCGTTTCATAGGTACAACTCCCAACATAGGGCCGTAAAATGTGGTACGGAAGGGGCTTGGATACCCGCATCAGGCAGGCATGAGCTTGAGCACTGTATCGATGATGACGGAAACGATGGGAATCGCCATGACCATAATCAGGATTTTGCCGGTCAGCTCAATCTTGGAGGCGATGGAATCCTGGCCCGCATCCCGGACAATCTGGGCGCCGAATTCGGCGATGTAGGCCACCCCGATAATTTTGAGAATGGTGGTAAAAAACACATGGTTGACGCCGGAGCGGTCGGCCAACTGCTCCAGCACCCGGATGACGGCTGAAATCTTCCCCAAGAGAAACAAGAAGATGACAATGCCGGTTACGGTGACCAGAAGAAAGGCGAAGATGGGCTTCTGCTCCTTCAGGATCAGCGCCAGAACCGTGACCGCCAATCCCAGTGAAACGATTTGTATAATTTCCACGGGCTCTCACCTACTGGAAAAGGAAGATGGTTTTGATTTCCTGGAACAGCTCGGAGAGCATGCCGACTACCATAAACAGAACCACCACGAAGCCGATCAGCGTCACCCAGTGCGCCATGTCTTCCTTGCCCATCTGCTTCAGCACCGTATGGATCATGGCGATGACAATACCGATGCCGGCGATTTGAAAGATTGCGTTCACATCCACATTCATGGCTGGCCTCCCGTTCAAGCTAAGCTTCCGAGCTTTAATACATCAATATGACGATCAGGACGCCGGACAGCAGCCCCAGGCTTCTCCACATCTTGCCATACCGTCTGTTCTCCTCCGCAGCCTCCGCTTCCTCCGCCGTCAGGAGACTGACCGTCATCCGCAGATGCTTGGCCTGGTCGGACCTGTCGCTTTTGCCGAGCACCGCCCCCAGTTGCAGCACCGCGTCCCGCTCCGGCCGCTTCATGGCCGTCCTGGACCAGCACTCCTCCACCGCCAGCCGCCAGCTTTCCTGCACAGTTGCGGTTTCCTTCTCCTCCAGCGCCTCCGCAGTCCGGCGGAACAGATGCGCCACGGGACCAGCGAGACTGTCCGCCACCTGGCGCAGAGCCTGGGATAGCGGAGTAAAGCTGTAGGTAATCTCCGTTTCCAGCCGCTGGAGCCCCTGCATCACCTGCCGGATCTGCCGGGTCCGGGTGGACAGCTGAAGCGCCTGGTAAAAGCCCAGCATGGTTCCTGCGAAAATAACGCACATGGCGCCTGCCAGCTTCAGCATGCCTACATTCCTCCCCCTTGGGGATATCCCGCTCCGGACAGGCTTTCCACCCGGACGGAAGCGCCCCTGCCCTGCAGAATAACCAGCCTTTTGAACACGCCCGAGGCGGTAAGCTCCCGGAGCACCGGCCTGGACAGGACATCCTCCCGGCCCGCTCCGTGGGCGGTGGCTATCACCCGGATTCCCGCATGGACAGCCTCGTGTACGGCAACTGCATCCTCAGGTCTGCCGATTTCATCCACCACCAGCACATCCGGGGACATGGAGCGGATCAGCATCATCATGCCCTCCGCCTTCGGGCAGCCGTCCAGCACATCCGTCCGGGGTCCCAGTCTGAAGCGGGGCACTCCCCGGACACAGGCTGCGATCTCTGAACGTTCGTCTACGACGCCTACCTTCCGCCCGCCTCCATAGCCCGAATCCGGCCACTCTCCCTCGCTGATGAGCCGGGCCAGATCGCGGATCATGGTGGTTTTGCCATGACCGGGTGGCGAGATCACCAGTGTATGGTGGACCGTCCGCCCTCCCGCATCCAGAATGGAGGGCAGCACAGCCCGTCCGCAGCCCGGCACCTCCCGGGCGATCCGGATGTTAAAGCCGCTAACATCCCGGATCATCCGCACCCGGCCGTCCTCCAGCACCGTTCGGCCTGCCAGCCCAACCCGGTGTCCGCCCTCCACGGTAATGAAGCCCCGTTTGAGCTCTTCCTCAAAGGAGTACAGGGAATGGCGGGTCAGTCGCTCCAGAAGCTGGGCGCAATCCTCACGGCTGACCGTGTGCGCCACCCCCGGCTCCCGGCCGACAGAGCCGTCCGGGCTGACAAATCCGTACTGGCCGCCGTAGATGACCTCCAGCGGCCTTCCCTCCCGGATGCGGATCTCCTCGATCCGGGCTTGTACGCTGCCGGGCAGCCCCGCCGCCGCCTGGGAGAGTCCTGCGGGCAATAGCGGCAGCACCGACTCGGCAAACAGCCTCTGTGGCGCCTCGGAAGGTTGGACAATCTTGTTGTCTATCACATCTATATGCTTGACCCTCATAAATATGACTCCCCGTTACTTTTTTAGAATGCCGAAAAAGATGCAGGACACCCCTAGCAAAATCCAGAACAGCTTGCCGAAGGAGAGCTTGTCTGCCATTCCCACCAGACCGATGGTGGTGGTGGCCAGAAGGATCAAAGGGCCTACCACAGCCAGGCCGGAGTTGATCAGAAGCGCTTTTTCCACCTGCATAAACCGGAGCATCAGCACGGCGGCAATGAGCTCGATGCTGCCGGAGAGCACCCGCAGGCCCGCCATACCCATCACAAATTTATCCAGCATTTTTTGTAATCCCTCCTCGTACGATTGCCGCAGCCATTGCTAGATTGTGAGAGTCTTCAAAGGACAAGGCCGGCTTCTCTTAACCTTATGCAGTTCTCGACTGTGAAATAACCGGGGCCATGCCAATTTTCGCACTCCCCTTCTGCCGCCGCATATGATGCTCTATATGCCTACACTGTTTGCTAAGGAGCTGTCATCAATGGAAGTCACATCTCAACCGTTCTGGCAACAGGAGCTGGTGAATCCCGCCGGCAAACGCCAGAGCAAACCCCGGACCAGCGGGATTACCATGGTCATCGACAAGGGCCTGGGCTCCCATGCCTTCGCCGACCTGCTGGAAACGGCGGAGGCGCATATCGATCTGATCAAGCTGGGCTTCGGTACCGCCGCCCTGTATCCGGAGGAGGTTTTGGCCAAAAAAATACGTCTAGCGGCACTGTCCGGCGTTCCCGTGATGCCCGGCGGAACCTTCCTGGAAGCAGCGGTTGCAGCCGGGCTGGAGGATCGTTTTATGGAGCAAATCGCCGGTTTGGGCTTTACGGCAGTAGAGGTTTCCGACGGAACCATCCAATTGGACCGCGCACTCCGCACCAGGCTGATCCGGGAGGGCTGCCGCCTGGGTCTTTCGGTGTACACGGAATATGGAAAAAAATGCTGGGGCTCGCGGATTGAAACCGATGAACTGATTGAGACGGTTTTGTCCGATCTGGAGGCCGGTGCGGAGCTGGTGACGGTGGAGGCCCGGGAATCGGGCGTGGGTGTGGGGATCTTCGACGAGTCGGGCCAATGCCGGGACGACGAGGTGCAGGCGGTGCTGGAGGGAATACCCAGCCCGCATCTGCTCTTGTGGGAGGCACCGCAGAAAAACCAGCAGGTGCGGCTGATGGAGCTTTTGGGACCGGAAGTGAATTTGGGGAATATCGCTCCCCAGGACGTGATTTCCCTGGAAGCGCTGAGGCGGGGGCTGCGGTCCGACAGCTTCTTCCTGCGGGGAAAATGAGAGGCACCATGCGGATCGAAACATTGGCTCACGCTGGAGAAGCGGCGGAAACGGATTTCAGCGGCAAATCGGTTCTTATTATTGATGTGTTCCGGGCAACAAGCTGCATCATCACAGGGTTAGCCTGCGGCTGTGCCGGTTTTTTGCCGGTTCTGACTCTGGAAGAGGCAAAAGCGGCTGCCGGCGGCGATGATATCCTGGCCGGTGAGCGCAAAGGAAAACGCCCTGCCGGCTTCCAGTTAGGAAACTCCCCCATGGATTACCTGGCAGCCGATCTGGCGGGCAAGCGGATTATTCTCACTACCACCAACGGCACCCGGGCTATGCATTCCGCCTTGGGGAAGGCCCACACCGTGATGGCCGGATCACTGCTTAACGCATCAGCCGCCGCCCGTGCTCTCTTTGGTATGAACCGGGATGTCACCTTGGTTTGCTCCGGAACCCATAACCGGTTTTCCCTGGAGGATGGCTTATGCGCCGGGCTGGTGGCGGAGGAGCTGCTGCAATTGACCGGACAAGACCTTGTCCTGAGCGATCTGACCGAAGCCATGCTGGGCAGCTGGAGACAGGCCAAGAACCGGCTGGCGGAGGTGTTAGCCGGGTGCACCAATGGCAAACGCCTTACCGGTATGGGGTTTGCCCGTGATCTGGAATTCTGCGGAAGGACCAACCGCTATAATCTGGTGCCGGTTTGGCAAAACGGCCTCCTGGTTCCTCTAACCGGGACAGAGGGTGAACCCAGCCGGTCAATATGATAGCTGCTTGTTCTAACTTCTCAGAGACAGCATACAATCAACCAACGAGAATCCTAGGACAAGGGGAATACCCGAATGAATGGCAATCTGCTGCTTCTGGCCTTAATCGTCATCGGCATGGTGGGCCGTTCCAACATTATTACCACAGCTGCCTGCATCCTTCTGGTGGTGAAGCTGATTCATCTGGAGCGGTATCTGCCTACGATCGAACGCCGCGGCTTGGAGCTTGGGTTATTGTTTCTCACCATGGGCGTGCTGGTCCCGTTTGCGAGTGAGCGGATCTCCGTCAAGGATGTGACGGCGGTGTTTACCTCCTGGCCGGGGATCATTGCGCTGGTTGGCGGCGCGCTGGCCACCTGGATGAACGGCAAAGGACTGGATCTGCTGAAGTTTGACCCCCAGCTGATTGTGGGTTTGGTCATCGGCTCCATCATGGGGATTATCTTCCTGCGGGGAGTGCCCGTCGGCCCTCTGATGGCGGCGGGGATAACTGCGTTTTTATTGAAGCTGGGGCAGTTTTTCTTCAAGTAGCCTGGAAAAGCCCCGAAACCGGCTGAGCTGGTTTCGGGGCTCTCTTCAACATTTCATCATTTATACGAAAACGCCTTCGGCACACGTGCCCGGGATTTTCGTTGCTGGCGCCGGGTGCCGCCAGGTCACCAGGGATTCTAACGGCAGCCAGAGACGCTATTTCCGGTTTTAGGTTACTTTGGAAATTCTAACGGCGGCCACAGCCGCTATTGGGCCCCTATAGCCTCCGTGGGACCCGGATTTGAGGAAATAAGGTCTCCTGCTTCCGTTACAATTTCCGCAGCCCTCATTCGGGGCAAATAAGGGCGTTCACTTCCGTTAAAAATCTGACGGATGCCAAGACAGGGACGGACGGCGGCACCATACGCACCACTTGGCCATGCCGGACAACTCAACTGGAAACCTCGACTGGAGACTCGGCTGGAGACTTCGACTGGACGACCGCCCCACGGTCTGGGATTCTCCCGCCCAGTATAGTCCTGACGCTGCTGCACCGCTTCGGCTCTGGCCTCCGGCTCCCGCTCCGCAGTCCTTACGGCTTGCGCATAATCTTCCGGCGTTTCTTGGCTGCGGCATTCTTTTTCCTGACGGTTCTGCGGAGGTTGGAGGTCCGCGGGGCTTTTTGCCGTTTCTGCTCCATGATCACGGGTTCGAAGGAATCCATGCAGAAGGGCGGCTCCTCCTCCGCCTTGATCAGCATCCGCGAAAGGGACCGGGTTTGGGTAATGGTCTCCGGCTCCTCCAGCTGCTCTGATATGCGCATCCATTCCAGCTCATGCTCCTCCACGGGAGCCTTAATCGCAACAAGATGATACATAATCTGATCAGCCACATTCAGCTGGGACTGTCTTAGAATGGTCAGCTCCAGCGGATCGTAGCAGCCCTGATACGGCGGGTAGTAGAACAGCTCCAGCTTAAGCAGACGGAAATCCGGCTCGCCTGCCTCCGCCGGGTCCTCATCCACCAGGAGAGACCAGGTATCGGTCCGTGTGAGATAATACTCCTCCAGGTTCCCGGGGAAGGACCGGTGCCGGGTCCAATAACGCGGAGAGTGCTCGTTGAAGGATTGCCGGAAGCGGGGATTAGCCATATGGGAGGTAGAATGGGCATACGGCGCCACAATACACACCACAGCCTTATGACGGCAAATCCGGTAAAGCTCCTTCATCACCTTCGGGAGATCGGCAGCGTATTGCAAGCTGTTGGATGCCATGATAAAGTCAACGCTGTTATCCGCTATAGGAATGGGATAGTCAAAATCATGCACCATCGCCACACCCTCGCCGGGAATGCGGTCCAAGCCGACACAGTTCTGGTGGGGCCGTTTGCCGCAGCCGATATCAATCCTCATGCCATCACATCCTCTCAATGCTGGGATATCTGTCGGTAGGCCTCCGTAGGAAGCACGGATTCGCAAGATACCCTATTGTATTCGGATAAACGGCGGCTTGTATCAGCGTATGTCAGGGTGGTTCAAATTTGCCCCGGGCGGATGACGGTGCAATGGTCGGGTACAGACAGCCGGACAGTCCCTCCGCCATACTCCAGACCAATCTCTCCGCCGGGAATGGGAACGGACAGGCGGAACCAATCCAGCGAATCTGGAATATGCGGTTCAAAAGCGATGGTGTCCCACCCGGGTGCAAGCGGCCGCAGTCCGGCGATGGCTTCAATAAAAAGCGGCACCGGCGCGCTGGCCCAGGGGTGGCAGAGACTGGTATTCCACTTCAGTTCCTTGGACCAGGCTTCAAAGCAGGTGGTTGCCCCCTCCTCCAGCATCGTGTTCCAGGAATGGAGATCATCCGATACGATCAGTTCATATAACAGGTCATATTCCTCCGCCTCAGCCAACGCCTGCAAAACAAAATAAGCCATATATACGCCGCAGCTGAGCCGTTTCCGGCGGATCAGCGATACAATCGACGCCTTTACCTCCTCAGGCGCCAGCCCGAAGAGCAGCGGCAGCGCATTGGCGTGCAGCGAGCAATGTTCCGATTCGCTGGCATCCGCGAACAGATTTTTGTCCGGACGGTAGAAGCGCTTCTGGAAGGCCTGGCGGAATGCATCCAACCCCTCATCCGCTGCCGGGAGCCCTAAAGCCTGGCGAATTTCAACCAAGGCCACAAGAGCACCGTAATAGAAGCTGTTGATTACATTATGACACCCGTCAGCATGGCCGTTCACCAAATGAAAATCATACCCGTCCCGGAGATTCTCCGGCCAATCCACCAGATTCCACTTGCCGTTGACGGAATGAAGCAAACCGTCCTCCCCCAGGTACTGCGCGAAGTACCCTATAATCCCCTCCGCCACCGGATGTTTGGCCTGTAGCAACTCCCGGTCCCCGCTCATTTTGTAATAACGCAGGAGCTGTATGGGCCATTGCAGGGAGTAGTCGGCAATTTCCTGCATGTAATGGCCGGGTGCTACAGCCAGCAGTCCAGGGCAGAGCTCCCCTGCCAGAAGGGTGAAATCCTCCAACGCTTTCCGGAACATCCGCAGGTCTCCCGTTAAATAGGCATGAGCGTGGGTGATAATGGTGTTGTCACCCAGATACTGCCCTTTTTCCCGGGAGGGACAGTCTACATAATTCTCCTGGGTTCCATAGCGGACTCCGTTGGCGCAGATGGACCAGATGGCGTTCAGCCGTGGATCGGAGGATTCAAATCTGCAGGCCTCCTCCCGATAGGGATAATGCCGCACCACTGCTGCAATGGAGGGGACAGTCAGCTTCACCTGGGGGCCGGACAGAATTTCGGCGTAACGGAAGGCCTTATAGTCGTAGGCCTCCAGTTCCTCCAGCTCTCCTGATAAAATCCAAGTGTCCCTGTACACGCAGTTGCTCCGCATGTTATAGCGGACCCTGCCATGCCCGTCCAGCTCCTCCCCATACCGGATCTCCACCTTTTCTCCCGCCTGCCCGGAGACGCAGACCCTCACCTGGCCAGTCAGCTCGATGCCGAAATCCAGAAATATTCCATCCTCTACCTCCCGGATGTCGGCCGGAGGCTGCGTGTATACAGACAAGTGCGGTGTGGGCTGCGGAACCAGCGTATGCCCATGCCCCGGGTGAACCCAGGCGTTCTGCCAGGGGGAGTCGTCGAAGCCTGTGGATAACCAGTCCTTCTCCCGTTTACGCAGATCAATATTTTCCAAAAATTGGGTGTTGTATCCGATGATACCCGCTTCACCATATTCCTCCGCTTGTGTATACCGCCAACTCTCATCCGTGGCAGCCAGCAGTTTTCCGTCCCCCCACAGCTCGGCAATCAGCCCCTGGCGGTTATCTCCGCTGCTGTATGAGCGGCAGATCAGTCCATGGTAATAGACATGCACCGCAATGATATTCTCCCCCGGCTGCAAAAACGCGCTTACGTCATAGCCGTTGTAGTAATAATGATGGGCATACCCCTGTGCCGGACCTTGACCGACATAACGCCCATTTATATAAAGCTTGTAATAATCATCCGCCGTAATCCGCAGCCGGGCTTCTACAGGCAGCTCCTCCAGCCGTAAGCTCTTGCGCACCAGCATATGCCGGTTGGCTAACTCCGGATCAGGCGGTGTATGCTCCGGCCGTTCCAGCTCCCTGTGGTACAGGTACAACGGCTCCAGCTCCGTAAAACACCGGTCCGCAATCCATTTTGCAGTCCATCCCGCATCCCAATCACTGATCCAATTCGTTTCCCCATTCACGGATCATACCTCCCCAGTCTTTTTCCTCTATAGGATACTCTGTCCCGCACCACCATTCCCGGCTTAATGGACGGAAGATGCGGGGAAATTGACGTTTCTTCTCCCCGGGGGCTAGAATGGTAAAAAAAGCTCTGCAGGAGGCTCGAGCCGGTGGTTCGTTATGAGAAGAATGTGTTTCTGGAGGGTCCCGACTTCCCTTTCGCCGCCTTTCCTTACCCCACGCTGCCCACACGCCCCGCTACTCCCCACAGCCATGAATTTGTTGAGCTGGTGTTTGTGGCGCAGGGACATGGCGAGCATGTGTTTTCCGGTCAAGCCTATCCCATCTCCAGAGGGGATGTGTTTATTATCCCGCCGGGAGTGGAGCATGATTACCGGGTCCGGGGGGATGCGCCTCTGGAAATCGTCAACGTGCTGTTTATACCCGCCTTCCTCGCTCCTCATCTGGAAGCCCTGGCGGAAATGACCCCCTTTCTCCACTTCTTCTATGTGGAGCCCTTTTTCCGCAGGGAGACGGAATTTCATGCCCATCTGAAGCTGTCCTTGGGGGAGGAGCAGGCGGTGAAGGAGCGGCTGGACAGGCTGGTGGAGGAATACAGCAAGAAACCCTTGGGCTACCGGATTGCCATCCAAGGGCTGCTTGCGGAGCTGTTGGTATATGTAAGCCGCTGCTACGGTCAAACGACTGCTGCTGTGGAAACGGGGTTTCATTCCGATGAAAACAAGGCTATCCGCCAGGTATGTGATTTCCTGGAGACCCACTATGCCGAGCCTCTTCATCTGGAGCAAATCTGCCGGATGTGTGGCATGAGCCAAACGGTTTTCACGGGAAAATTCAAGCAGCTTACCGGACGGACCTTCACGGAATACCGCAGCGAGCTTCGTATCCGGGCATCCCTGCGGCTTTTGCGGGAGAGCGGAGCCAAGATTGTGGATATTGCCCAGGATGCGGGCATCGGCGATGTTAGCCACTTTAACCGGCTGTTCAAGCTCCACATGGGCATAACACCCAAGGAATACCGCACCTCTCACCGGCAGAAGCACTAGGACAACCTGATGAAGAGGTACAAGACGCCGGACCGGTTACATGCAAAAGTGCAGCTATTCCCCCGGTGAGCCGCGCTTGGAGCCACTTCAAATGCAAAAGTGCAGTTAAACCTACCAGAACACCCGATAGATAATGAAAATGCTAAATTTAACTGCACTTTTGCAGGATGACCCTGCCAATAATGACGTTTCTTCCAAAATAGCTGCACTTTTGCATTTGGAAGTCCCAGTACGTACGTGTTTTCGAACTCCGAGTTATTTCCGCCTTACCCCTTAGCCCGCAAAACCTCCGCCCGGTATTCCCCGGGGGTTTTGCCTGTTTCCATCTTGAAAGCCTTGGTAAAGGCCTGCACCGTCAAATACCCCACCTGCCCGGCGATCTCCTGGATCCGTAACCGCGGATTGCCCAGAAGCTCCTTGGCCGCATGAATCCGCAGCTCAGATACCATTTCCTTGATTGTGCTGCCGGTTTCATCCTTGTATATCTTCCGCAGATGGGAGGTGCTGATGGCGAACAGCTCACCCAGCCGCTCCACAGACAAGTCCTCCCCCAGATGCGCTTCGAGATAAGCAGTGATGCCGGAAGCAAGTTCCTTGTTCTTCTGGCAGCGCTTCTGCTCCAATTGGTCCAACACCAGATCGTACAGCTGCTGCATATAAGCCACCATACTCTGCATCGTTTCCATCTCCAGCAAATCCGTATGGCGCAGCGCGGCAATGGCCGGCTGGAAGCCCAGATTGGCATCAATTTCATAGATACAGCGCAGGCTGGAGGAAAACAATTGCAGGAAATAATGGCGGACCACCTCAATCTGCCGGAAATGATGCTCCATTAAATGAGTTCCGAACTCCTGCAGGCTGGCGGTAATTCCCTCCCGGCTGCCTGTGCGGAAATGGGTCAGCAGCTTCTTCTCAATATGGAGCGGATACATGGAAAAACCTGTCTCCGGCCGTACCGCCTCATAACAAATCACCGTATTTCCTCCGTACATGAGCTTCTGCCGCAGGGCAGCCTCCGCCTCCAGATAACTGCCGCCGATGGCCTCCAAGCTGTTTTGGGTGCTGCTGATGCCTACTGTAAAAGTCATACGGAAGGTCTCCTGAAGCTGCTCCAGAAGCTGGCAGAGCCACAAACGAAGCTCATCCGTCTGCAAGCCCGCATCCGTCTCCTCGCCATGGAGCATCAGCACCAGCTCGTTGGCATCTGTCTCCACCATAAACCCCAAGTAGGGCTGCTTCACAAAAGCCTCCTCCTGCAGCATCTTGGATAACCGGAGCAGCAGAGCATTGCGCTCCGCCTCCCCGGTTTCCTGGGCAAACCGGGCATATTCATCCATGGCCAGCTTCACAACGGCATAGGCCCCGTCCTGCTTGAAGCGCAGGCCGTAATAGGCCAGCCGCTCCAGCGTTTGCGGATTCACCGGTTCATCCCCGATAACCAGCCGGAGCAGAAATTTATGCCTGCTTTGAATTTCATAGTCCTTCAACAAAACGGTTAAATCCCGGTTCTGGTCGATGAGCCGGCTGACATTGCGCTCGAGCTGAACCGTTTCCTTGGCGTAATCAACCCCGCCGCCCTCCGTTTCATCCTCCGTCTTCCGCAATAAAGACAAGAGCCTGTTCACCGGGCTGTATACACGGCGGGACAGGAGAAAGGAGCCCAGCAGGCTTAAGACTAAAGCCAGCCCGCAGATAAAAAGCGCTCCTCTGCTCCACATATCCAGACTGCGGCTCAGCACCGGTTTGGGGATAGTGTAGATGTACAGCCAGCCGTTGGCGGATGAGGAAACATAACAAACCAAGGTCTCTTCACCCCTGACCTTGGTGAACAGACTTCCCTCCGGTCCGCTGAGCCGGGTCATGTCCATAGCGTCAAATACACCTCCGGCGGCGGAGGCACCCTCTCCCCCGGCCTTCCGGGAGAGAATATGGCCCTCCCGGTCTGTCACCACCAGTTGGGCATCCGGATTGGTATTGAGGGATTGCAGGATTTGCGCCAAATAATCACCCTTGATGTTGATGACAACGTAGGCAGACGGAATGCCGGAATATACAATCGGCATGGTTTTTACAATGGAAATAACCGTTTCCTCAACGTCGGTGGAAATCCCCGGAAGCAGCCGGTTGCGGACCATGGACTTCTCCGCCGGCTCAGCATCCAGAGCACGGATAAAACCATTGTCCGGAAACCGCTCCAGAGGCACCGAACCCAGCAGGGAAGATAGAACCAGTCGGGGACCTGTATAATAAACGCTCACCGAATGAATATAATCGCTGGATAATGCCGCAGCCTCCAGTTTTTCCCGAAGCTGCAGCTGCATGTAGATATCCGATTGGGCGTAATAATCCACGTAATGGAGAAAAGAGGAATCCAAAAAGATGGACTCCATGGCTTTGTCTACCTCGGCCAAGACTATCTCCTGGCCTTTCTTAAGCAATTGCAGGGTGTTGCTGCTGTTGGAGACCGCATCCTTCCACAGGATCGACCAGGAGGTATAATACAGCGCCCCTCCGGTAATGGCCGTCACCAGCAGGGACAGGGCCAGAAAGTAGTTGAAGTATTCAAAAAGACTGCTCCGCATCAAACGCCTGGCTTTCTTTTGATAAACCGCCACTTTGCCGGCCCCCCTTCATCTGTGTAAACCGGAATTGCTCCTGAAGCTTACAGCGCCAGACCCACGTTGGCCGCCTTCAGCTCATTGTATTTTTTCACCTTGGATTCCATCAGGGTTTTGCCACCCTTCTTCTTCCAGGTATCCACATATTCGTCCCACTTGGAGAGGGGCTCCTTGCCGGTGATGAACTTGATCAGCATTTCCTCTTCGTATTTGGCTACGTCAGGACCGAAGGACTTTTGTTCTTCTGTTAAAGGAATGCCGTAGAACACATCCTGGTACAGCGTATATTTGGCGGCAGCCTGGATGAAGCGGTTGTTCTCCACTTGAATCGGGTCCTTAGAAGCGGCGCTTACCTTATCCGACAAATCCTGTCTGGACACTATTTGGCTCAGCGGATCCAGCCACTTTTCGTCATACGCCTTTTGCCCCTCCGGGGTGCGCGGCTCCTCAATGGTGGTATAGTGAACACCCTTCAAGCCATAGTGATTCAGCTCCCAGCCCTCATCCGTGGACATATAATCGAGGAATTTCAGAATGGCCTCCGGATTTTTGGCCTTGGACGAAATAGCCAGCGTAGCCGCTACATTGCCGTACGAGAGCATGCCGCTTTTGCCGCCGGGGCCGGTGAGTCCGGGGAAAATGGGATCCCACTGTGCGCCGGGTACGATTTCCTTCATCTTCAGCTGCTGCACCAGCTGCTGCGGTGCAATGGACCACCAGGCGGTGAAATAGCCGATTTTGCCCTGAGCCGCTTTTTGCAGCGCCTGGTCCGCTTTAATGGTGAACAGCTCCGGGTCCATCACCTTGGCGTCCCACAGCTTCTTCAGATATTCGATGGCTGCTTTGTATTCTGCGGATACGGCGATAGGATATATTTTGTTATCCTTCAAATAACTGTTAACCGGTGTGCTGCCGCCTACTGTGCCCGGAGCAATCCCGAAGGCGCCGAATATAGGCATGAAGGTTTCGGAGTACGAATTGGTCACACCCAGGCCGTAGGTGTCCGCTTTGCCGTTTTTATCCGGGTCATTGAAGGTAAACGCTTTCAGGACACTTTCAAACTCATCCAGGTTTGTGGGCATTTTCAGGTTCAGGGCGGTGAGCCAATCCTTGCGGATCACCGGCACCTCCTTGCCTGCAGCATTTTCATAAGGAATAACGAATTGTTTGCCCTTGTATTTGGTCAGCTCCCACAGCTCTGGCTTGAGGTTTTTCTTCAGATTGGGTGCATATTGGTCCAGATACTTGCTGATATCCATATAAAGACCTTGGTCCACATATTTCTGGTAATCGAAGGAGCCCAGGCGGCTGATATCCGGAATATCCCCGGAGGCGGCCAGCACATTGTACTTGCTGTTGAAGTCATTGTTGGGAAACATGGTGACGTTCAGCTTGACGTTGGCCTTTTTCTCAATTTCCTTGGTGACGGCGTTGTCATCCCGCCAGACCCGGCCCAGGTCGGGCTGGATCAGCGATATTGCCACCGGAGCCGTTGAGGTGGGCGCAGCCGGAGCACTTGCTCCGCTGGAGGTCTGCGGATTGGCGCTGCCCGCCGCAGGCGTTTCCGCCTTGTCGCTGGCGCAGGCCGCCAAGGCGGCAGTCATGGAGACAGTGCATATGGACGCGATAATGCGCTTCTGGTGTTTCATGTTCGTGATCTCCCCTTTTAATGTCGTTATATTATAAGCCTGACCGGCCTACAATCACTGGAGGTCTATCATCCCTTCACCGAACCTACCATTACACCCTGGACAAAATATTTCTGGAGGAAGGGATACACAATGATAATGGGCAATGCGGACATCATCACCGTTGCGGCCCGGATGGTTTCCACCGGAGGCGGCAGACTGTCTCCGTCCAGCTGCTCCAGGGAGAAGGTGTACATCTTCCGGAGAATCAGCTGCAGCGTGGACAGCTTGGGGTCATTGATGTAAATGATCACATTGATATATTCATTCCAGTGGGCCACTCCATAAAACAAAGCCAGTGTAGCCACAATCGGCATAGACAAGGGCAGCATGATCCGCACCAGAATCCCCAGCTCGGAGCAGCCGTCCAGCCGGGCGGATTCCCGCAGGCTTGCCGGAATCCCCTGGAAGAAGTTCCGCATGAGAATCAGGAGCCAGGTATTAATGGCGAAGGGCACCATCAAGGCCCATACCGTATCCACCAGATGCAGGGAACGGACCACCAGATAGGTGGGAATCAATCCCCCGTTGAACAGCATAGCAATCAGCACGATGGACATCAGGAAATTCCTGCCAGGCAGCTCTCTGTTGGACAGCACGTAAGCACCTAGAGAGGTCATCACCAGATTAATCGTGGTGCCCACCACCGTTATGAAGATGGTGATTCCGTACGCATCCATCAGCCCGGAGAAGCGGATCACATACCGGTAGCTGTCGAAGTGGAAGGAACGCGGGTAAATCAGCATCCCACCCTGCTCGACGATATCCTTCATATTGGCCAGGGAGACGAACAGCACATTCAGAAAGGGATACAGCGTAGACAAACACAGGAAGATCAGAAAAAACCAGATGACATAGTCGGCAATTCCCGGTTTGGTCAAATGTTTGGAGGGGCCGGTCACCATATTGCTCCCTCCTCGTCGATTTTTTTGGATACGAAGTTGGCGATGAGAACCAAAGACAAGGCAATTACCGAACGGAACAATCCCACTGCAGTAGCATAGCTGTAATTATTGGTGTTCAACAGCCCCACCCGGTAAATGTAATAATCGATAACCTCCGCCACCGGAGCCACCTGGGGATTAATCATCACCAGGGTCTGCTCGAAGCTTACACTCAGAATTCCTCCCAGGCTCAACACGAACATAATGCTGATAACGCTGCGGATTCCCGGCAGAGTCACATGCCACAGGCGCTGCCAACGGCTGGCTCCGTCAATGGCACTGGCTTCGTTCAGATCCGGGTCCACCCGGGTCAGGGCCGCCAGGAAGATGATGGCGTTCCAGCCAATCTCCTTCCACACAGCGCTGCCCACAAACATGGTCCGGTAATAATCCGCCGAGGACAGGAACTCCACGGAGTGGCCGACGGTAGACTTCAGCAGGGTATTCACCAGACCGCTTTCGGAGAAGAAATTATAAAGCAGGGCGTATACCACTACCCACGAAACAAAGTGAGGCAGATAGGATACCGTTTGGAAAAAGCGCTTCCATTTCGGAAAACGCATTTCATTCAGCAGGACTGCAAACAAAATAGGGGCCGGGAAGGCAATGAGAATCCGGTAAAAGGCCAATAGCAGGGTATTGCGGAAGATGATCCAGAAATCTCCGTTTTCCACAAACCTCCTGAAATGATCCAGCCCCGCCCACGGGCTTCCAAAAATCCCATCCATAAAATTGTATTGCTTAAAAGCGATGACCACCCCGGTCATTGGCGCATAATGGAATATACCGTAATACGCCAATACGGGAAGAAACAATAGGTACAGCGGACCGAACCGCCTCATTTTCCCCCAAACCCGCTTCCGCTTCCACGCAGCGGCCGGCTCCCGGATAAGGGAAGGGGATACGTTTTGCCCCGTCATCTGTTTCAACTCATATGCACTCCTCTCTGTCGGTTGTTTGGCTTAGCCGTATCCCCATCCTTACACGAAAGCGATTACATGAAAAGCAATGAATCTGCTTTTCTGTGCTTGGAATGCCGTTTCAGCAGATCGGATAAAAATAAGCGGTTACGCTTTTTTAATGGCCGGATGCTCCGGCGGCTGCCGTTACCGCGGATTTGGCGGAAATCAGCCTGCCGTTTACGTCGAAGGCCTTGACTGTAATGGTATGTGCACCTGGCTCCAGCACCGCCGTTGCCGTAATCACTCCGCCATTCAGCTGATGTGAAACTGCTACACCATCCACCACAACTTGTATGGTATCCGCCAGAACCGGAATTTCCCCTTGCATGAGGTTGGCGCTGACGTTCACTTGACCCGCTGCCACCACCTGTCCGTGGGAAGGTACCAGCCCGGTAATCTTGCTGTACAAGCCGGTATCCGGCTGGGTGTATACCCCGATATTCCGCACCTTGAAGCTTACCTGTGTTGCCGTTCTGGAATTGATGCCGAGGCTGAATTCCTTAATTTGCTCCGGGTCCAGATGGAAATTGTCATCCGGTGTTCCGAAGGCGGCAAAATCCGCCCAAGGCATCTTGATTTGCTGCCAGCCGCCAACAGGAGCAATACCTCCGGCGGTGAAATAACCCGACCCGTTCTGTTCATACATGAAGGTGCGAACCACAACCCCATCGGCTGGAGCCGGGAAGTACACGTCGAAGACCACTCCCTCCGTATCCGCAAAGCTCACTCCACCAGGCAGCGTGAAATACGGATAGCTCCACTTGTCACCGGGGCCAAAGCTATAATCGAATTGAATTTCCCCTGGTGCAGGCGAGGTAATGGTACTGGTGGCGCCGTCCGAAATATTGGTTTCCCACAGAGAAGGGTTGTCAACATCCGGTACGGTTACGCTGGGTGTTACCGGGGGATTCTCTGTGGAGGCAATGAGTGTCACCGACTTGGAGGTAAGCTCCCCGCCGAAGCTGCCCTGGAAGATGACCGGGGCTTTTACATCTGCCGCCACCTGTGCACTGCCTGTTACTACAAAGGACAGCACCGATTTCGAATGAGGCGCTACCGTCACCTGCTGCGTTGGCACCGCAAGGCTCCATCCGCCGTAGACCGTTCCGGTCACCGTCCCGCTCAGGGGTGTGCCGTTGAAATTATGCACCTCCACTTGAATCTCAGTCTGCTGCGCAGTGTCCAGCTGATAACCCTTGGCCTTGGCTTTGGTGGCACTGGCTTCAGGGTATTTCTGCGTCAGCACCACCCGCTCCGCCGGTGTCAGCTCCGGTGCATGGGGGATAGGGGTTCCGTAAACGGGTGCAGTCAACCCCGGAAAATCTCCTGCAATCCGCAGATAATGCACATCCGGTCCCGAGGATAAAGCATAGCTGCCGCCGGATGGGGACAATTCCTGCTCCACACCCATAATGTCAGTCAAAAGTGACTGAGTGCCCCCTGCAGTCAAAGTAAACGGCGTCTCCGCTTCACTCCAATAAGCGGCCACACTGTCCGTTCCGTCCCGGAATACATAGCTTTTTATTCCCTGCGGCAAGCCGGACAGCGGTCCCATATACTTCGCTTCTCCCAATGCATGGGTCATGGCCGCTTGGGCATTAATGGCCGGGTAAGGGGTTCCCCGTGCAGAGAAGCTTCCCCAGGACATACCGTTCTCCAGATAATAGGGGAATACAAACCAGAAATGCTTATCCACGCCGGAGGCAACGGACTGGATGGTAGAGGCAGCCAGGTAACGGGCCTGCATCCGCAGCTGGTTTGCTGCCAAGGTTTGGGTGGCGTCGGCAAATTTCAGGGACATTCCCGCTTCCGTCACATACGCAGGCTTCTCCCCCAGATTATAACCCTGAATAAGCTCGGTATGGGCCGCGAAGGACGGGGGCACATCGGGCACCAGGATGCTGTCATTGTCATTACGGTGGGCGTGGTAGTTGTAGGCATCCATATACGCCGCCACATCATTCTGCATCAGGAGCTCCACATAACCGCCAGGCGGATAAGCGATCCCGCCCAACGCCACGGAGGTCGGGACTCCCGAATCCCTGGCTGCTATCGTCGTTGCTTTCAAGAAGGCGGCATACTGGTCTGCGGTTTCGCTTTCCGCCGTATACTGGATATCCGGCTCATTCCAGAACTCCCAATCCGATTGAGTGCCGAAATGCTGAACAGAGGCCTTCGCCAGATGATAAGCGTCGAACAGATTGCGGGGCAGATTCTTGCCCGCATCCTTGGACCATCCTGGAGCAATATGGTTCAGCTCCAGTACCCTGATGCCATTGTTCGCATAGGCCTGGTTGTACGGGTCATACTTGCTGAAATCATACACACCGCTCCCGGTGCTCACTGAGTTCCAATGCATCCGCTCCCGGACGTAATCCACGCCTGTAAGCCGTACGGCCCGGGCATACTGCCCCGCTTCCCCTGCGGGAATCAGCGAACCTCCGGCCACATCCATGGCAAAGGGGGAATCGGCAATGCTCCGGCGCTCCGAGGTGTTCATCACCACGGACAGGTATTCCTTCACCGGAACCCCACTTTGGGCGGCTTCAACCGTGATTGTGTAATGTCCCCGCTCCAACCCTGTTACGGGGAAGGTATAGGACGGCACATTGGCGCTTAACGTGAGGCTGTTTTCCATGGCAACATTCCCGTTGTAATCCTCCACCCGGTAACTCAGACTATGACCCAAGCTGGCAGTGTCGGTGAAGTGGACGGTGACCTGCTTATCGTCCCCTTCCTCAAACAGATTGTTGGAGCCGTTGGTGCTGATTTTGTTGATTCCCCAGGGAAGTTTGGACAGCTCCAGGTAATCCAGGAAAAAATATACCCGGCCGTCGCTTTGCCTGCCGTTTTGCACCCGGAAGGAAACGGTATTAAGCCCTTCCTGCAGCGTTACCGGATTCAGTTTATACTTGTAGAACAGGTTCACAGGTGTTTGAATTTGCCCAATCTTGGTGGCAATGGACGAATTCACATCCATATAACCGCCGTCATTGATCTGGATCTGGTAGGGCGAAACATGGTTCATGGCTAACGGAGAAGCCATAATCTCAAGGCTGTAGATGCCCGGCACGGCAACAGTAACCTGGTATTCGGCGATATATCCGCCGGACGGCAGCGGGGCTCCTGCTGCGCTTTTGAAGAACAGAAAATCATTGCCAGATAATTCCGTGCTGGTCCCCCGCAGACTGTCCCGTTCGGCTTTGGCCACGGGTGTCTGGTTCACAGAGCTATACTGCTCCCCCTCCACCCGAATCACAGGTGCGCTCTGACCTGATTCCGCTGAAGAAGCGGAGGCGGTCCCGAATGGAACCGCTTGCAAAAACAGTAAAACCATCATCACCCATGCCAGCATCCGCGAAACACTTTTTTTCAACACGCAATCCCTCCTAAATTTGGGTGCGGGAACACCCCCTTACCTACCGGGGCCATTCCCAATGAAGCAGGTCCTTGCTCCAGGCAATGCCGATGGAGGCATATGTATCGAACAGAATACGCTCATCCTCCGGCCCGCTGCCATGGAAAAACATCACATACGCCTCCACTCCCGCTACATGACGCAGGTCCAACACAAAAGCGGCAGTCAATCTGCCTTTTGCCCACCCCCAATCCTCCTGGCCCAAAGTGATCAATCCGGCGTCATCCTGCCAATGCAGCAAATCCCGGGAACGTTTGACGCCAATGCCGTTCTCCGGGGAGTGGAACATCACATATTCCCCTTCATGCCGGATAATGCACACATTCTCTCCGGCATCCTCACGGCCGCAATACGTCCATTGACGGAAGTCCTCCGTTTTGGACATACTGACGCCGTTCTGCTTATAGAAGCAGTACCACTCCCCCGGTTTGGCCGCATTCTCCACCAGATAAGGGTCGATCATCCGGCCCATATCCTGCTCCGCGACTCCGTCGCCTTTAACCCGGAGCAGCTGCGGCTCCCCCCAAACAGATAAATCCCGGCTTTCCATCATCCAAATCCGGCTGTTGCCATTGCCGTATTTTTCCCCGTTGGGGCGGGGATAGGTTTGAAGGCACATAAGCCATCTGCCGTCTGACCGGATGATGTTGCCGGGACTGGAATAATTGAAGCTGCGGTCCTTTGGAGTCAAAATCCAGGGCTCACTCCAGGCGCAAAGATCAGCGCTTTCACTCACCGCTGTGTACAAATAAACAGATCCATCCGCTTCCGTTTCCACCAAAGTATAGAAAAGGCGGATGATGCCGTCGTGATAGACCGCGCAAGGGTCACGGTAAGCCCGACAGTGATCCCCGAGCAGCAAAACCGGGGACGGCAATTGAGCCAAATTCATCACTTTCTCCACTCCTTCCCGCTCCTTTCGGAGAAGCAGACCGCCTAAGCAGCCTGCTTCCCCTTTAGAAGCGAAGCATCCGTTATTTTAACTGGTCCTTATTTTTTTGATACCATTCGTTGACCATCTTCTCCACATTTTCGCCGCCCAGACGTTTCCATTCCTTGCGCAGCTCCTCCAGGCCTGTTTTGGCGCTCATGGCAGAGCCTCCGGTGACGACCTTGGACTCGATTTGCTCGGCGATGGGATTGAAGGTGGCGATAAGCTGGCTCAGCTCCGGCATGCTGGGGCTGTACGGAATATCCTTGCGGTATTTATTTTTCATGGCCAGTGTCAGGGCATTGGCTTTTTCCTTGGCATATTCCTGGGAGATGGCATCGGAAGCAGCCATAACCGGGAACCAGTCCGGTTTCGGGGAATATTGGCTCAGAATGGGATATTCGTTGGCATAATCCACTTCCTTGCGGAATTTGGCCGCATCAATGGTTTGCGGAACACCGTTGACGTCCTTATAATGAACGTTTTCTTCCCCTTGTCTCAAGGGCTTCCAGCCTGTTTCCAGCATCCAATCCAGGAATTTCACAGCAGCTTCAATCTTATCCTCCTTCATCTTGCTGTTGAAGGCTACGAGAATGGACGGAGGCGCTTCCTGGAACAGACCGGATTTGCCGAAGGGGCTTGCTACCGGCTCCAAGGCTGTCATTTTGGCCTCCGGCACATTCTTCTTCAGATCCACAAACTGCTGCTCCATATTCCAGCTGCCCAGCAAAATGCCTGCTTTGCCGGTGCTCCAGAATTGAAGGGCACGCTGGAAGCTTTTGTCGGTAATAAATTCCTGATCGATGAGGCCTTCGTCATACATCTTCTTCTGGTAATCCAGGCTGTCGCCGTAACGGTCCAGGGTTCTCCCGAAGGCCAGCTTATCCCCCTCCAGATACCATTGAACGGGATGGGTCAGGAACAGGTTGCGCAGAATAATATTGCCGGTGTTGGTGAACACAATCGGTACGGTGTCGGCTTTGCCGTTGCCGTCGGGGTCGCCGGTTTTGAACTTCCGCGCTACCTCCAGCAGCTCTTCCGTGGTGGTGGGGGCTTTCAGACCCAGCTTATCCAGCCAGTCCTGACGGATCCAAATGCCCATGTTGGCAATGGAATCGGCGCCCCGGACACTGGCCATCATATAGGTTTTGCCTTCCACCGTCAGGTAGGATTTCAGCTCGGGATGCTCTGCGAGATATTTCTTGTAGGTGGTGCTGTACTTCTCAATATACTGGTCGATGGGCTGAATGGCACCTTGATTGGCCAGTTGGGCGATATAGTTGCGGTCGTACTCCCAGATCAGATCCGGAGCGCTCCCCGAGGCGATCAGCGTGTTCAGCTTGGTTTGGGCTTCATTCCGGGGAACAGGCACCCACTTGACGGTAGCCGGAGCGTTTTCGTTGATCCACTTGGTCCACCGGTTGTTCTCATAGTTGCCTTCCTCGGCGGGAACCTTCCCCCGGTCAAACATGGAAATGCTGATTTCTTTTTTGGGCCCTGTGGAGGCTGTACCCGCCCCGGCGGAGGCAGCGGGAGAAGCGGCGGAATCCTTGCCCTTGTCATCTCCGCAAGCGGCCAGCAGGGTTGCCGACAAGCTTGCCACGACAACGGAAGCGATTACTTTTGATGCTGTTTTCATTGTCTCATCCCCTTAGTTAGATTCTCTTAGCTGATCTATATCGAAGGCAGGAAGTCCGAAGCTCCCTCCTATGATATCAACCTTTCACAGAACCGATCAATACGCCCTTGACAAAGTGCTTCTGCAAAAACGGATATACGCATAATACCGGGGTAATGGCGATGACCACTGATGCCGCTTTGATGCCCTCCGGCGTCAGCATAACCGAGGAGGCACCTTCGCTGCCGCCGCCGCTGTTCAAGAGGCTTTGGTCCACCTGCTTGATCATCTGGTACAGCTTCAGCATCAAGGTTTGCAGATCGGCGCTGGTAATGTACAGCATGACGTTGAAGTATGAATTCCACCAGCTTACAGCATAGAACAGGGACAAAGCCGCCAGAATCGGCTTGCACAGCGGAAGCATAATCCGCACCAGAATCAGCCAGTTTCCTGCACCGTCAATGGATGCGGACTCCTCGATCTCGTCAGGCAGGCCCTCCATGAAGCTTTTCATGACGAACATGTTATAGGTACTGATCAGTGCAGGCATCCAAAGCGCAAAATAGGAATCCATCAGCCCCAGAGATTTAATCAGGATGAAGTTGGGGATAATGCCGGATATATAAATCATGGTGAAGGTAATGAACATCAATAACGGGCCCCGGCCCACCAGCCGCTTGCGGGATAAGGGATATGCCGCCAGCACGGTCATGACCATATTCAATAGTGTGCCCACTGCGGTCACAATTACGGTATTTCCCATAGCATGAAGCAATTGCCCGTCCTCAAACAGCCGTTTGTACGCCTCCGTATTGAACTCCACCGGCCAGAAGAACACCTCACCGGCTGTTATAGCCCGGCTGCTGCTGAAGGAAGCGGCTATTTCGTACAGGAATGGATACAAGGTGAACAAGGACATGATGCCAAGGAAAATATAATTGAGCGTATGCCCCGCCAACGACCACGGGGAAAGCCTTGCGATAGCTCGCTTCATGCCTACCAAAGCCCCCTTTCACCGAATAGCCGGATAATCCGGTTCACGCTGACTACCAGAACCAGACTGATCAGGGACTGGAACAGCCCTAAGGCCGTAGTGTAGCTGTAATTCATATTCTGCAGGCCCACCCGGTACACGTAGGTGCTGATTACATCGGCCACATCCAGCACGGAATCATTCTGCAGCGCCAGAGTTTGCTCCAGCCCTACATCCATCATGCTGCCCATCCGCAGAATCAGCAGAATGGCAATGGTACTCCGGATACCCGGCAGTGTAATATGCCATACCTGGCGCAGCTTGTTGGCTCCGTCGATTTTGGCGGCTTCGTACAGCTGCGGATCAATGGAAGCCATCGCCGCCAAGTAGAGGATGGTGCCCCAGCCGGCTTCCCGCCAGATGGAGGAAGCAGTGTATGCCACCGGCCACCAGGAGGACTTGGCCATAAAATAGATGGGCTCTATGCCGAACACATTGGTCAAGAGCAGATTCACCACACCGGTGCTTGGCGATAACAGGGCAATCAGAATGCCGCCCAGCACCACCCATGAGATAAAGTGGGGAATGTACAGCAGGTTTTGCACCAGCCGCTTGTACCCTTCCACCCGGACCTCATTTAAGAGCAGCGCCAATAGAATGGGCACCGGAAAACCGAACACCAGACTGTACACATTCAAGAGCAGGGTATTGCGCAGCACCCGCCAGAAGTCCGTGCTTTCGAACAGCAGCTGGAAATTCTTCAGTCCTACCCAATCGCTGCCGAGAATGCCGTCCGCAAAGCGGTAATTCTTAAAAGCAATGATTTCCCCGAACATGGGGGAATACTTGAACAGTAGATAAAACAGCAGCACCGGGACCAGCATCATATATAAGGATTTATCCCGCTTGAGTCCCTTCCACAGTCTCCCTTGCCGCGGTGCGGCCAAAGCCGGGCTGCCCTGCAAGCCCTCTCCGGCGGCTGCAGCCATTTTCTCTTTCATCTCTCTCACCATCTCCTGACATCCTATTCTCCCGCTGACAGGATCATCGTACCGGATCCCCTGTCCTGTTGGATACAGACCGCTTCCCAAATCGGGCACATTTCTTGGTTTTTGGGTGCTCACCATTCTTGCAGTAGGGGAATTTTCTTGGTTTCCGCATAGAAAAAAGCCCGTCCCATGGCTCTTTGTTGGAGTCACAGGCGGGCGGTCAGTAATATACGGAGTCTTATTGGCCGGAGCTGCCGATAGCCTGCTCACGGTATTCCGTGGGCGTCAGTCCGGTATATTTTTTGAAGGTGCGGGTGAAGCTGCGGGAATGCATGTACCCCACGGCATCCGAAACGTCGTTGATCTTGATGTTTTTGTCCAGGAGCAGCTCCTTGGCAGCCTCGATGCGGATTTTGATCAGGTAGTCGATGAAATTATCCTCCATCTGCTCCTTGAACAGCTTGGAGATATAGGTGGGGTGAAGATCAAATTCCTCGGCCAGCCGGTCCAGGGACAAGCCACTGTCCCGGTAATGCTCCTGGATAAATTGGAGGATACGCCCGATATGCTCGTTTTTCCCTCTTTGGCTGCGCCGCTTATCGATTTTGTCGGCAAACCCCACCAGCACGGCCTCCACCACTTGCTCGGTCTCCCGCACATTCTCACAGCGGTTGATCCGTTCATACAGGTTGCCGATTTCGTTCAGGGTTTCCTCCGTATCCATGCCGATGGACTCCATGGTTTGGGTGGCCCGCATGACCAATTCGAAGGAAAACTGGCGGATTAAATCCGGCGGCAGGTTATGGTTGACCGCTTCCTGGAAGATCCCCTTCAGATAGAGCAGCCCCTTGTCCATTTCACTCTGCTTCAAGGCATCCACAATCCGGTCGATCATCCGCACAATATGGTAATAATCCTGATTATCCGGTGTCTGTACGTCCAGAATAGAGATGACGCCGTGATTGCCGGCCACCATCTTGTAGTGGAGAGCCTGCTGCGACTCGGCATAAGACAGCTGAACATCCTTCAGCTCACGGTATCCCCGGCCCAAGCCTGCAATGACGGTCAGTCCGATCTGCCTGTTCATCACATTCAGAATTTGCTCCAGAAGGGCCATGGCCCGCAGATGATTCTGCTCCTCATCCCCCTCCGCGAAGCTGAACACAATCACAGCCCGGCCGCCACCCAGGTCAATAGCCGATCCGGCATTCTCCGAATTGATGATTTCCTCGGCCACATTGCACAGGGCATAGGTGTAGAGTGTCTGATCCCGGGGCTCTATGCCCCCTTCCTTGCCAATCTCCGCCGTACACACCACATACCATTCCGGAAAAAGGCGGATTCCCGTAAATTCCAGATGCGGGGCAATAACCGCATAGTCTGTCCGGTAACCCACCAGAACATCCATGATCGTACGCCACTTCAGCATGGGCTTGGAATCCCGTAGCTGCTGCTCCAGCTTCTCCCGATCCACAAACATCTGATCAAAGAAGCTCTCCAGATAAGAAACACCCCGAGGAGCGGAGGCGGCAGCACCGCCCCATGCCGGTCTGCCGTTCCGGGACAGCTTGCCCAGCATCCGGTCAATCGGGCTAAATGTGCGCCGGTTCACTACGAAGAGAATCACGAATGCTACCAGAAAGAGCACCACAGCCAGCAGAATCAGCAGGTTCCGCGTCACCGTCAGGGGCTTGTACATTTGGCTCTCGGGGATAATATTCACGATCTTCCAGCCGGTATACGCGGAGGTTTTGAAGGAAACGGTTTGCTTCACGTTATCCACCATTGCGCTGTACGAGCCGCTTTCTTGACCGCCCAGCACCTGCCGGATATAAGGCAGCTCCCCCATCTTGCTGTAGAGCATGGAGGCATCATCGTGTGCGACAACCTGGCCTGTTTTATCCAAAATAAAAGTATGTCCGGGAGATTCCTTCTCGTAAATATCATGAATCATCCGGTACAGCACATCCACGTCAATGTTGGCGGCCACCACTCCCTTCCGGTAGCCCGGTGCGCTGAGCGGCGGATAGGACCGGATTAAGGTCACCACATCCCGGTTCACATTACCGTCCCAAATTTTGTGGGTGGTAAGCCACTGAAAATAGTCGGGAATCTCCAGATATTCCGCAATCCAGCTGTTCTCCGACTGATCCTTGGTGGTATAAAATCTGTCCGACAGGATGTTGCCGCTTACATCCGAATACGCAAAGATGGAGGAGAATTGAAGATTGTTGTTCAGGAATTTGCCCAGCTTGGAGTTCAGGACGAAGAAATTATCATTCTTCTGGGCATTGTCCTTGTAGCTGTCATTCATAAAATATACAAACTCTAACTCATTTGTAAGTTGAAGTAAATTGGCTTCCGTTTGCTGGAACGACAGCTCAATTTTTTGGTCAATCTGCTTCAACAGAGCCATGTTCGTTTCCTTCAACTGCTGCTCCAAACCCCGGACCGTGCTTTGGTACGAAAAGAAAAAAGCCAGGGATATGACAGCCAACAGCAGGCTGCCGTATATCAGCATGATCCTCCCTGTAACGCCGATTTTCATCTTCCTTTAGCCTCCCGGTATGCTGCATAAAAGCAGCACAGACAGCCCTTACAGGCCGTCTGTGCGGATCTTTATAGAAGAAATTCCGGTTATCTGCGGTCTTGCGGTCCGCCTACGGAAACCGTCGTATCGGTATCCAACCCGTAAGCCGTATGCAAGGTTTGGATAACCTCGTTCAGACGACTGTTGGGGATGACACAGCTTACCTTGATCTCGGAGGTGCTGACCATGTTGATGCTGATGCCCAGCTCCGAAATGGCCTCGAACATCTTGGCGGCTACGCCCGGATTGCTGACCATACCCGCGCCAACGATGGAAACCTTGACCAGCCCGGTTTCGGAGGTGGTTTCACGGTAACCCACGGTTTCCTTGATGGATGCGATGATGGTCATAGCCTTATCCAGATCGCCGCTGCCTACGGTGAAGGAGAAATCCGCCGCGTCCTGGACACCGCTTTGGACAATAATGTCCACGTCAACTTGCTGATTGGCCAGCGCGGTAAACACCTTGGCCAGCTGACCCGGACGTTCGGGCACTCCCAGGATGCTGATGCGCGCCACATTCTTGTCATATGCAATACCGCTGACTACGATTCCCTGCTCCATTGCGGCTTCCTCCTTCACAAGCGTACCTTCATTATGGTTAAAGCTGGAACGCACCACCAGGCGCACCTGGTTCAGCTTGGCGCACTCTACCGCACGGGGATGAAGCACCGCCGCACCAAGGTTGGCCAGCTCTAGCATTTCGTCGTACGAAATCTCGTTGAGCTTGCGTGCGCATTTCACAATGCGGGGATCGGTGGAGTAGACACCTTCCACATCGGTGTATATTTCACACAGGTCGGCTTTAATGGCCGCGGCAACGGCAACAGCTGTGGTATCCGAGCCGCCTCTGCCCAAGGTGGTGATTTCCCCTTCCTCGGTCATTCCCTGGAAGCCTGCAACAATGACAATGCAGTCCTTCTCAAGCGCATCCTGCACCCGTTTGGGCTCGATATGGCTGATGCGGGCTTTGCCGTGGACAGCCTCCGTATAAATCCCGGTTTGCCAGCCGGTATAAGACCGTGCCTCTTCACCGAGGCTCTGGATGGCCATGGCCAAAAGTGCCACCGATACCTGCTCGCCGGTGGTCAGGAGCATATCCATCTCTCTAGTCGGCGGGGCGCCGTCGCAAATCTGCTTGGAGAGGTCAATCAGTTCATCTGTTGTATCGCCCATAGCGGAAACCACAACCAGACAACGGTTCCCCTCCCGCTTCCTGTCCACGATCCGCTGGGCTACACGCCGCATGCGCTCGGGGGTACCGACGGAGCTGCCGCCGAACTTCATCACAATTACCGACAACTTCAACACTCCTTACCGTAGCTAATCCTGCAAAAGGTTTTTCCTATTATATCACCAAAACCATCCAAAAAAAATCCCCGTACAAAAAATCCCCCAAGGCACATGGTCCTTAGGGGCTGTCTTCAAACTCCGAGGGGAGCAGATTTGGGCGAATTTTCGTTCCAGGCAAGGCACTTTTGTGAAGGCGTACCGGGGGTACGTCAAGCGAAAGTAACGCAGCATGGGACGAAAAGGCGGTAAAAGATGCCCTCAAGCGAGTTGGAAGACAACCCTAGGGGGATTTGTTCGCTTTTGCTTCACATTGCCGCCATAGACGCCAAACAGACCGGCTGTTATGCCCGGGAAATGTACTTGCCTTCACGGGTATCGATAAGCAGGCGGTCTCCCTGGTTAATGAACAGAGGAACCTGTACGGTATGGCCGGTTTCCATGGTTGCGTTCTTGGTAGCGCCGGTTGCGGTGTTGCCCTTGATGCCCGGTTCGGTTTCGGTTACTTCCAGCTCAACGCTGTTGGGCAGGTTGATGCCCAGGATAGAGCCTTGGTAGCTGACGATGTTCACCAGCATGTTTTCCTTCAGGAAGTTGCGCTCCCACTCCAATTGTTTGGCGGACAGCTCGAATTGGTCGTAGGTTTCATTGTCCATGAAGGTATATTCGGTACCGCTGTTGTACAAATATTGAGTTTCGCGGTTTTCGACGATGGCACGGCTCACCGTTTCACCTGCGCGGAAGGTCTTTTCCACCACATTGCCATTCTTCAGGTTCTTCAGCTTTGTGCGGACGAAGGCGGCGCCTTTGCCCGGTTTCACGTGCTGAAATTCAATGACGGTAAACGGGTCGCCGTCGGTTTCAATAGTAAGGCCTGTCCGGAAATCATTAACGGAAATCATGCAATACTTCCTCCCAGTGGAAAAGTCATCTCTTTATTATAGTCTAAATTTAAGCGGCTCACAATATCAAAAGTTCTTTGGTGGAATGGGTCAGGACTTTAACCCCTGTTTCGGTAAAGACCAGGTCATCTTCGATCCGTACGCCGCCGATACCAGGCAGGTAAATACCCGGCTCCACGGTTACCGTCATGCCCGGCTCGAAGACTACGTCGCAGCTGGGGGACAGCCGCGGGTTCTCGTGGATTTCCAGACCCAGGCTGTGGCCTGTGCCATGCCCGAAGTTCCCGCCGTAGCCGGCCTTGGCGATAATGTCCCGGGCGATCGCGTCACCTTCCCGGCCCGTCATACCAGGCTTCAAGCCGGCGATGCAGGCCAGCTGAGCCTCCAGCACAATCCCGTAAATCTCCTTCAGCTTGTCACTGGGAGTTCCCAGGGATACGGTCCGGGTAATATCGGAGCAATAGCCGTTGAGCAGGGCGCCGTAATCCATCTTCACGAATTCGTTCATCCCCAGGATCCGGTCGCTGGCCACCCCATGGGGAAGCGCGGAGCGTTCACCGGAGGCCACAATGGTATCGAAGGAGGAGGAGGTTGCGCCGTTCTTGCGCATGAAGAATTCCATCTCCAGGGCGATATCCCGTTCAGACACGCCGGGCTTCAGGTAGCTCAGGATATGGGTGAAGGTTTTGTCCGCCAGATCGGCAGCATCCTGCATCACTGCAATTTCCTCTTCATCCTTGTACATCCGCAGCTTCTCCACCACCAGGGAGGTAGGTACCGCTTCAATGCCGGCCAGATCGGCCTCGTAGCTTTTGTACAAGCTGTAGCTCAGATGGTTCTGCTCCAAACCGAGCTTCTTAATGCCGAGACCGTCCAGCAGCTCCTTGACCGTCTGCATGGGTCTCACCGCATGTTCCACAATCTCATACGCGGGAGCTTGCTCCCTCGCTTGTACCATATAGCGGAAATCCGTCAGGAAGAAGGCTTTGCCCGCGGTCACCAGTACATAACCGGCTGTGCCGGTAAAGCCCGACATATAGCGCCGGTTGTAAGGATTGGTAATCAAAATGGCTTCCAGGCGGAGCCCTTCCATCGCTTTTCTCAAATTGGCCAACCGTTTCAATGACATCTCCATCTCACCCGTTTTCTCTTAAATAATGTACCATAGCGCGCAGGCCCGCTTCATAGCTGTACGGTCCCAGTCCGCTGATTTGCCCAAGGACCACCGGAGCGATCACCGACGTATGCCGGAAGGCCTCCCGCTTGTGGATATTGGACAGATGCACCTCAATGACAGGCAGGGATACCGCAGCCACCGCATCGCGGATGGCATAGCTGTAATGCGTGAAGGCACCGGGATTCATCACAATCCCGTCCATTGTCCCGAAGGCGGCGTGAATGCGGTCGATCAGAGCCCCTTCATGATTGGACTGGAAGAATTCCAGCTCCACCTGGAGCTCCGCCGCGCACGCAAGGAGGGACTCCTCGATGGCCGGCAGCGACATGCTGCCGTATACACCCGGTTCTCGGACACCCAGCATATTCAAATTCGGCCCGTGCAGAATAAGAATCCGTTTCATGGCAAAATCACCTGTCTTTGCATCTTGGTCACTTACAACAACGGGTACATTTTACCATAAGTTAAGGATGGAGAGAAATTGAATTGTAAAAGCGAGTCTGAAAACCGGCTTGAGTGGCTACTTCACCGGCTCGGCCTTCATCACCATGGGTTCGCGGGAGCGTTCGTCTGTAAATTCAAACGTGATGGAATAGCCGATGAACAAGCCCCATACGGCAAACAGGCACATATCCGTGACCAGGGAGTTAACGTCCATCTGAGTAATGGCGGGGACCATGCCGGTTAACGGACCAATTAACAGGTAGAGTCCCCCCCACCAGGCCAGACCGTATATCAAGCCGGGCCAGGGTCCCTTCAGCTTGCGCAATACCAGACCGTAAAACAGCGCGGCGACAAGGGATAAGGCAATCAGACTGCCGTAACCAAGCAGGATCCCCTGCCAGGTTACCAGGAAGTCGTGCCGGAAGAAGGGCTCCAGCATAAAACCCGGCACCACATCCGTATACTTCATGGCAAATTGCAGCAGCTTCAACGCTCCCCAGATAATACCCGCGAATAAACCGATATATAAGGAGAACACCCAAGGCCGCGTGGTCTTGCGGTTTTTATGTTTGGAGCGGTATTTAGCCTTCACCTTCATAACGATCCGCCTTTCTCACGCATGTGGAGGATTTTCCTGTAGTATGCACCAGGCGGACCAGGTTAAATCAGGTGGAATTCAACCGCTGTTTCCGCTACAATAGATACACAAGCCCATTCCTTGCGCGGCTTAACGCGCTTAGGACCAACTTCATGGAGAGAAGCAGGTGAATGCAGTGCCGCAAAAGACCATATATGGCGGACAAGCCGTCATTGAAGGCGTTATGTTCGCGGGCAAAACCGCCCATGTGACAGCCGTCCGCCGCAAAAATAATGAAATCAGCTTTTTGGAGGTGCCGCGCACCACCAAACCCTGGGTACAGAAGCTGGGTAAAATCCCGTTTATCAGAGGTATTGTCGGACTTTTGGATTCCAGCGCCAAAGGCTCCCGCCATCTGAATTTTTCCGCTGAGGCTTACGCGGAGGATGAAGGAGGACCTGTGGAGGAGGAAAAGGAAACCCTCTTCGGCAAGATCGGCATGTTCCTTGGCGTCGCCGTCGTCGGTGTCCTGTCCTTTATCTTCGGGAAGCTGATCTTTACAGTTGTCCCCGCCGCAGTAGAGCAGCTGCTGTTCAGCGAATTGTTCGGCGGCCGCATCCTTCATAATATTATTGAAGGTGTCCTGAAAATTATTTTGCTTTTGGCATATATTTATATTATCTCCCTGACCCCCATCATCAAGCGGTTATTCCAGTACCACGGGGCGGAGCATAAGGTAATCAGCGCATACGAGGCCGGTGTGGAGCTTACCGTTGAGAATGTACAGAAGTTTAATACCCTGCACTACCGCTGCGGCAGCAGCTTCCTGGTGATGACCGTTCTGATCGGCGTCATTGTTTACTCCTTCTTCCATTACGACGGCTTCTGGGAGCGGATTCTCCAGCGTATCGCCCTGCTGCCCGTCGTCACCATGCTGGCGTATGAATTCCTGAAGCTGACCAACTCCCTCCGGGATACGCCGGTGCTTCGTTTTCTGGGGTATCCGGGGTTGTGGCTCCAATACCTGACCACCAAGGAGCCAACCGACGATCAGGTGGAGGTCTCCATTGCCTCCTTTAACCGGGTGCGCGAGCTGGACAGCCAGCTTGCCCCCGCCCCGGGGCAAGCAGCTTCCTAAGATAGAAGGTCAAACCAGCCAATACCCAGCTTATGCTTACGATGCAGGCTTTCCGGAGGAAAGCCCTTAGCTTATGCTTACGATGCAGGCTTTCCTCCGGAAAGCCTTTAGGAGGGGAAGTTATGAATATGTACAGACGGTTGTCCCTGCCGGATTACATCATCTATGGCCTCTTGGTAGTAGGAATCCTCTACCGCTTTCTGGTGAATCCCGGTCCGCTTTTGATTCCGCTCCTGGTGTTCGGTGTCATTTTCCTTCTGTACAAATTCCCTCCCAACCGGCTGCAGAAGCAAGGCAGGCCTGTCCAGCACAGGACCAGAACAGCGGAGCGCAAGAAATACGAGGAACGGGAACGCCGCAAGGCACACTTCCGGGTCATTCCGGGAAGCAAGCCGGACTCCGACGAGGAGCAGCCTCCCAAATATCATTAAGCTTCAATAGTAAAGTAAAAGCTCAACAGCAAAGCCGCCCTCGGGCGGCTTTTTATTTTTGCCGTCGGGACACCGGCTCAGCTTTGTTTCCAGGTGATCTCAGCCAGACTTCAGCAGGAGTTTTCTCATATTCACAGGATGTTATAGACATACTATATCTTACAAATTCTTACTTACCACGAAGGAGCTCTCTCCATGAAACCATCTTGCAGCCCTTTGTCTGCCGCATTGTGGTCTGCGGCTATTCCAGGCTTCGGCCAATTCTGCAACCGCTCCTACATAAAGGCTGTTACGTTGATCGTCATGGAATTCCTGGTCAACATTTACTCCCACTTGAATCAGGCGATTTTCTACTCCTGGCTATGGGATGTTCCCAGCGCCCAGCGCTGCCTGAATTATGAATGGCTGCTGTTCTACCCGTGTATGTATGTCTTCGCTGTTTATGATGCGTACCATGAGTGCAGCATACGTATGCAGAAGCCCCATTCACCCTACTTGTACATCCCCTTCGCCGGAACCAGCTTCGTGGGCACTGTGGTGGTGATCTGGAGCTCCGGGCAACGGCCTTTCTTCGGATTGGAGAAGCTGGGCCCAATTTTTGCAGGAGTCATTGTGATTTTGGCGGGCATCTGTCTTGGAGGGTGGACGGTAAACCGCTTCTTTCCACAAAAGCCTAACCCTTAACTCCGGCAGGCTCAGACCAAAATTTTTGGCGCGTACATTTCGCATTTTTTCTGATAAACCGCCAAGGACCACCGGTCAAAATATTTGGAGGCGGCCCGGACCCCGGACTGGAACAGCTCGTCGCTTTTTTCCTTGGATATATTAAATTGAGTGGTCTGAACGCCCATAGTGGGGATTTTGACGGTACGGAACTGGTTGAAGTCTTCAATATACCGCTCGTCATGGGCATCCATCATAGTGCCGAACAGCGCCTGAAACATGCTGATCGGGCCTTTGATATCCCGCGGCTCATGATCCGTCTGGCCCACCAGCTGGTAGCCGATGACGGGAATCCTCTTATCCTGGCCCTTCGCTTCTTCCTTATCAAACAGCCACAACGGGAAATTGCTCAGAAGCCCCCCATCCACCACATACACGAACTGCTTCCGGAATGCCTCCCCCTTCCGGGCCCCGGGACGTTTGCGCAGCATCACCGGATCGAAGAAATAAGGGATGCTGGTGCTCATGCGGATGGCTTTGGCAATGGAAAATTTCTTGGGATCAATGCCGTATTGGCTGATATCCTCCGGAAGCACCATGAGCTTCCCCTGGCTGATATCCGATGCGATAATCCGCAGCCGGTTTGGCTCCAGATCGCCGAAAACCCGGATGTTTTTGGCTGCCAGCAGCTGGCGCACCCACTCCTCCAGCGCCTCCCCCGAATACAGGCCCTTTTTGACGAAAATCCGTACAGCCGGCCCTACCCAATGAATCTGATGAATCCACGTTTTCTTGAGAAAGGAAGTAAACGGCGTTGCCTGGATAATCTCCTTCAGCTCTTGTCCGGTATACCCTGCCGCCAGTAATGCGGCCACAATGGAGCCCGAGGAGGTTCCGGCCATATGATGAAAGCGGAAGCCGCGCTTCTCCGTTTCCGCCACCGCTCCGGCCAATCCGATAGCTTTCACGCCGCCCCCCTGAAACACCGCATTGATTTTCATGTCTGCCACCCTCTTTCCTCCAAAATCTTTTACTTAAGATGTATATGAAGGAAAGAGGCTGTCACAGGCTTGCCCAAACAAAATAATCCCCTAAAAGTGACGAGACGCTTTGAAGCAAATTCCGGATACTTTTGGGGGAGCCCCCGAACGAAAATGCTGCAGTCATGCATTTTCGCAAAAAAAAACCTGGCCTCCGCCAGGTTCTCTGCTCATGATGCGGTTATATGGCGGAAGCAACACGCCCAAGTCTTAGTTCGGCTCCGTCTCCAGCTCCGTACGGAGCTCGCGGAGCGACTCCAGACGAGAGGGCTCCCGGGTGAAGTATTCCAATAATGTCCCGATGCAGGCAATGGAGTCGGCGCTCAGATGATGCTCGATGCCCTCCACATCCCGGTAAATATTCTCTTCTTGCACCCCTATAATTTGCAAAAATTCCTCCAGCAGCTTATGCCGGTCCAGCAGCCTCTTCCCCAGCTTCTTGCCCTTGGAGGTCAGAATCAGACCCCGATATTTTTCATAAACCAGATAGTTGTCCTTATCCAGCTTCTGGATCATCTTCGTTACCGAAGAGGGATGCACTTCCAATCCCTCGGCAATGTCGGATACGCGGGCATAGCCTTTTTCATCAATGAGCTTATAAATTTTCTCCAAATAATCTTCCATACTGGGAGTCGCTGCCATTAACAACACCCTCCTCCTCTTCCATTTCCCTACCGTCCGATAAGATACCTTTGTATGATACCTGATATTGCCGAATAAAGGCAAGCCCCTTGTTCAAGGGATTTCAAGTGAAGTGTGTAATTCCCTTGACTAATTGGAACGGTTACAAATGAATAATGAATGGGGATAAAGCAAGCCCCACTAGGAAATTAGAAAATGGAGGAGGTTTTGACGAAATGGCCACAGAGCTGCTTTCCCGTCCTGCTCCAAGCCTGCAGCCTTTTTTGCCTGAGCTGGTCTACTTTGAGCCGGGCGCGCTGGAATATCCCAAGGGCAAGCGGATCATGGAATGGGCCGAAAAAAACGGCTTGCCCATTAAACAAACCACGTCCCATAACCGGATTACCGATTTGCCCGGAGATTCCGAACTGGAGAAATACAAAATCGCCAAACGGACGTTGGTGGTGGGTGTCCGCAAAACGCTGAAATTCGATACGTCCCTGCCTTCTGCGGAATATGCCATTCCCATTGCTACCGGCTGTATGGCCCACTGCCATTATTGCTATCTGCAGACCACCCTGGGGGCGAAGCCCTATATCCGGATCTATGTGAACACCGATGATATCATGGACGCCGCGGCCAAATATATCGAGGAGCGGCAGCCGGAAATTACCCGGTTTGAAGCGGCTTGTACCTCCGATCCCGTCAGCCTGGAGCATATCTCGGGCTCCTTGAAGGAGCTGATCGAATTTATGGCGGATCAGCCTCTGGGCAGACTGCGGTTCGTAACCAAGTTCCATCATGTTGAACCGCTTCTGAATCTCCGCCATAACGGCAATACCCGGATCCGGTTCAGCGTCAATGCCGATTATGTGATCCGCAACTTCGAGCCGAATACCTCCGGCTTTGCCGACCGGATTGAAGCCGCGGGCAAAATCGCCCGTTCCGGTTATCCGCTGGGCTTCATCATCGCCCCCATTATCTGGCATGAGGGCTGGGAGCAGGGTTATGGCGAGCTGATGGAGAAGCTGAAGCAGTCCTTGCCGACGGATGCGGAAACGAAAAATTCTCTCACCTTCGAGATGATTCAGCACCGGTTCACCAAAACGGCCAAACGGGTGATTCTGGAGCGTTACCCCAAAACCAAGCTGGAGATGGACGAGGCCAAGCGGAAGTATAAATGGGGGAGATGGGGTCAGGGAAAATATGTATATCCCGATGAGCAGGCGGAGGCCTTGCGGGTCTTTTTGACAGAACAAATTTTCGAGAAATTCCCTCAGGCCAAAATCGAGTATTTTACGTAAACGGTGAGTCAGAATTGAAGCCAGCCGGGAGTGTGGCTGTTGAACCAGATGGTAATCTGCGTTAGCTTGCCGGTATAGAGCAGAACAGCGACCAGCACCATCACCGCCCCTCCCGTTTTCATGAGTACGCTGGAGTACCGCAGAATCCGTCTGGCAGAGCCAAGAAACAACGCCAGACCCACGAAGGGGACTGCAAACCCGGTGGAGTAAGCGGCAATCAGAGGCAGCCAAGATCCGTTCTCAGTCAGGGATAACGCCAGAATGGCAGACAGGATCGGCCCCACACAAGGAGACCAGCCTGCGGCAAATCCGACCCCGATAACAAAAGAGCCGGCAAAGCCGGCAGGTTTGGCAGAGACCTGCCACTTCCTCTCCTTCATTAAAAACTGAGGCTGGAAAATCCCCAGCATAAACAGCCCCATCACCAGAATCAGAATGGCGGACAGCTGGCTGATCAGTTCCCGGTAGTCCACAAACACCGCAGACAGCCGGCCTGCTCCCCAGGCCATGGTGAAGAAAATCACCGAAAATCCCAGGGAAAAACATACGGCATGTAGCACTACTCTGGTGCGTACCGTTCCGGAGGCTTCGCCGGTTTTCAGCTGGCTGACTGAAATTCCGGTCATGTAAGACAGATAAGAAGGGTACAAAGGCAGACAGCACGGCGAAATGAAGGAAGCAACTCCTGCAAGCAAAGCCATCCAGACCGTCACATTCACCGGTTTTCCCCTCCTTTTGTATCCACTCCCGCGGCATTAAGCGGTTTTAAACCCCTTACGGACCAGAAGTGTACCCATAAGCATAGCAATGAGCAGCAGCACGATGGATGCGCCCGGAGCATAGTTGCCTACGCCGGCCAGGCTTAATCCCCCCAGCACCCCAACCTCCGAATACAATAAGGCCGTCCATACGGCGCTGCGGAAGCTTTTGGCTACCAGCAGGCTGCAGGCAACCGGAATGGTCAGAAGCGCCGATACCAGGAGAGCGCCTACAATCTTGATGGCTACGCTGATGACCAGTGCGGTCAGCATGGTAATGACAATGTTGTACAAGCGGACAGGCAGCCCGCTGATTCCCGCGGCATCCTCATCAAAGGCCAGCAGGAATACTTCCTTGTGGTTCATCACCATAAACACCACGACCAAAACTGTAACCCCGGCAATCAGCCACAAATCCTTGTTATCCAGCGTCAGGATGCTGCCGAACATGTAGCTGGTTACATTCACATTGAAGTTCCGGCCCATGGTAAAAAGAAATGCAGCCAAAGCCGCCCCGCCGGACATGATGATGGCAATAGAGAGCTCCGCGTAGGTCTTATAGGTCCGCCGCAGCTTCTCAATGGCAAAGGAGGCCAATAATGCAAAAACGAGGCCCATGGCCACCGGGTATACATGGATCAGAAAACCCAACGCCACACCCGCGATGGATACGTGGGAGAGGGTGTCCCCAATCATGGACAAACGCCTTAATACCAGGAATATGCCCAGGAGGGGGGCTGTTATGCCGATAAATAATCCGCCCAGCAGGGCCCGTTGAAAAAAGATTTCCGAGAAAATATCCACCGTTTTTGTTTATCCCCTTACTTCAATTTTTTCGCGTTTGGTCCCGCCGGAAACATGTAGCCGGGTCTCCGAGCAGTTCTGCGGCTCATGGGTATGGCGGACATAGAATTTCAGCTTGCCGCAGACCTGTTCCGGCCCCCCTCCCATATAATCCTCCAGCATGTCAATGTCATGGGACACCATCAGGAAGGTAATGGCATGATGCTGGTGCATATGGCGGATCAGCTCAAAAAAGCCCTCCTGCGTCTCCGCATCGATTCCTGCAGTCGGTTCATCGAGAATCAGCAGCTCCGCATTGTTGATTAGCGCCCGGGCCAAAAACGCCCGCTGCTGCTGGCCGCCGGACAGCTGTCCGATCCGCCGGTCGGCCAAATCGGCAATGTTCATGATTTCCAGGGCATCCTCGCACTTGCGGGTATCCGCCGCTGTTAAGCGCTTGAACAGCTTGTTGCGCCCGTACAGCCCGGATAACACCACCTCACGCACCGTCGCCGGAAATAAGGGATTAAAGGCATTCTTCTGGGGTACATAACCGATCCGGTTCCAGCCGCGGAAGGAGGAATAGGGCTCTCCGAAAAGCCGAACCTCCCCCTGCTCCGGCTTCAGAAGCCCGACAATGATCCTCAGAAGGGTGGTTTTGCCCGCGCCGTTGGAGCCGGCCAGGCCCACGAAGTCCCGCTGCAGCACATTAAAGTTCAGATCCCGGATAACCTGCTTGCCCTCATAAGAAAAGGAAACACCCGCAAGCGTCACCACGGGTTCATGGCAATGGGCTTGGGGCTGAGCTGTGTTGTTCATGTACTAGCCTTCTCTCTAAACAGCCTTAGTTAATGATATTATTGTAAGGCTTTTACTAGGTTTTGCAAATTCTTTTCCATGATGGAGAAATAATCTTCCCCGGCCTTCAATTGGGCATCTGTCAGTCCTTCCAGCGGGTTGAGCACCAGGGTCTCGATTTTCAGATCATTGGCCAGGGTTTTGGCCAGCTTATCCGACACCAGTTCCTCGAAGAAGATGTATTTCACCTGATGCTCCTTGACGAAATTATTGATTTTCTTCATATCCTGGGCAGTCGGTTCGGAGTCAGGAGTTAATCCCATTATCGCCACTTGATTCAGTCCGTAATCCCTGCAGAGGTATGCAAAGGCCTGGTGGGAGACGACAATATCCTTTTTGGGCAGCTTGCCCAGGGTTTCCCGGTACTTGCGGTCCAGCTCGTCGAAGGACGCGGAGAGTTTGGTAAAGTTGGCTTCGTATTCGGCTTTATTGGCGGAATCAGCCTCCACCAGTCCGTTCTTGACGGCCTCCGCCATTTTTTTGGCGTTCATCGGACTCAGCCAGGCATGGGGATCGAAATCTCCGTGGTCATGGCCTTCCTCACCTTCGTGGCCGTGCTCATCCTCATGGCCTTCTTCCTCATGCTCCTCCGCTTTGATCAGATCAAGCCCGGCACTGGCCTCCACTGTTATCAGGCTGCTCTTGTCCTTGCGGCTCTTAAGCAGCTCATCCACCCAGCCCTCCAGCCCTGCGCCCTGATAGGCGAACACATCGGCCTTCAGAATCTGGCTGATGTCCCTGGTTTTCGGCTCCCAGTCATGGGGCTCCACTCCGGCGGGAACGGCGCTGACAGCGTGAATGCGGTCCCCTCCGATTTTGGAGGCGAAATCATACAGCGGATAAAAGCTGGCCACCACGTTGGTTTTGTCTTCGGAAAGCGAGATGCCCGAATTGTTTCCGCAGCCCCCTGCCAAAATGGCGATTCCCAAGGTAAGCGCCATGGCTCCTGCCCATTTAGAACGTATGCTCAAACGTATGCTCATGAGTCCATATCCTCCCGATCACTATCTTAATCGTAATTTTTATTAACAGGGATGATTATAGGATTATCGCACCCGGTTTGTCAACCATGATTCGCAAATCTTCTCCACATAAAACCGGGAGCAAACCTGCGGAGGTCCGTTGCCTAGGCCGTTCTGGCCCCATGCGGGATCACTGCCGGGTTGCTCCCTTTGCGTTTGTTAGGCCTTACTTTTCTTCCGCCCATGGTGTATACAAGGTCCTGGAGGTTCGCCGGATCGTACCCTTCACCTCTATATCCAGCTTGGCATTGGGCAGAATTTCATCCTCCCACCGCTCTTCCACCCGGTTCCATACTTTTGGATTTTTATCGTTTAAGGCATTGCCGAAGGAGAAGATGTCGCTGTGGAATTTCCGGGCCGCCTTTTCGAAGGCCATCTCCACCTCCTTCTTGACCAAGGCGTTAAAGCCTTCCTCCAGCTTCTTCAGCTCCTTCACCTCGGCCAGATTCCTGCTTCCGCTGCGGTCCCCGATATTGAGGTTAGCATGGATGGTCAATTTGATGACAGCGGTATCCCCTTCCATTTTTACCGAAACCTTATTTCTGACCCCGCCGATCAGCTCCAGGGAAGCTAATCCGCCATCATCAGTTTTAACCGCGATCAACGCACTTTTCATAAATTGCTTGGTCCACATCAGGCCCCGGGTCTCCTTTTCGTCGAGGAAGCCCTTCAGCTTTGTTCCACGGAATACCGCTGTGCCGCCTGTATAAATGACCGGGGACTGGCCGGGTCCCTTGGAGGAGGTGGTGTTCAGCTTGGCAATGCGCTTGTCATATTCCGACTGGCTCATCAGCTCCATCAGAGGAAGATAGGGCTGGCTGCCAATAGGTTCTGTCAGCATCCGGTTAAAATCCACCAGTTGCACCTTAGGGGCTTTCCCGTTGACGGTAGCATTGGTCAGCAGATTGGACAGATAGTCGGATGGAATCGGGGTAAGACTGACCCGCGCCTCCATTACATCCTTGGCCTTGCCCTTCACAACGGAAATCATTGACGTACCGCGGAGCTCCGGATCCGAGCTGAAAAAATCCAAAAAATCCTCTACCCCATCCCGCGCCGCATGTTCCCCGATGATGCATATTTGAATGTGGCCCCAGAACAGCTTTTGTCCCCCGACATTGATATAGTTCCGCAGGGCTTCGAAGGTGGTGGAGCCACGGGCGCTGATGGATTTAAACTTATCGCCGCTGCTGGCTTTTTCCGCCTTCAGTGCGGAAAGATCGGGCGACTGGATGGTCAGGATAATGTCCCCGTTATCCGCCTTGTCCACCCCTACCCCCAGCACATAGTCGATTTCATTGGCTTCCTTGGCGCTCCAGCAGCCGGACAAAACCAGCATCAGCAGGAACGGGAGGCATAAATAGGCGGCTTTCACTGGTCCGTCCCCCCTTTTTTGGCCTTTCTCCAGGCCAGCAGCTCCATAAGCAGGAGAAACAACAAACCCGCATACGGATACAGGTGCCCTTTGATCTGATCGATGTGGAATACGGCCTGAACCAAATTCTGCGGTATGGACGCCAGATAATAAATGATCACCGCCAGAGGAAACAAGAGCCGCCTGTAGCTGCTTAAGCCGAACCAGCCTTGGAAACCCGCGGCGCACGCATAGAAGGTCAAGGCGCCCTTCACCATATTCATCATCACCCACATGGTGAGAAAGATAATTTCCACATGCTCAAAAAAATGGACAAAGCTGATGTTGCGGACCATCTCTACCGTAGGAAATGCCAGACGCTTCACATAAGCCGTACCGAAGGTTCCAAGACAAAGCCAGTAGGTTAATAAAAACAGGATACCCACCACTACATTCACCTTCACCAGGGAACCGGTTGTCTTTTCCGGCTGCTCGATGCCCCGGGATGCATACAGCAGGATGCCGATTTCCATAAAGATGGCCAGCACGGACATCGTGCCCTTATAAAGCCCCGCCAAGTCGGTGTCGTAAAGAGGCAGGATCCGACTGGTCTCCACATGTCCGGCAGACAGAAGCAGCATGATTAACAGAATCAGCATGATTATGGGAAACAGCACCTCCGCGAAGGTGCCTATGGAACGCAGGCCCCCTCTCACATTCCAGTAGCGGAGCGTGAGAAACATCGCCAGCATAATTCCCAGCGGTGTCTCCGGGATCACCAGCGTTTCGAACAGCTCCCCCACCAGGCGCATCACATAAGAGGAATAAAAGAGAGTGGGCACAAGCAGGAACAACAGAGTAAAGGGCAGGCCCAACCAACGTCCCATCATGCTGATCACGTAGGTGATAAAGCCTTGATCCCCAATCCGCTTCAGCAGGCGGGTCAGAAGCCAGGCATATCCAGCAGACAACGCCGTGGCCAGGAATATGCACAGCCAGCCCGTATGCTCGGTAAGAGCTGTCAGGGACCGGGGCAGGGTAATGAACATGGTTCCGAATATATAGAAACCGGAGACGAACATAAGCTGATATTGGGTGATTTTGCTTTTTTCCATCCCCCTGCCCCCTCCTTTCCCTGCTTGGTCATTTTCGCCGTTTCAACTGCTGCGGCTTCAAGTAACGCTGGCGCAGCTTCATCAGATATGTGGGCTTGCGGACAACAATGGAATCGTCGATCCTCTCCCAGTGGGATGCCTGGAAGGGCTCCAGATACCCCACGCCGAAGGGCCTTAAACTGATCAAATGCAGTAAAATGGCCGCCCCTCCGAAAATAATCCCGAAGATGCCCATCGTAGCCGCCAGAAACATAATGGGGAACCGGAGCATCCGGATGGTGATGGACGTATTGTAGCTGGGAATCACGAAGGAGCCGATAGCCGTAAAGGACACGATGATGGTCAGCACCGGGCCGACAAAACCTGCCTGCACGGCCGATTGGCCAATAACCAGCGCACCCACAATGCCGATGGTTTGCCCCATGGTGCCGGGAAGGCGCAGGCTGGCCTCACGCAGCAGCTCAATGCTGACCTCCATCAGCAACGCCTCGAAAAAAGCCGGAAACGGCACCCCTGTCCGGTTGGCAGCGCTGGAGAGCATAAGAGGCGTAGGCAGCATCTCCTGGTGATAAGTGATCAGCGCAATGTAAAGGGAGGGCAGAAACAGGGCTATAAAAAAAGCCAGTCCACGGAACCACCGGATGAAGGTGGCCGCCATAAATTTACTGTAATAATCCTCGGAGGCATACAGAAAGTTGGCGAAGGTAGCCGGCATGGAGAGCGCATAAGGAGACCCGTCCACAATGACCGCCACCTTGCCCTCCAGAATGGAGGCGACTGTCCGGTCTACCCGCTCCGAGTTAAAGACTTGGGGGAATGGCGACAAGGGGTTATCCTCCAAATATTCCTCCAGCTGTCCGCTGTCCTGAATGCCATCCACCACAATTTCCTGCAGACGCCGCCGCACTTCCTTGACCAGAGCCGGGTTGGCCACATCCTGCAAATACAGGATCGCCGTATCCGTAAGGCTCCTGGTACCGATCTGCAGTGCCTCCACCGCCAGCCGCGGGTCCTTGATCCGCCTTCTGATGAGAGCCGTATTAGCCCGGAGCACCTCGTTAAACGCCTCCTGCGGTCCGCGGATGGATACCTCCGTGATGGGCTCCTTGATGAAGCGGTGCTCCCAGCCCTCCGTGGATATGGTGAGACCCTCTGCTTCTCCCTCCAGGAAAACCAGCGTACTGCTGTACAGCAGGGATTGCATCAGCTTGGCCCGGTCCTTCTCCCGGCGGATATTGGTGGCCGATATCAGCTGCTCCAGCCTGCCAATCCCCTCTTCCTCGTCCGGCAAGGGATTCTGAAGCATAGGCTGAGTGATGAACTCATGGATCAGCTGCTTGTCTGCCAGCCCGTCCATATACAGGACCGCCGTACGCAGCAGTCCGCCCCCGGCATTCCGGACAACTCCCTCCTTCACCACCAGATCGCTGCATAAAGCGAGACTTTCCCGGAAAAAGACTACAGTTTCCTCCAGGTTTCCTGAGATTTGCCCCTTCGGGTAGGATTCCAGATCCTCCACCCGGTTGGGGTTTTGGGTAGGTTGACGGGGTTTGCCCCAAATTCTCATGAGGGTCCACCACCGGTTAACCGGTAAATCTCCATCATGCTCTCATCCATCCAGCGGGCAAGAACCGGGAATAGCTCCCATTTTTGAAGCACACATAATAGAACAGCCAAAGCACCCAGAATGGCATAAGCTGCTTTTTCATTGGCTTTTGCCGGTTTGTTCTCATTCTCCAGATCCTTGCGGGGAAAAAACACTGCCAGCCAGGCTGCCAGGAACAGGACTGCCGCGTATTTCATAAGAAATCCACCTTCTTCTTTTGGGGCTAGTTTTTTCCTAGACGCGGCGGACTATACCCGGAACCCAAAAAGAGCCTGTCCCCCAAACGGGAGACAGGCTCATAAATTACCATGTGCAAACGGACCGCTTTTACTTCACAATAGCACCGACAGGCAGGTCCTCGGCCACCGTAGCCAGCGTAAGCTGATCCCCGTGGGAGGCGGCCAGGATCATGCCCTGGGACAGCTCGCCCCGCAGCTTCACCGGCTTCAGATTGGTGACGCAGATGACCTTGCGGCCTACCATCTGCTCCGGCGTATAATATTGGGCGATGCCCGATACCACCTGGCGCTGCTCGGAGCCCAGATCCAGCTGCAGCTTCAGAAGCTTGTTGGCGCCCTTCACCGGCTCTGCTGACAGCACCTGGGCCACCTTCAGCTCCACCTTGAAGAAATCATCAATAGTGATCTCAGGCAGCGCTTCTTCTGCCGGTTGGGCCTCGGCCTTGGCGGAAGCCGGAGCCGGAGTGGAAGCCTCCGCAGGCGAAACGGGTTTGCCGCCGGTCATGGCTTGGGTGATGTAAGCCACCTCCGCCTCCACATCCAGACGCGGGAACAGCGGGTCGCCCTTCTGCAGGCGGGTGCCCGGCTCCAGAAGTCCGAATTGCCCGGCACTGTCCCAGGTGGTCAGCGGACCGGCTTGGATGCCCAGCTGGGCCCAGATTTTGGCCGGTACGGAGGTCAGGAAAGGCTGCAGCAGCACGGAGGCAATGCGCAGGCTTTCTGCCAGGTGGTACATGACAGACGCAAGCTCACCTTTCTTAGCCTCATCCTTGGCCAAGGCCCAAGGTGCGGTCTCATCGATATACTTGTTGGTGCGGCTGACCAGGCTGCCGATGGCTGTCAAGGCCACGGAGAACTCCATCTTCTCGAGAGCCTCCTCCGCCTTGGTGACTGCGTTGGCAGCGGCTTCCTTCAGTGCGCTATCGAAGGGGGTTTGTCCGTCTTGGGGAGAAGGCAGTACCCCGCCGAAATATTTCTCCATCATGGCGACGGTCCGGTTCAGCAGGTTCCCCAGGTCATTGGCCAGGTCGGAGTTCACCCGCTCCACGAAGCTTTCCGGAGTGAAGGTGCCGTCAGAGCCAAATGGGACCTCACGCAGCAGATAGTAGCGCAGCGCATCCAGGCCGTAGCGGTCGATAAGGGTAACCGGGTCCACCACGTTGCCCTTGGACTTGGACATTTTGCCGTCCTTCATCAAGAGCCAGCCGTGGCCGAATACCTTCTTGGGGAGCGGCAGCTCCAGCGCCATCAGCATAATGGGCCAGTAGATGGTGTGGAAACGGACAATTTCCTTGCCGACCAGATGCACGTCCGCCGGCCAGAATTTATTGTAGAGCGTCTCGTCCTGGGAGCCGTAGCCCAGGGCGGTGATATAGTTGGACAAGGCATCTACCCATACATAGATCACGTGTTTGGGGTCGCCTTTGATTTTGATGCCCCAGTCGAAGGTGGTCCGGGAAACTGCCAGATCCTCCAGGCCGGGTTTGATGAAGTTGTTGATCATTTCGTTCTTGCGGGATTCCGGCTGGATAAACTCCGGATTCTCCTCGTAATACTTCAGGAGACGGTCGGCATATTTGCTCATCCGGAAGAAGTAGGATTCCTCCTTCACCAGCTGCACGGGATGGCCGCTGTCGGGGCTTTTGGCCGAAACAATATTGCCCTGCTCATCCTTGACCACATCCGCCAGCTGGGTTTCGGTGTAGAAGGTTTCATCGGGGATGCTGTACCAGCCTTCGTATTCGCCCAAGTAGATATCCCCCTGCTTCAAGAGCCGGTCGAAGATATCGGCGACGGAGGTTTTGTGGCGCTCTTCCGTGGTCCGGATAAAATCATCATAGGAAATATCCAGCTTCCGCCACAGCTCCTTGATGCCGGTGACGATGCCGTCCACAAATTCCTGAGGGGTTTTGCCCGCCGCCTTGGCTTTCTCCTCGATCTTCTGGCCGTGCTCGTCGGTTCCGGTGAGGAAACGGGTCTCATAGCCCCGCAGGCGCTTGTAGCGCACCATGGCGTCGCCCGCCACCGTAGTGTAGGCGTGTCCGATATGCAGCTTGTCGCTGGGATAATAAATCGGGGTTGTCAGGTAGAATGTTTTCTTTTCCACAGAAATGGCCTCCTTAATTTGTAAACAAAAAAAGCCCCCGTCCGCATTGGGACGAGAGCTGCCTCACGTGGTACCACCCAGATTCCCCCAAACCATTAAAGGCCCGGGGCTCAAGTCAGTCAAGCCACATCCGCATGCGATATCCATGCCGGCTGCAGCCTGCTGTTCCATTAACGCCGGAAGCCGCGCCGCCCCCTTACCTGCACGGTGTGCCGCGCATGCTCGAAGGCAGTTTCTCCAGGACCATCTTCGAAGGACTCCCCTGCACCGGCTCCCACCTGTCCCGGCTCTCTTGCAGCAGCTTCTGTCCCCTACTTATCCCTTCACAGAAAAAATGCATATGGGTTGACAATATGTTCCTTCAGGATAGCGAAAAAGCGGCGCCCTGTCAAGATTTCCATCTTCCCTTGGGGGGAACGCGGTCGATTCCTCCCGGGTGGAAGGGATGGCACTTGCAGATGCGCACAGCCGCCAGCACGGTGCCTTTAGCAGCGCCGTGAATCTCAATAGCCTCCAGGGCGTACTCCGAGCAGGTGGGATAAAACCGGCAGGTTGGCGGCTTCAGCGGGGACAGGAATTTCCGGTAAAATTTCACCGGGGCTTGGGCAATTTTTTTCATCAAGGCATGCTCCCGTATCTGGTAATTGCATTTCCTTCATCATGCTCCTTTTGCCGCGGCCCGTCAAATGGTGCCGTCCGTCTCGGAGCCCCGCTTTTAGTCCCTGGCCGCTGCACCCATGGGTTTCCAGCCCCGGGTTTGATCAGGCAATGGTACGCTGTGTATTCTAACGGCGGTGAGCGCCTCTATATGCCCCTCAAGAAGGGCATGGAAAACCTAACGGAAGCAGAAGACGTTATTTGGCTAAAATCAAGCTTGCGGTGGGCGTTTTGAACCAAATAGCGTCTCTGGCCGCCGTTACAATTTTGCGGGCGGTGTTTTCGCCGATATAAGGTCTCTCACTGCCGTTAGACATTCCGCACAAAAAAAAGACCGCCTGAGCGGGCTTCCGGATAACCGGACTTGCCACTCTGGCGGTTGAGAAGAGGATAACTATGGAAAATGGTGAGACGCGATGGTTGGGTCAAGCATACTGCTGAGTCCGCCGGGAGGGAGTTCCGCAGCGTATGGCAGATCCGGTGGCCCGGTTCCCGGCTCATAAGCCTTTCTGCAGCAGATGCAATCTCCTCTATCGGGAGGGCATCATCGCAGGCGGTTCATTCAGGACGGCTCCGATATTGACTGATAATGATTCTCAATATCGTTCGTTGATATTAAGATACCTTGTTTCGGTGTATCTGTCAATACAATTGCAAAAAAGTTTTCGAAAGTATGAGTTGCCCTGCTGTTGACCAAACTGAAATCCATCCGGGGTAGCAAGCTGCAACCCGCAATACTCGCGCCAGAAACTACCACGAGGAGGAGCCCGTACACCATGAGGTCATGCGTTCAAAAGGCTGCCGGACACGCTATGCTGCGAAAAAGGATGATCAGCCACTTAGGGGACGAACCGCGCCGAATTTCCACTTACCGGATGTTCCGGAGTCCGGAATTCCATGAGCTGTGCGATTTTTATATGGAAGGCATCGGTTTCCGCCGCTTTGAGCAGTTTGTGGAATATGCGCTGCGGCTGGAGAAGACCTTCTGACAGGCTCTGCATAGGCAATGCCTGCATCAAAACGCAAAAGCCTGCCCGGCAGCCGGACAGGCTTTTTGTTATGGCGTACCACGGGCCGAGAATACAAGAAATTTACCCGTTGTCAGCCCCGCTTCCCCCTGCAGCTGCCTTGCTCCCGGTGAGGGACAGGAAGGCCCGCAGCATGGCGATGCGCCAGACGAGAATCATCCCGAAGGCCAGGATAAAGAATATCCCTGCGGACTGGACCACTGTTATGTACCGCTCCACCCAGTCGTGGAGGAGCACACGGACCAGGAGCATGCCGATAATGATCCACAGGAATGCTTTGGAGCGTTTCATATAGACGACTTCATTGCGGATTTCCAGCTGGGTTGTGCGGATCAGCGGGAACGAAAACAACACCGCCCCCACCAAAAAGGCAATCCCCGCCCAGGACCAGGGAATGCGAGTGTCCGGCGCCACAAACATCATAAACCCGGTGGACATACCCAACGGCGGGATCATGATCTTGCGCAGATTGGTCGGCCGGTTGGAGGCCCGGAGCCGCAGAAAAATAACCATCGTACCGGCCAGCACCGATACCAGCAATGAAGCAACTTGGGCAGTTCCCATAAACAGATCTCCTTGATAGCCAAGATGGATACCGATAGTTCTGTTATACCATATGGGCGGGCTATTGTTAAATTTCCCCTTCAACAAAGCAGCAGCTGAGCCGCTTGCCGCCCTACATCAGCTTCCCCGGTAGGTGCTGTATCCCCCTGGCGACACCAGGAGCGGCACATGATAATGCGCCTCCGGGTCCCGGATTTCGAAGCGGATCGGGATAACATCCAGGAAGCCCACTCCGCGCTCGGCAAAATAATCTCCAGCATGATACCGCAGCTCGTAGGTTCCGGTCTGCAGGTAACCCAATAGCAGCGGCTCCCCGCACCGCCCGTCTTCATTCATCCGGACGTCCTTTAAGAGCCGGATGTCCACTGCGGCAGCTCCCATTCCGTCACCCTCCAGCTCCCACAGCTCCACCCGCATGCCGCAGGCAGGTTTGCCGATAGCCGTGTCCAGCACATGGGTGGACAGCCTGCCGGCCGCCTGCATAAGACCGGCCAGCCGGAAGCCGGCAATGATGCCGACCTCCTTCAAGGCCTGTCTAAGCTCCGCTTCTCTGGAATTGGCCACCCGCTGGCGCATAAACGCCATCACCGCCTCCTTGGTCCTGCCTTTTACCGCAATGATAAAAGGAAAGCCGTGCTTTTGGCGGTACAGCCGGTTCATGGCATTCATATAGCGAAACTCCCGCTTGGTCAGCCGGTCCAGCCCTGCTCCCGCCTGCTCCCGGGTGGATGCCTCCGTCATGGCCAGCTTGGCGCCCAGATCCGGATGGGCCCGCAGAAGAGCCAGCTGGCGTTCCTCATCCGCTTGCTCCATGTACTCCAGCATAGACGCGAACATGCTGTGGACCGTTTGGAAGGGGCGGCTCTCCCATGCCGCTTCCGCAATCCACGGGGATGACTCGAAGATGACCCCTACTGCTTCCGCAAATGCTGCTCGGTCCATTTCATTTAACTGCTGCAACGTATATATGCCCGATGGGTTTGACATGTAAGCACCTCCGTTAGTTCCGCGCAGTCTGGGGATACGGCAGGATTACAGCCTGCCCAGCAGCCTGGACAATGCCCGGTCCGCCTCCTTCAGCACCACGGGTTTGTCGACGGTGAGCACCGTCTTGCCCTGCATGACAATTTCGCCGTCGATAATCACGGTATCCACATCGCCGCGGGTAGCCGCATACACCACCCGGGAATACCAATCCGCATCAAAGGAGGGGTACACATGGAAATCCTCCAGGTCCAAAAGCTGCAGGTCCGCCAGCTTTCCCGGCTCCACACTGCCGATTTCCCCCTCCAGACCCAATACCTCCGCCCCGCCCATGGTGGCCATCCGCAGAACGGTTCTGGCATTCATGACCGTGGGGCCGTGTTGGACCTTCTGGATAAAAGCAGCCAGCCGCATCTCCTGGAACATATCCAGATTATTGTTGCAGGGGGCACCGTCCGCGCCCAGTCCCACATGAATGCCCTCGCGGAGCAGGGCCGGAATCTCCGCCAACCCGGAGGCCAGCTTCAGATTGGAGCCCGGGCAATGGGTGACCTTCACCCCACGGTCCCGGATAATCCGCTTCTCTTCTTCATTTAGCCAAATACTGTGGGCCAGAATCAGATTGGGCCGGGCCAAGCCGATATGATCCAAATAAATTACATTGCGCATCCCCCGCTCCGACTCCACAATGGCAATTTCCGTCTGATTCTCGGAGGCGTGTGTATGCACCTTCACGTTATACTGTGCCGACAGGTCCCGGACCCCCATAAGCAGCTCCTCCGTACAGGAGACGACGAACCGCGGGCAAAAGGCGTAGTGAATCCGGCCGTTGGCTGCGCCATGCCATTTCTCCAGGAGTTCCACACTCTCCCGTAGGGAATCCTCAGTCCGCTCCTGGAGCGGCAGCGGCACCTCCGTGCCGTAATCCATCATTACCTTCCCGGACAAGGCCCGCATGCCGCTTTGGCGGATGGCCTGGAAAGCCGAATCCGTGTGATGTACCGTCTCCATATCCAGTATGGTGGTGGTGCCGCTGCGGATAAGCTCTCCCAGCCCCAGCATGGCGGAATAATAGACGGAATCTGCATCATGAGCCGCCTCCAAGGGCCAGATCCGCTGGCGCAGCCAATCGATCAGCTCCAGATCGTCGGCGCGCCCGCGGAAGAGTGTCTGGCACAGATGGATGTGCGTCTGCACAAAACCAGGCAGCAGCACCTTGCCCGATGCATCAATCACCTTATCCGCAGTATCCCCGATATTCGGCTCCACCTTCACGATCCGGTTGTTTTCGATGAACACGTCCCCTTGCAGAATGTCCTCCTGCGGGTTCATGGTCATAATGACGGCATTCCGGATTAACAGCGTTCCCATACAATCATCCCCCTTGATGTCCGCCCTTTTCGGGGCCATTCCCATTCCGGACGCCGCCTCAACTTCATGTCAGAATTATTATCATTTTATGTCCTCAACCTGATTTTTGCAACGAAACCGCAATTTCATGTCAACTTTCCGGACAAGCCCCTATGAATATTCCACCGGTTATCACAAAAAAACCGCTACCCCGTTTTTGACAACAGGCAACGGTTCTATAGTAAGCAAAGCCTACGCCCCGAATTCGGCGGTTGCGGCACTCCCGTTCCCGGCGTGGCCCAGCTGGGCGGGATGAATCTCCGGTGTGTCCAAAGGAGCCACCAGATGGGAGGATTCCAGAAAAGAACGCATCAGGCTGCAGGAATGGGCGAACTTCTCCTGCTCCTCCGCATTGAGGTTCAGCTCCACCACCTCCTGGACACCGTTGGCGGAGATAATGGCCGGTACGCCTACACATACACTGTGCTGCCCGTATTCCCCCTCCAGAATGGCGGACACGGCCATGATCCGGTGGTCGTCGTTCAGCACGGACCGGGTGATAAAGGCCAAGGCATTGCCGATGCCGTAGTGGGTGGAGCCCTTCCGCTTATAAATTTCCCAGCCTGCCAGCCGGGTCCGGTCGGCGATATCATCCAGATCCAGATGCCCGAACCGGCTTTGGTTCTGCTCGATCACCTGCTGGATCGGCTTGCCGCCGATGGTGACATGGGACCAGGCGACGAATTGGGATTCTCCGTGCTCCCCCATGACAAAACCCTGGACACTCCGCGGCTCCACGGGAAAAATATCGGATATTATGGTCTTCAGCCGGGAGGAATCAATGGAGGTGCCCGTTCCGATCACATGCTGGCGGGGCAGCCCGGAGAGTCTCCATACCGCATAGGTCACAATATCCACCGGATTGGTGGCCACCACAAATATCCCGTTAAATCCGCTTTCCATAATAGGCGGAATGATGCTTTTCACCATCTCCAGGGAGGAATCCAGGACATCCAGGCGGCTGCCGGGATTCTTCGGGTTGCCGCCCACTGCGAGGATAATCACATCCATATCGCCGCATTGCTCGTAGTGGCCCGCATATATTTTGGTTCTGGAATGGGTGAAATCCATACAATGCGACAGGTCCAGGGCTTGGGCCAGCGCATTCTCCGGACTCCGGTTGATGAGCATCAGCTCCTCGCATACCGCCTGATTGATCATGGCGTATGCGCAGCTGGAGCCCACCAGGCCGGTTCCCACTATGGCAACCTTACGTGTTTTTCTGCCCATGGCGTCCTTCCTTTCTCTACATGCCGTTGTTTTGTTCTGCTACAGTATATTCGCCGCAAAACTGATGTTACCTATTATAACATGAAAAACCCGTTTCCTCTACGGCCAAAATAACAGAGGTCAATAAACACCGAACAATAAAGAAAGGATAACCGAAAAGCCCGCCAAGTGGAGAGGCAATGCTGTAACGGAACTCTGCAACTCTTAGCCCGAAGAATGAGGCGGGTTTAATACGTAACGGAACTCAGCGACTCTTTCAACTGCTTTCGGCTGCTTTAACCCTGCTTCTTTACCGCTAAGAGTCAGAGAGTTCCGATAAAAAACCGCAGAGGGCATTTTCGCCGTTTAAGCGTCGCTCAGTTCCGTTAACATTCTCGCGTTCCTCCCGCTGAGGCTAATTGTCCCCGGCAGATGCATATATCGGCTCTGGGACACGGGGGATTTGAACAAAAAGGGTGGCAGCGAGCAAACATCCGCCGGACTGCAATACCGTCGCACCACACAAAAAAACTGGGCAGAAAAACTATCTGCCCAATTTTCTATTTGGGGATTGCGTCCCATTATTTATGAATGAAACTCTGCGGCTTTATTGCGGCGTCTTAATCATCAGCTCCAAATCATCGAAATATACCTCTCCCGCTGCAGCGCGCTTATACATAAAAACAGTGACAGTGGTATTGGTGCTGCCGGTGGTAAAGGTAATTTCACCCTGGGTATAGTCTGCCGCATTCACATAAACCTGGCGCTGATAGCTGCCGTAGTTGCGGACGCCGAACTCCCCGTTGGTTCCTTTAGCCCAGCCCTTCAGCACATAGGTGGTATTAGGCGTGAGTCCGCTGATGTACTGCTCGATGCCTCCATAAGCCGTGGTCAGTCTGGCCGCATAATCACCCGTACGGGCGTTGGAATTGACAATTGCAGACTGGGTAAAATGGGTGGGCCAGCCGGTGAAGTCTCCCGTCTCAAACCCAGGGTTGGCCAGTAGATTGACTGCAGCCACTACCTTGATCGTACAAGCTGCGGTTTTAGCGCCATCCGCCGTTGTAGCGGTCACCACGGCCGTGCCCGGTCCTGCTGCCGTCACTACCCCATACACATTCACCGTTACTGAGGTTGGGTTATCCGAGCTCCACAGCACGGTTTTGTTAGAGGCATTGGTTGGGGCCACCGTAGCCGTCAGCGTGAAGGTTTGGTCCTCCTGCAGCAGCAGATTGCTTTTGTTCAGCACAACTCCGGTAACCGCGACGGGTGTGGGTGTTGGTGTGGCGGTCGGCGTTGATGTGGGTGTGGCAGTCGGTGTGGCGGTCGGCGTTGATGTGGGTGTTGCAGTCGGTGTAGCGGTTGGCGTTGGAGTAGGTGTTACACTTGGAGTAGGAGTCGGTGTTGGAGTAGCGGTCGGTGTAGCTGTTGGTGTCGGCGTTGGCGTTGGGCTGGAGGGAGGTGTCAGGCCGTCCGTCACAATCCGGAAATAATCAAAGTCTGCCGTCAGCCCAGTTCCCGCACACACTATCAGGCCGATTTTGAGATTGGACAGGTCAGCCGTTTGGGTGGTCCATACCTGGGTGTAGGTCACCCCGTCCGCTGAATAATAGCCGCTGTACGTGTTGCCGTATTTCAAAATCCGCATATAGGAAACCGCCGATTGGATGGTGTCGGCGACCTCCATATGCTCCCGCACGGCATTGATCTGTTTGGTGAACTGGAACTGGTTGCCGCTGCCGTAAAGCCGGGTCATGCGGAAATAGGTGCTGTCGTCCACATAGGCGATCAGGCCGCCCTGGGCCCAGCGTGCAGAGGGTTTGCCGCTCATTTTGGTTTCGATCATCCAATTGCCCTCCGGCGCCCCGGTCAGGAGAATATTCTTAGCCGTCGCTCCCCCGTCCACAATGTCCCCCGCTTCACTGACGATGCGCAGGCTGCCCGGATTGGCGGACAAGGACCAGTTGGCGCTGTTTTCTCTGACCCAGCGCCATTGGCTGTTCAGTGCCGCCGCATTAAATTCGTCGCTGGTCCCTACCGTATAGACCGGACCCGACGGCCCGTCTGGAGCGGCGCTGAATTGAATCAGCTCCAGTGCGTCAAACCAGACCTCTCCGCCGCCTCCGGCCTTGTACAGATAGATCGTGGCGCTGTTGGAATCGCTGCCTGTTGTGAAGGTAAGCTCCTTTTTGGTATAGGCGGTGGAGGACACATGGACGTCCTTGGCGGTGCCGCCGTAGTTTTTCACACCGATCACCGCATCGCCGCCGCCAGTGCTTTTTCCGTAGGCATACAGCTTATAGATGGTGTTGGGATACAGCCCGCTGACCGTCTGCTCCGCTCCGGCATAAGAGCCGGTAAGCTTGGCGGCGTAGGCTCCCGCATAAGCATTGGACGCTTCAACTGTGGCCCCGTTATAATGGGTCGGCCAATTGGTGAAGTCTCCGGCTTCGAAGCCTGCATTCTTCAGCAGATTCTCCTCTTGGGGAGGCTGGGGAAGAGGCGGCAGATTGTTGGGATCAAGCCCCGGTCCCTGATAAGCGCCGATATTGGGGGCAGTCCCGGCGGCAACCGGATTGCCGAAGAAGTCTCTACCGCCGTTGTTCGTAATAATTTTCCCGGTGCCAATGGCAGGCGAGGTATTCAGCAGCTGATACCCGGCCAGCGTATGCTTGCCGATGCCTCCCGAGCCCGGAGAAGCCAGCTGCGGCTCCGCGGTTTGCTTATGGGCATCTGCCGGTTCGCCTGTCGGGTGATTGCCGTAGAACAGATTATAGTCGAACACATTATTGGTGCTGCCGGCGAAATTATAACCTCCCGAGCCCAGGTTATAGATCAGATTATTGTAATAGTACGTATTCTTGGCATAACCGCCCCAATTCAGCACATCCACCACCTTGGCCGTAGAGGATCTGGGCAGATACACCGTATTGTTATAAATGGTGGTGGTATCCGGTGTACCGCTGAAATTAAACACGGCGCCTCCGTCGTTCTGGCTGATATTATACCGGATGATGGTGTTCGTGTTGGAGTTGGTGGCCACCGTGCCGTCATTTACTACCAGGAAGGCTCCGCCTGCATTGTTGTGGCTGTAATTGTACTGGATGATGGTGCCGTCGCTTCTATAGTCTGCATCATACGCCATGGCATCTCCGCCCGGGGCGGTATTATAGACCTCATTGAACTGGATTACAGAATTTTTGTTGGAGAAAACCCATAACGGCACATGATACCCGCTGGCCCGGAGGTGGGTATCGTACACCACGTTGTTTTCAATCACCCCGCCGGTGGTATCCAGAATAAACGCGCCGTCGGCGCCAATATCGTAGATGACATTGTCTGCTACCCGGAAGCCGGAGGAATACGCCTTCTGGGCACCGTAGATGTAGATGCCCACACTGTCTACCGTGTAGATTTTGCTGTTTTTGACCACCACATCGGCCACATGGTAGTCCCATGCAGTGCCCCAGACAATAATGCCTCCGTTATGGGCGTAATCCGTAGACACATCCCCTTTGACATGGTGGATGTCCAGATTCTCGAATACAAAATGGCGGTACACCTTGGGATTGCTCCAGGTGCCGCTGCTGCCGTCCACATGGATGCCCCTGCGGATTCCCTTGGTTGCGGCATCGTTGGTAATTTCCAGATTCCGGACCTCCCACTGCTCCTGATTGTAGAAATAAACCGCAGCAGCAGCGCCCGCTCCGGCGATCAGAGGCTTGCGGCCGGAGCCGTACATATCCATGGTGATGGGCTGGCCTTGCACCCCGGAGCCCTGGGGCGAAAGCGTGCCTGTCCATACCCCGTCTGCCTTGAACAAAATGGCATCACCCGGCTGAAACACAGTGGCATTCACCTTCGCCAGCGTTTTCCATGCCGTTCCTGCCGACGTTCCCGCATTGTTGTCATTGCCTCCAACAGCATCCACATAATAGACCGCCCCTGCCGCCTGCACCTCCGGAGCTGCCGCCCACGGACCTATCCCTGCCACAACCAGCGCCAACACCAGCATTAGCCGCAACCATCCAACCCGCATCAGCTTCATTTCCTCAATTCCCTCCCCAACGTAGAATATATATCAAGAACGCGGGACTGCCGTTATCCAAACGAACAGTAACCGCTTTCAAGATCCTGTTCACAATACCATCTACCTCCCGCTTATTTCATCCGGATACGATCATAGCCCTGGCTCAGAATCACCTCGGCCTCCGCCGCAAGCTGCCCGATATATTCCCGATAGAGACTGTCCAAGGAAACTGCCGCTTCCGGCGCTTTCCCGCCATTCCCCCCGCCGGAATCTCCTTTATCCCGTTCCAGCACCTTCACCAGCACCAACTGGCCCTGCAGGCCTTCGTCGAAGACGGGACTTGCTTGTCCCTCCTGAAGTCCCCCGGCCAGGACAGCATACAGCACAGGCTGGGATTTAAAATAAGTGCCCGCCGTTTCCCCGTTCAGCTCCTCCTCAGTCACCCGGATATCCGCCCCTCCCCGGGAGAGTGCCGTTTCCCCGGATTCCCCGGCTGCCTGCTCAAGCTGCTGCTTCAGTCGGGCTAACGTCTCTTGTTGATTTGCCTGCGCCCCGTCTCCCATAAGCTCTGCACCCCGGTAGGATACAGCCAGCTTCCGAAACCTAACCCGCTCCGTTTCAGGCGGGGCAGGACTTTTCTCCAGCGCCTTCAGCCGCAGCAGCTCCTCCTCCGAAACACCCAAATCAGCGGCAGCAACCTTTTCCTTCAGCTCATTGCGCAGCTTGCTCATATAATAGGGAATGAATACCGTCTCTTCCAAACGGACAGGCCCATATACCGGCTGGCGGGCCTTCACCGCTTCCCCCCTGCGTTTGTTTTCCCGGTCCATCTGCTCCAGCAGATCCTCATATGCCGTTCCGGAAAGCAGCCCATGGCGGCTTCCAAGCTCCAGCTCTACCTTGCGCTTGACCAGCTCCTCCATGGCCCTGGCCTTCGCCATCATCTCCGGGTTTTCCCCGCCATAGCTGGTGTCCCAGAAGGCCTCCGTCACATTCGCCTGATAGGTCCGGAGGAAATAATCAATAACCGGCGTACGCTGGTTGTCCAGCTCTCGTCTGAATTCCACGGCGGTGATGCCCATACCGTTTACCTTGGCCACAACCGTGGAAGCTTCGCCCGTTTCGCTTTGGGCAACAAACACTCCCGCACCCGCAACCACTGCAAGAACTGCCGCCGTTAACAATGCCACCCGTTTCCCCGCCCTCATGGCACCACCTCCATTTCCATCTTATTACAGCGCTTTCATTGGGGTAAGTGATAATCTTTTAAGATTCGCTGGCAAAATATTAAGATTGGTCCCAAAATTCACCTTACATCCGGCCGCCCCATTCACCGTAAAACTGCTCCAGGTACTGCTCCATGAACCGGTGCCGCCCCTCGGCTCTCCTTCGTCCGGCCGGCGTATACATCAGTTCCTTCAGCTTCAGCAGCTTCTTGTAAATTTCGAAAGTGCCCCCTCCAACACCAAAGGCCAGCCATCCGGGGATGGCCGGCCTTTGGTTACCTGATTGAATCAGCTAGTGCTCCTTCATAGCTCCGTTGATGGGCAACGACAAGTCATCCACACCCACATGATCGGCCGGGCTGATGGAATGCCGTTGGAACCGGACTGCATCCGCCCGGGTATAGATCATATCCGCTGCCGGGGTTGGCGGGTCGATGGTGCTGGGAGTTACTCTAGTCATCTTGACATATTCGCTGCCGTCTCCGGCAAAATCATAGGTGCCCAGCTCCAGCCAGCCCGACGGACCGGAGGATTGGTCGATGTACATAACCTCGGTGCCGGTTTTATGCTTCACCTCCACCTTTATATTCTTGTCCTGGGATACGGTGTGGACAAGGTTGTAGAGGGAGACAGTATAATTCCCCTCCGGAAACTGGGCCTTCCACATGGCTGACGACCCTTGTGTCGTAGAATAGCGGGATTTCACGCCTGTTTTGTAACCGGACAGGTTGCTTTGGCTCCATGAGCCCTCCGTGACATACAGCCCCGCAGTATTCGTACTGTCCACGATCACAATCAAATCCCTTATAGGGATGGCTACATGAGGGGTTTCCATAATGATTCCGTCAACAGTTACAACGGCCCATACCTGGATTTGGTCGGCTACCCCGTCGATATGCTGGAGCGTCAACACCCCATTCCCGTCTACTGCAGCCAAATCAGGCCTGTCCACGTAATACGCCACCTGCGCTTGGCTTAGATCACCGGGAAGCCCGTTATCCATGTAGCCCGTCACACTTAGCTGTGCGGTATGGGTCATTTCCAGCAATGCCCTGTCCGAGCTCAGGACAACCGCCTGCCATTGCGGACGTACAGTTTCACTTACCCACATCACAGCATCGGCAATAACCCGCGTGTTATTGGCCTGATTCGTTAGCTCCACGTAGCCGCTGCTTCCTGCTGCAAAAGGGAATGCGCCCAAATATGCCCAACCTCCGCCGTTGGTTTTCTCATCCACTGTAACTGTCTGCGAGCCTCCGTTGTAATAAACCGTAAACGAAGCGTTGGTTGACCAGTTTTCACCTGCAGGCATTTGGGGAAGCTTGTGATAAACGCTGTAGGTGACGCTGTCGGGCAGCTCCGGCCGCCAGCGAATCCTGCTGGTTGCCGTACCCGTCACAGGCTTCACATAAACATAGCCGTCATAGTAGTATCCGTTGCCCGATGTATCGCGTATCCAGACGCCCTCTGTTTCCGCCTCGGTATTATCCACCACGATGGAGCCTCCCGGCTGCCAATCCGGCTGGACTGGAGGGACTGTTACCCGGTCAGGAAGATACAGGGTTCGCGTTCTTGTTTGCTTCCCCTCTGACTCTACATAATAAGTGAAGGTTTTGGACAAGTCGTTCACCCGGATCGACCATTCCATCGGGTAGATCAAATCTGGAGCTGCCGTATACGTGCTCCCGCCATCCAGCGAATAGTGGAGGATGGAGGCTTGCTCTGTTTTGGCCTGGATATAGGCGTTATAAGAGGTTTCGTCAGGTTTAACGATGAGCATACTCTTGACAGCATCGATGGGACTATGCGTATCGAAAAAATAGCTTGCACCGGATGTATCCTCTGCAGCCGTGTTGATTTGGTGCTGCGGAACTGAATCGCAAGACCGCCTACAATAACTGCCGTTAGCCCCCGGCCAGTGACGGTGACATCAATTTTCCCGTTCCGCATCACCGTCTGTTCAGGTGTGCCGTTATCCCGGATAACGGTCACCGGATATTCCAAAGCCGGATTGAAGCCGATCAATTGCTGATTCAAGGTGATCGAGGCCGTCTGCGCCTCCGTTGACTCGTTGCTGAGCCCGATGTAGAGCTGATCGCCGCTCTCTGCTGTAATCCAATTCAGCTGCGGATTGCCGGTCTGGATAATTCCCTTGGGCATCCATAGCCATACACCGGAATTCCCGTAGAAGGTACCCGGCTTATGCCCGTAGAGATGGTATTTGAACCACAGGAAATTGGTTTCGAATACCGCCGGAAAGGAGATGCTTCCGCTGGATTTCAGTGTTTGCTCGCTGATCAGGTAATCCATCGTCTGCCCCAGCTGACCGGGCACATGGTGATAATAAACGGAGGTGGGTTCGCTGGGACCCTCCAGCGGAAACTCCGGCTCCAGCTGGCTCACAGAGAAGCCCTTGTAATAATAACCCGGATAATTGGAATACCGTCCGATCACGGCATTATGGGCAATATCCCGCAGCAGCGTGTCGCCGGTGTATTGCGCCAGCCGGAGCATAAACGGCGCCTCCTGGGCATTCATCCGGTAATAGGCATCCGTGCTGCCCGCTTCAAAGGTCAAACCGGTGGGTGAGATGAGCCAGTTCTCCGCCTGCACACCCCCGGTTTCGTATTCCGGGAAGTTATCCCGGGGATACTCATATTTGCCGCTCGCCGGCCAATGGAAGGATTCCTTGTAGGGGGCATTCGGCTGGGGGATGGTCGTGATGCCCTCCGGCACAGGGCGGGCGACGAACATGGTGGCGTACCGCTTGGCCTCCTTGTACGCGGCATCCAGGTATTTCGTTTCCTTGGTTTCCTCATAAAGCTCCAGAATTTCCATCCACAGCTTGCCGTAATGATAAATAAACTCATTCTGGGAGATGTTTACGGAGGCGGGTGTGTCAATATTTAGAGCGATATACGAATCTGCTGCTGTTTTTGCCTGCTGCAAATACGTGGCGTTGCCTGTCAGCCTATACATCATTAGCGGTTGAATGACAGGCCCCCGGCCGCTTTCATCCGGGTTGCGGAAGCGGTATTCCTCCTGCCCCAGCTCCTGAATGCCTGCTGTGCCCTCCATTAGCTGGGACAAAGCCGAAACCGTTGTCACGTCAAAGGGCAAAGAGGCCATTTTCCATAAGGAAGGGACACTGTACACCGGCTTCTTCGTCGGCGACCAGCCCTGTCCGTTCCGCGAAACTCCGAATTCGATGGCAGGCAGGGCCCTTGTATCGTAGAGCTCATCATCCCCGGTCAGGTAGTAGGTGCCTAACAGAACACCATTGGATGAGGTGCGAACCGTATCCTCATTTTCGATATCAATAAAGCCCTTGGCCCTGCTCCACCAGCCGCTGGGAGAGGGCACGTAATTTACCGAGTCATCCCCTTGCGGCTCCATCTTCAGAAGGTCGATCATATTGAACATGGCATCCGTAAGCGATCCGCCTGCTGCATTCTCCCGGTATGCGGTATAGCCGTATTCGCTGCGAAGCACATTCTCGTAAGCATCATACAGGCTGCCCCTCTGAGCAGCCAGGCCCAGGTGGAACCGGTACGTACTCTCCGCGGTCATGCGCGAGTATGCTCCCAGCTGTGGCGCATAGAGGATCGGTTGAACATCACCCTCGTTGTTGACAAGGCTCATCCCGAGACGCTGACTGTTGGTTCTGCCATGGGGCTCGAACTCCAGCGGAAGCTCATCGGCCGGCACAAATACCCCGTATGTGAAGGCAGAGCCATTCCCGTTGTTCTTCTCCACCAAACTCATGGGGGCGGTCAGCTCCCATAAGCCTGTGGATTCTACAGTACCGATCATCTTGGCATGGGATTTGAACCCGCTTAACACTTCATTCACGGCTGCAGGCGCCTCCGCCGTGAAGGACTGATAGCCGATCACATAGCTGCCGTCCCGGCGCGGGGTAAAGGCGTAAGACACATCCGGTTTATCCTGTGTCATCGACCAGGTTGCCTGAAAATCGTAATCCTCCCCATGGGAGGAATCCGTCAATACTGCCGTTTGCCCGTCGGGGAATTGGATGCTGTCCAACGTAACCCAGCTTTTGTTCATGGTTTCATAATAATTGGTCTGCTGAGCCGCATCTCCATCCAGAATAACCCATTGCTCCTCAAGCCGCTCCGGTACCGTATTGGCCGGTATCCAGTCTCCTGTTGCTGCATCCTTGTAGAACAAGTCACGGACTATCGCTTTTCCTCCGCCATCCCATGCCGCCTCATAGAAGGTAGCCTTGTAGCTGTTATTTTCAATGCTGCCTTTATCCGTGTAGGTCAAATTCTGCAGTGTCCGGCTGCGCAGCGGCGGAAGCGGCGCGGCCTTCTGCCTGATATAGCCCTCGAATTTAAGGGCGTCCACCCGCGTCAGAATGTTGCTGGTGGTCGGCTGGACACGGGTCAGCCGGACGAATTCGCTGCCTGCTCCGCTGAAGTCATACTCTCCCAAATCGATCCAGCCCGTCCCCCCTGCCGCGGGTCTCAAATCTATATATTGGACCTCCGTTGACCCGTTATGAACCACTTCAACCTTTACATTGCCATCCGCCTTCTCCGCCCAATCCAGCTTGTATAAGGAGATTCTGGCCCTGCCGGCCTCCAGCCTGGGATTCCAGGTGATGACATCATTGATGCTGTCCGTATACCGGGTGCTGGAATTGTTATACCCCTTTACACCAGTGCTTGTCTTCCAGCCGCTCGAAGCAGAAAAGCCCTCCGCTCCGTCATCCATGATGATGGTATTGTAAGGAGTAGCCTGCTGCTGGATATGTCCTTCGAATTTAACGGCGTCAACACGCGTCAGGATGGTGCTGGTCGTAGCCTGAACCCGGGTCACCCGGACAAACTCTTCATCTACACCGTTGAAGTAGAAGTCACCCAATTCGACCCAGCCGGCACCGCCCGCCGAAGGCCGGAGATCGATAGACTGCACCTCCGTCATCCCGTTATGGACAATCTCGACCTTCGCATTGCTGTCTGCTTTATCCGCCCAATCCGGCTTGTACAAAGAGATTTTGGCTGTTCCTGCCTTTAGTCCGGGGTTCCAGGTGACGGTATTGTTAACGGTATCCGTGTACCTGGTGCCGGAATTGTTGTAGCCCTTCACAGTGGTACTGACCTTCCAGTTGCCTGTGGTTTTATAGCCGTTAGAGGTGTTGGTGGGGTCGCTGGTCACGACACCGTCAATGGACAGGCTTCCGTCGTCAATGATGATGGTCTTGTACGGCAGCACTTCCTCAGCCGACACTGCAGGGGGATTCCTTACACCCCCGGCGAATGGTGAAACGATTGCCGCAATAAGGCAAATGATGAATAGCTTTCTGAACATAATCCCATACCCTCCTTTTCAATAAGATAGAAAGCAATTCCACATATTGTAAACGCTTTCTTAAAATGATGATAGCTTGTCTGCGGCCCTTACATTTCTAGGATTTTAAGAAATTCTTATACGATCTTTTGCCGTTGCCGCGCTGTCCGCAAAATTGAAAAAAAGCTATACCCGGCTGCTGGCAATCAAGCGGGTATAGCTTAACATGAGGTTAATTGTACAATTTCACGGCGAATACCTCGTAGTAAGGCGAGCCGTAAGTAGCTGTGAATTCAAATCGGATGCCGGTTATGCCCTGCATGCCAACTGGATGTTTATTTAACGAAAGATAATTCCCTCTGACCTCTATTCTCTGCTGGCTCCCGTCCGCAAGGCTCAGGATCACATCATAATCCTTAATCAGGGTTTCAATGGGATCGTTGAAGTGCTCCAAGTCCAACCGCGGATTGAGCACCAGATGGAGCTCCTCCACATTCCGGGGTGAGGCCCAGGCAAGCTCCAGCCACTCCTGCCCCTCCGTCCGTTCAGATACCCATACATGGGGCAGCCCGTAAGGCCGGGAATACCCGTTGACCACATTGGCGGGCTCATACATGTTCTGGGCGGGAAGCAGATCCTTGAAGCATATATTCCTGCTCCACTTCTTCAGCTTGGCCGGCACCTCCGGTTGATACTGGAAGCTGACCGCCCCCGTAAGCTGATCATCATTGCAATACACAGCAAGCTGCTCTGTACCCTCAAGCACGATATAAAGCTTGTCGTCCGCGGGTTTGCTGCAATCCAAAGGCAGAGTAATCCACCCATCGAAGCCTGCCGCGATATCCACACTGCTGCTCCTGAGCCTGCTGCCGGGAATATACGTCTCCTTCCGGTCTCCACCGAAGAGCTGTACGAACAGGGTTTCCGCTGCTGCTCCCTGATTCCTGACCCTCACGCTTACGCTCTCCACATGCTCCGTATGAACAGGCAGCACCAAGCATAGAGACTTATCCAAAGAAACGGCTTCAGCACCCACTGCATTACTGTACGCCCGCTGAGACGAAGCGCGCACCGTTAACCCCTCTGCGAAATAAGGGTCCGGCTCCTCCCTGCGCCCGGAGATTGTCTGCCCGTCCCTTAGCAGGGCCGCCTGCAGCTCCGGCGCATGATTTGCTGCCAGAGCAGACGGGTTCACACCATATTGCACACATAAAGCGGCAGCCGTTCCTGCCGCCTGCCCCATACAGCCGCAGGTAGCCATCACCCGGGTGGACCCAAAGGCCACATGGGTGGCGCTTATATTCCGGCCTGCCATCATCAGATTGGGAACATTGGCTGAATACAAGCTTCTGAACGGGATATTGTACAGCCCGGGAACAAAATTCCACGCCGTAGCCGGTCCTTCATCATAGATCCCCCTGGCAGCGTGCAGGTCCATAGCCCAGCCTCCTACAGCCACGGCATCCGGGAAATACGGCTTCTCCGTGAGATCCTTTTGCGACAGCATATAATCCCCGACAAAACGCCTTGATTCCCGTTTCCCGGCGATCGGAGACACATAATCCAGGATGACATTGTCCACATCATCAAATTCGCCGCTGTTCTTGATGTAATCCCAGATCCCGTAAACCAGCTTACGCAGCTCCAGCGTGATATCCTCGTTGTCCCGAACTACATCCAGATGCCCGCCGAATTCCAGCCACCATAACCCGCCAATTCCATTGATTTTGCGGGGAATCGCACGATAATTCAAGCCTCTGCGGATACTATCGAAGAAATCCAGCTTGGTAATATCGTATGCAAACTCGGGCCTTCGGAACGGGACCTTATAGCCCACATCTCGGGTTTGAAAAAGGATCGTATCCCCCATGGTGTAGTGGTCTGCGGTGTCCGGGGCCAAATCTTCGTCAAACTCGGCCTTGGCCTCCCTCCCCCGCTTATAAAGAGCGCCTGCCTGGTATCCCACCACTCCATCGCCGGAGCAATCAATGAAATAAGGGCTTTCAAACCGCAGCCTCCGTTCCGAGGCCAACTGCAGACCGTCCACCCAGCCTATCCTTCCGTTCTCCATCCCTGTTTCATACACGGAGGTATTCAGGAAAAGGGAGATGGCCGGTTCCCCGTACACCATGTCCAATAGGACCGAATCCGACACCGAGGCCATGATCTTTTTGTTATACAAGGGATTGTAATGGAAAATCTTCAGCTTCAGCTCTTCCACCAGCCCGCCCTCCCGGGCATAATAGGATGGGCTGATCCCGTGATAAGCCGAGCCGTTGATATGAACCCTGACCTCACTGCTGGCATTCCCGCCCAGAACAGGACGGTCATTAATGAGGGTTACCTTCAATCCGTTCCGTGCAGCGGCAATGGCGGCGCATATTCCCGCAATTCCTCCGCCAATGACGGTCACATCCGATTTAATAAGCTCCATTGTGATAACCTCCATGAATAGATTTGCTATTCATGGTAACCTTTCTCGGAGCCGCTTGTTTACAGGATTTTATGAAAAATTCACAGATTTTTATCCGTTGGCGGATAAGGCTACTTCAGCCCGTGGATTTTTTTACGGTATTGCTTGGGTGTAATTCCCGTATACTGCTTAAACAGCTTGCAGAAGTAGCCTTCATTCACAATTCCCACTTCCTCGCATAATTCCATAATGGAGTAATCCCTCGATTGCAACAGCTCCAGGGACAGCTCAATCTTCCGGCGGTTAATATAATCCACGACTCCTTCCTTCATGGTTTTCTTGAACAGGCTGCTGAAATAGGTGGGGGCCAGGTTCACATGATCGGCAATGGCCTGAAGACTCAGGCGCAGCTTCAGATTCCGCTCAATGAACCGCTGGGCTCTTGTAATCTCTGTGCGGTGAACAAGCTTGTTCTCCTGCAGACATTCCGTGATAAAGCTGCTGATGAATCTGAGCTGCTCCCGGAATGTCATAAATTGCAGCGGGAACTCCTCGTCCTCAGACTCCATAACACTCCATGATTTCAATTTTGCTGAAATGCCTCGATAAAAATTCCGCAGCATAGGCGCCAAGATGGACTTATGAATTTTATTATCCGAGAAAAACCGGCTTATCTCTGCCATCCGTTCATCCAGCTCCGCTCTGGTAACATCCCTGAACATCCAGTCAAGAAAATCCGCCAGCTTCTCTTGAAGGGCCTCCCGCCGGTCATTATGGTAAGGGATGCGGTGTGCTAAGGTAATGACCGTCTTATCCTCATGAAAATAGAAGTCCGCACACACACCAGCCGCCTCCGTATAGGCTTGGTTAACCGACTCCCAGCCCCGGTGGGGACTGCCGAAGGCAACAGATACCTCTTGATTCAGGAATTGCTTCAAGTTCTGCACAATCTGGCGTCCCATCGTCTGGCAGACCAGCTCCGTATCCATTTCACTGCGGGTATGGCTCCAGGCAAGAAATCCGATAAAATGATTGTCGAGCAATTCGGAGGCCGCTCCTGCACCGAAGCTGACCAGGGTTTCATCGATGATATTGATAACCGCATATTTCAGAATACTCTGGTCTACTGCCGAATACTCGTTTCGAAAGGTGTCATAGTGGTTCATCTCTGCAATAAAGCAGCAATAATGAGCCTCAAAAAATTGAAGCTGCATCCGTTTTCCGAAGTCCGCAGCCCGGTGGGGGGGAACCTCCCCCCTGACCAGCTCGTTGAAAAACTGCTTGCGTACCCGGTACTTATTCTCCTGCACCGCCACATTCAGGGATAGCAGCTCGTCCTCCTTTCTTCTGGCTTCCTCCATGGAGGCGGCCGCCTTATCCAATGCCCGCTGCAGGGCTTCTTCCCGAAGGGGAACCTTGATGATGTATTCCATAATATTGGCCTGGATCGCCCGTTGGGCATATTCAAACGACGAGTATGCCGTAAGGAGAATGTAGCGGGTGTTGGGAAGCTTGGGCTTCAGCTCCTCAATCATGGATATTCCATCCAGCTGCGGCATGACGATATCCGACAGGATGATATCGGGCTTCAGTCTAAGCGCCTCCTCCATCCCCTTTATCCCGCTGTATGCCTTACCCACCAGAAGAAACCGTTTATCCCTGCGGGCCAGCTCCTGGAAGAACAGCTCCAGCCTTTGCAGAATCAAATCCTCGTCGTCAACAATGAGGCAGGTGTAGGTTCTCATCTTTATGCAGCTCCTTTGCCGGACTGGGCGGGAATAACGCACGGACTTTGGTTCCCCTGCCGGGGATACTGATAATCTGCAGACCATACTGCTCTCCGTAATGCAATTTGATTCGCTCGTGAATGTTGTTCATCCCGATTCTTTTGCGCTTAGGCTCCAAACCGGCCGAATCGGGCACCAACAGATGCCCGAGCTTATCCTTTGTGATCCCTGCACCCTGATCCTCCACCTCAATGACAGTGAATTCACCCTCGCCATAAGCACGAATGGCAATCGATCCCTCCAGCTGCCCGCCGCTATATCCGTGAAAAACACTATTCTCCACTAACGGCTGCAGCAGCATCCGAAATACCGGGAACGCCATAAGCCCTTCCTCAATCTGCTCGATCAATTGAAAGCTCCGGTTATAGCGGATATTCTGGATGGCAATATAGTCGGAAACATTCTGCAGCTCATAACGCAACTCAACCTGCTCCGAAGCTTCCGATATTCCGTATTCCAATAAGGAGATCAGCGAGCCGATCACCACATCAACCTTATCCAGCTGTCCCAGACGGACGACATTGCTGATGGAGCCCAGCGTGTTATACAGGAAATGAGGGTTAATCTGCGATTGCAGAACCTGAATTTCCAGCCTTCTCCTGAGCTCGTTTTGCTGCTCAGAGCGCTGCATCAGCTCGCCGATTTGCTGCAGCATCCTGTCAAATGCCCGGGAGAGCTCGCCAAACTCATCACTCCGTTTTATGGATATGGTCACATTCAGATCGCCTTGCTCCACCCGGTTCATTTTGGCCTTCAGGTAATACAGCGGAATGCGGATATACTTAGCAATGAAGTAGGAAATGAGCAGGCTTAGCACTAAGCCGGCAAGCAACAGCCCGAAGTAGTACGTTTGCAATCTGGCCAGCGCCGCCTCCAAACGCGATTCATCGTTAATCGAAATGATGAACCAATTGAACTTTTCTGTAGGCTGCTTCAAAATGGAAACCGGATTCCCTTCCTTGGTGCTGACCTGCATACTGGACCCGCTGCTGTCCAGAATCTGTTCCCCTGACGTCTCCCCAATGAAAAACATGTGGTCATCTACTTCCAGAGGCTCTCTATTTTCGGAGAAGCCGGCGATTATTTTACCTGTTGAGGTGATAAGCGCCAGATTCATTTGTTCCTGTTTATTAATCTTGAATAAGGCTTCCTCGATGGCATTCAGATCCAAGTCAACTGCCACTGCTAGGGGGACTGGAGTACCGCTTAAATACCGGACCATAGTCACCGTCCAGCCAGAATATGCGGATTGATAAGGCTCGCTTACAAAGGTTGCCCTTCTGTTTTTGTCCGCCGCCTCAAGCAGAGGCTTCCGGTCAGGCAGCGCTTCGTCAAAGATACGGGTAGCCGTGCTTCCGCCGATAATGGACAGATCGCTGTTGATCAAATAAATATTGTTGACATAATTGCTGTTCAGCTCATACAGCTGCCTGACCTGATCCCGGATCATATCCGTGTTGCCCAGATTGGCCTGCACCGATGTTTGCAGGGAAAAGAGAATGGTCTGGAAGGAGGAAAAGTTGACGGTTAAATATTGATCCACCTTATCGAGGATCTGCTTGAGATAATAGTCGTCATTAGCCCTTACCTCCATCTGGATATATCGGTAAGACAATTGGCTGATCAAGATGATGCAGCTTAAAACAAATGCAAAGCACATGAGAAATAGTTTCATAGGCAGGCTTGTTCTTCTTCGCATCGGCTGTCTTCCCTTTATGCAGATTTCATTCAAGCATACCATAATCCAACAAAGAGAGGAGCAGCACTTCGCTCCCCTCTTCCCTGTATTTACTTGATATATCCCAGTTCCTTCAGCTGCTGATCTACATTATCCTTATATTTCTGCAGGTCGAACTTGGTTTCCAGGGTTTTGATGAAGCTATCCCAGTTGGAGAGCGGTTCCTTGCCGCTCATGAACTTGATTAAGGATTCATTGATGAAGCGTACCCGCTCCACTGCCTTGGTATCGTTGGCATCAGCCGTCAAGGAGGCTCCGGGCAGAGTAGGAGCTACGTACTTCTGATTGTTCTCGAAGGCCTCTATGGTTTTCGGGTTTTTGAAGCTGAAGTATTCCGCGTCATCACCGCGCCGGGGGAATTTATAATGGTCCACCCAGGCGTATTTATCCTTCACCTCTTTGGATAACTCAGGGATTTTATTCTTTGCCTTGCCGTCTACCAAATCCCAATGGATTCCTTTCACTCCGTATGCAAAATGGGGGTAGGCCTCTTTATCCGTAAAAACATACTCCAGCATGGCCAGGATTCGGGTGATTTTCTCCTTGTTTGCTTTTACGGAAATCGCCCAGGTGTTGCTTTGGTATGTTTTTCTCTCCAGAAGCTGATCCCCGTACGGCCCCTTCATGGGAGGAATAATGACCCAATCCGGAATTTCTCCGCCGACCTCCTTCATTTTCTGCTGGGCATCCGGCTCCATCCTGCGCGCGTCTCTTACCATCACACCGACCTTGCCCTTAAACAGCTTCTGATCGAGCAGATCGGAGGTATTCATGGTTACCCAGTCGGGGTCCACCAGCTTGGCTTCCATCATCTTATTGATATAACTAAGCGCCTCTTTCATTTTAGGATCCGTGAATAGCATAACTGCCTTATTATCCTTGACGTCAATAGCACCCGGAGGGTTTACACCGAACATCCACATCAGGGTGTCGAAGCCATAGGATGTAAGAGTCCCTTCCTTATTCATACCCCCGATGAATCCGTAGGTATCGTTCTTGCCGTTGCCGTCAGGGTCCTTCTCTGTAAAGGCTTTCATTACCTCGAACAGCTCATCAGGCGTTGTCGGCACCTTCAGGTTCAGCTTCTTTAACCAATCATTGCGGATATAGATGCTGTTGATCATCCCGTTTACATTGTCGTAGCCCGGAACGGCAATGGTTTTTCCTTTATATTTGGCCGCATCCCAGGAGCCGCTGCCAAAGCGCTTCTTCAATTCGGGGAATTGCTCCAGATACGGAGTCAAGTCCGCCAGAATCCCCTGGTCGTAATATTGCGCCAGGTCCGTCCGGGTTTTCAGGAAGATCAGATCGGGAATATCTCCGCCGGCAATCAGCGTATTCAATTTGGTGGTCGCCTGTCCAGATTGGGGAATAATCATATCCAGATCGATATTTACCGCTTTCCCCAGCATCTGACGCTGAATATCCTCCTCCAGGGGTGGAACCGGAGCCGACGCGTTGAAGGTACCTTGATTGAACATCGTGATTTTCAACCTGTTGGCGAACTTGTTGGCTTCGGCTTTCGGGCTGCCCGAAGCAGCCGTTGCGGCTGCAGGATCAGCCTCATTCTTTCCTCCGCAGCCTGACACAGCCGCTCCCAAGCCGACTATTGCAGCCAGCACGGGAAAAATAATCTTTTTACGTTGCATGTTGACCTCTCCTTTGTATATATAGTATCACACCGGAATGCCCTATACCCTCACAGCGCAGATCGTGGAAAGGAAGAACATTCCGGCGTTAAAGCCACCGCCCTTCTTACCCTTTAATGGAGCCTACAAGTACGCCCTTGGTAAAATGCTTCTGCAAAAACGGGTAGACGATGAGGATCGGTACCGTCGTCACCACAACAGCAGCCATCTGCAGGGCAATGGTGCTCACATGCTCCGAGCTGGAGCCCATATCCGCACTTTGCGCCTGAACATTAAGCAGGATATTGCGCAGAATCACTTGAAGCGGCATCCATTTCGTATCATTGATATACACGATGGCATCGAAGTAGCTGTTCCAATGCCCGACTGCATAGAACAAGGAAATGGTTGCTAAGACGGGCATGGAGAGAGGCAGGATAATCTTCCACAGAGACTGCAGCTCGCTGGCTCCGTCCACCCGTGCCGACTCCTCAATTTCGGGAGGAAGCTGCTCGAAGAAGCCTTTGATAATAACCAGGTTAAAGGCGCTGATCAAATTCGGAACGATAAGCACCCACGGGGTATTCAGCAATCCCAGGGAACGGATGACCAAGTACGAAGGGATGAGGCCCCCGCTGAACATCATGGTAAAGACGATAAACAACAGGAAGGGACTGCGTCCCGGCAAATATCTCTTGGATAGGGGATAAGCGGCAATCACGGTAAAAAGCATGTTGAGTGCTGTCCCCGCAAGGGTACGAAACAGGGTAACCTTATACGCCTGCCCCAGACCCTGGGAGAAAAGCACTTCCTTGTAGGCCGCGAAGGTAACCGCCTCGGGGATAATCACAACCCCTCTTCTTAGCACCTCCGCCTCCGAGGTAACGGAAACGGCAACCACATACAGGAAGGGAAACAAACAAAGCGCGGATAACAACACCAGTATGCTATAGACAAAGACTTGTCCCACTTTTTCTCCAAACGTCTGATTTACCATAATCGATCTCCTCACCAGATTTGCCCGTCGAATTTTTTGGCAAGCTTGTTGGACGCCAGCACCAACCCAAATCCGATCACGGCTTTAAACAAACCCACTGCAGTCGCCAAGCCGATCCTTAACCGTTCCAAGCCCTCCCGGTACACCCAGGTATCGATGATGTCGATCTTCTCCTGGTTGAAGGTGTTGGAGAACATGAATATTTGGTCAAAGCCGGCATCCAAAATGTGGCTCAGCTTCAGAATCAGCATCAACACGATGACGCCCCGGATGCCGGGCAGTGTCACATGCCACAGCTGTCTCCACTTGGAGGCTCCGTCCATACGGGCTGCTTCATACAAGCTGGGATCGATTCCCGCCAAGGCAGCAAGGTACAAGATAGCTCCCCAGCCGATGTCCTTCCAGACCTCGGACATGATGATCACCGGCCTGCCCCAGGAGGGTTCAGTCAGGAACGAGATGGGATTGAAGCCGTTTTCCTTTAACAGCATATTGATTAGGCCGTCTCCCGGAGACAGCAGGGATACCATTAAGCCGTACACAATGACCCAGGACAGGAAATGGGGCAGGTAGGTGATGGTTTGCACAATCCGCTTGAACCATTGCTTCGGCACTTCGTTCAGGAGCAGGGCTAACAGGATAGGAGCGGAAAACCCGATTAACAGCTTATACAGCGAGATGATGATGGTGTTCCCCATAATGTCCCAGAAGTACACTCCATTGATGAAATCCTTGAAATTACTGAGCCCTACCCAGGGGCTGTCCCACAGTCCCAGCACCATATTGTAATTCTTGAACGCAATCACGATTCCCGCCATCGGGATATACTTGAAGATAACAAAGTAGATCAGCGCGGGAAATAATAAAAGGTACATGGTTTTATACCTGCGGATTGTCTTAATCCGGGTTTTTAGGCTGGCGGGTAGAATGCCGGAGCCTGGTCCTGCTGCCCATTTCGTCTGCATATCATCACTGCTCCTTATTTTTCTATATCTTAGCATGCAGGCTATGGGGGTTATTGCTTGGATCTTTCGAAGTTCTTATAAGATCTTAAGCCGGCAATCGCCCGGAGTCTGCCGCGCATTCCGGCATCCGCCTGATGGATTGAAGAGGCTCCCCGGATGGACAAAAAAAGCCCGCCGTCTCCGGCAGGCTCCTTGCAGCTATCTTTATTTCTTCATCTTCTGGTACCACTCGTTGGCTTCCTTGGTGATGTCATCCCCGCCTAGGCTCTTCCATTCCTTGACGAAGTTGTCGAACTCCTCGATGGGCTTCTTGCCATAGATCATGCCGATGAAGGTATCCCCCTCCAGCTTGGCGAGAATACCGCCCTTCGCCTGCATGGCCGGGGTGTTGGCTCCGGTGAAGGCCTGCGGCACAAAAATGCCCGCTTTCCAGCCGTCGTCCACGATTTCCGAGGCTTTGATCACATCCTTGTTGCTGGTGGCCGCCCTCTTCTCCGAAGGAGTGACAGGCGCCTCTCCCCGGCTCAGCCGGGCGTTGGTCTTCAGCCCTACAAAAGGATCCTTGGGCTCGATAAGCAGATACTTGGCCGGGCCCACCTTGCCGCCGGGAATATCCTTGTCCTCTACGGACCGGGTACCGTCTGCTTTGAGGGTGTAATCGTAATCATTATACCAGCCGTTGACGAACTCGCTGCCTTCCTTGGCATTGACGGCTTCGAAAATCCGGTTCAGATACAGGAACAGCGCATCCGCATGTTTAAAATCCTTTTTGACCAGCATGCCGCCACGGAGATAGGTGGTGTCCCGGGCCGCCACCTTGCCGTTCTGGGTGGGCAGCGGATACGGCTTCATGGTTGCGCCGGCCACATTCTTCTGCAGATCAGGTACAGGCCAGGTGCCCATCCAGTACGGAGCAGCTACAATGCCAACCCGGCCTTGGGCGATCAGCTCCGCCAGCTTGTTCTCGTCATGCAAGCCCGCTTCCTTGGAGATGAAGCCCTTGTTGTACCATTCCTTCAGCTTGGTCAGACCGCCCTTCATCTGGGGGACAGTGGAGCCGTGGACCAGCTTGTCGTTTTGCACAATCCATTGATACGGGACGGTGCCGAAGGCGCCGAATACCCAGGAGCTTTCCCCCAGCCAGCTGGTGAAGGGGTTGGGGTAGGAACCGCCGGAGCCGAAACTGACCCCCAGGGGAATCACATTGTCATTGCCGCCGGGCTTTTTGTCCAGGATGGTCTGCATCAGGGTTTCCAGCTCCGCAAAGGTTTTGGGAGCGCTCATCCCCAGCTTATCCAGCCAATCCTGGCGGATCCACAGCACGGAGTTGTCGTTGCCCGCATTGGCGAAATTGGGCAGGGCCATCTTCTTGTTGCCATAAGTCACCTGACTCCAGTTCAGGGGGTTGGAATTGTATATTTCCTTCACCTTGGGAGAGGCATACGCTTCAAAATCAGCGGTGATATCCCGGTATTTGCCTGATTGAATCAGCTCATCCAGCAGGGTCATATCCTGGGTGGTAATCACATCCGGCAGGGATTCGTTGGCGGTAAGCATCAGCCGCAGCTTGGTATTGAACTGGTCACCCGGCACCTGCCACAGATGTTTAATGTCAATGCCCAACTGGTCATGCGCCCATTTGGTATGGACGTTGTTCTCCATGGTCTCCCCGTTTTTGAATTTGATGGTGGAGTCCGTGGCTTTCACTGTGGTGATGGTCACCGGCGGGTCAAACTTGTACGTACCGTTCCGGATGGCCTCAGCCGTTTCATTCTTGGCTGCGGCTGTGGCTGCAGGTGAGCCTGCCGGCTCTGCTGTGCCGCTGCCGTTATCCTTGCTGTCCGCACATCCCGCTGCCGTGGAGAGGGCGATTGCCGCAGCAAGCGCCATACATGCGAATTTTTTGTTCATCTGTTTTCGAACCTCCCTTTCGGACTGTAATCCGTTTGCAATTCTTATCTTATTACAGCGCTTACAACCCGGTAAGAGAGAAAGTTTTAAGATTGCCTGTTAATTTGTTAAGGTCCCCACGATCTGCTACAGGCCTAGCCGGTCCCGGAATTCCTGGGGCGTCACCCCGTAATGCTGCTTGAACAGCTTGCTGAAATAAGGGGGATTCTGAAAGCCGAGGCGGCTGGCCAGCTCATAAATTTTGATGTCAGTGGTGCGCAGGAGCATTCCTGCCTTCTCCATCCGGTAGCGGATAATAAAGTCGCTGATATTCTCCTTCATCTCCTGCTTGTAAAGGGTGGACAAATAAACAGGGTGCAGCCCCACGTGATCGGCAATGGTCTGCAGGGACACATCCCCGGCAATTTGGGCCTCGATAAACCGGTGAATTCGGGCTATCAGCTGGCCCTTGCTGTCCTTAAGATCCCGGAAGCTGGCCGCCTCCATGTTCCGCAGGGCATCCAGCGCCCATCCCCGCACCCGTCCGGGATGCCTGAACAGCCCGGGGTCTGCCGTCAGTCCCGCCTCCCAGCCGGACATCTCCAGCAGAGTCTTCCCCTGGAGATGAGCCAAATACAGGAAGGCATTGGCCAGCGTATACACAATCTCCATCAGATGCTCCTCCGAATCCAGCATCCGCTCCTCCATCTCGGCGAACATCTGGTCCAGCTTTGATCGTGCATCATCATAACGCCCCGCCTCCAGAAGCTGCTGGAAGCCCGGCGGGCTGTGCAGGGTTTGCAGGGATTTGGACTGGCTGCGCTGCTCCCCGCTGCGCAGGAGACGGCCCTGCCCGCTGCGGGGCACCTTGCGGAACTCATTCAAACCAACGCGGTAGGAATCCGCCAGCTCCTCCGGCAGTCGGAAGCCGCCGCTGACCCATACAGAAACCTGGCCCTTCAGGAAGTCAGACACCTTCTCCTGAAGCTCCAGCGCAGCGCTTTCGGCCATGGATGCAGCGCCGCCAGTGTCTTCCGCCTCTTCCTTGGGTTGCAGCACAAACACCAAATAGTCATTGGTGTCCTTGCAGGACCATATCCGGCAGCGTGACTCCAACAGCTCACCGGCAATATTCTGAACCGCATACTCATACAGGGCCAGATCCCGGTCCCCGGATTGCCGGAACACCCCCTCCAGCCGGGCTAGCACCATAAAGCAGGGCACCTCCGGCCGGAAGGACAGGCCGTATTCCTCCATCCGCGCAGCCGGCTCCCGGGCAGGCAGCGCCGTTCCGGCCAGCAGCTCCTTCAAAAGCCCGGTGCGCAGCATGGGCAAATGGGTGTGCAGTGTCCGCCTGGTTTGCTCCAGGGAGCCCTTCTCCGCTTCCTCAAGGCGGATGGCTTCCACAAGCTCTGCCACCTGCGACAGCAAATCCTCATCCTTCACCGGCTTCAGCAAATAGCTGGAGATCCCGTATTGGATAGCCTGCCGGGCATATTCGAATTCCCCGTAGCCAGAGAGGAGGACGCATTTGATCAAGGGATACTGCTCCCGGATGCAGCGGCACAGCTCCAGCCCGTCCATCCCCGGCATCCGGATATCCGTCACCACGATATCCACCTCCGTCCGCTTCAGCACCTCCAGGGCGGCAAGCCCGTTTTCCGCCTGATGCACGCTGCCGACGCCCACACCTGCCCAGTCATTGTTCACTAAGCTTTTCAGAATCATCGGCTCATCATCCACCAGCAGCAATTTGTTCATCATGACCCTCCTCCTCTTGTTTCCAGCGTAGAATAACACGCAGACCGCCCAGCTCCTCCGACTTGTCCAGGCTTATGCCTGCACCCGCGCCAAACCGTGAGCGCAGCCGCTGATGCACATTCCACAGGCCGCAGCCCGTTTCCGCATCCATGGGACGCTCCAGGCTTTGCACCAGCTCCTGCAGTGCCTGCTCCTCCAGCCCCGCCCCGCTGTCCTCTACAACCAGCAGGTTCCAGCCGTCTTTCCGGAAGCCGGTTATCCGGACCGTTCCCCGGCCTGGTTTGGGTTCGATCCCGTGTTCAATGGCATTCTCCACCACCGGCTGCAGGATCAGCCTCATGATCGGCTCCGCCAGCAGATCCGGAGGAACCTCAATACGGTAATCCAGCCGCTCCAGCCGCAGGGCATAGATATTCAGATAATGGCTCACCAGCTCCAGCTCCTCCCGGAGTGGGGGCAGCTGATTCTCCACACGGGTAGTGTAGCGGTAATAATCCGCCAGGTGGAAGGCCATACGCTTGATGGTGTCCATCTCCCCCGCTTTGGCGCAGGCGGCGATAAAGGACAGGCTGTTATACAGGAAATGGGGATTAATCTGGGATTGCAGCTGCTTGAGCGTTGCCAGCCGTGACCGGTTCTGCTCCTCGTACACGTGATGGATCAGATGCTGGATCTGGGTGCCCAGATCGTTAAACCGCAGCATCATATAATCGAATTCGTTATGGAATTTCTTGCGGATGCGGAAGGAATAATTGCCCCCTTCATACTGCTTCAGCCCCTTCACAATGGCGGATATGGGCTTTTGCACATGCAGATATAAGAGATAGGCGACGGTGAAGGCCAGCAGAATCAGAAAGACCAAACTGAGATAAAACAGATTCCGGGCCTGGATAATCGGAGCATGGATTACGTTCAGGGGCACGTAGTGGAACAAATAGGCGTCCAAGGAGGGCAGCTGCACATAGCTCAGATAGGCCTTCCGGTTGTCCTCCTCCATATTCCGGTGGCCGCTCTCCCCCAGCTGCTCCTGCATCAGCTCCTTCCCCATCTCGCCGAACCGCGCGTCTCCGGCGGCTGTTCCGGCAATGGCCGCTCCTCCTTTGGTCAGCAAAAAGGACTGTCCTGCCGCCTCCGACTGATACTGCTGCAGCATCCTGCGGATATTGTCAAGCCCGAACCGGACCTCGTACACGGCGCTTGCCGTTTGGGGGCTGCTTTTGGAGAAATACGGATCCCAGATAAACAGCTGGTAATAGGGCTCCTCCAGGGGGCTGTTTTGGCGGAAGGCCCATTTGCCGTTTTCCGAGCGGTCCAACAGCGCCTGATCGTAGCTGTCCCCCGGGTTGGTGGACACCCGGTGCCCGACTGTAGGCCAATAGATGGACAGATGATTGGACCAGCTGCTGGAAAAGCTCTGCATATACAGCTTCTCCTTCACCTGCCGCTCTGTATTGATCATGGCGTAATAATCGTCCCTGAGCATGCTGGTCTGCAGCTCCAGCACCGACGAATCCCGGATCAGCACGCTGGAGGAGAGAGACAGCCGCTCGGCGTTGGCTTCAATCTGCTGCTTCAGAAATTGGAGCTGTCCGGTATTCTGCGCCGTAATCTGGTCGTCGATCACCTTCAGGCTGGTCCTGTTAAAATAGGCGAACAGAATCACCACAGGCACCAGCAGCATCAGCATCACCACATTCATTTTGACAAAAATGGGCCGGTTTCTCCGCATCCCGCTTCCCTCCCGCTCCAAGTTACACCGTGCCGTCCGCGTCTTAAGATAGTGACACCGATCTTAAAACCTTGTTCTATACACCGTTTCCCGCCCCGCCTTACAATGGGAACTACAGAGGAATCCACAAGGAGGGGCCAGAATGAGGAAAACCGATACTGCACCATTATACGGGGTTGGAAACGTTTTAAAAAGGAAAATTATTATGCGTCATTATAAAAATTGGAGATTGCACCTGATGCTGCTCCCTGCTGTTCTGACTGCCCTGATCTTCAGCTACGCGCCGATGCCGGGCATAGTGATGGCCTTCCAGAACTTCAAACCCTGGCTGGGTATCCAGGGCTCGGAATGGGTGGGTTTGGACAACTTTAAGCTGATCTTCACCATGAAGGATTCGGTCCAGGTCATCTGGAACACCCTGTCCATCTCCGTGCTCAAAATCTTCTTCGGCCTGACGGTCCCGGTCACCTTCGCCCTGCTCTTGAACGAGGTCCGGGCTATGAAGCTGAAGCGCTCCATCCAGACCATGGTGTATTTGCCCCACTTTATGTCCTGGGTCATTCTGGGCGGCATTCTCCTGGATCTGCTCTCCCTGGACGGGCTGCTGAACCAGGCGCTGATCTTCTTCCGGCTGGAGCCCATCCTGTTCCTGGGAGACGGCTTCTGGTTCCGGGTGACGGTGATTGTCAGCGACCAGTGGAAGGAGTTCGGTTTCTCGGCTATCGTCTTCCTGGCAGCCTTGGCAGGCATCAACCCCGACCTGTACGAAGCCTCGGAAATCGACGGCGCGGGGCGCTGGAAGCAAACCCTCCACATTACCCTGCCGTCCCTGCTGCCTATTATGAGCGTGGTGTTCACCTTATCCCTGGGCAACATCCTCAATGCCAACTTCGACCAGATTTATAACCTGATCAATCCGCTGGTGCTCCAGCAGGGGGATATCATCGATACCTATGTTTTCCGCAACTTCCAGGGCGGCCAGTACAGTCTGGCGGCGGCGGTGGGCCTGTTCAAATCCGTGGTGGGTTTTATCCTCATCAGCGGCGGCTATTACTGCGCCTACAAGTGGACGGATTACCGGGTATTCTGACGGGACGACAAAACAAGGAGGCAGGCAACCATGTACCACAAAAATTCAACCTATAAGATTTTTTACGGCTTCAATATTTTTCTCCTGCTGCTGGTATCGGTGCTGTGTGTCCTGCCGATTCTCCATATCTTCGCCGTTTCCCTCAGCGGCAAATCCGCTGCCGAGGGCAATCTGGTTACCTTTTTCCCCATCGATTTCAATCTGGACAGCTATACCGAAACCCTGAAGAACGGAAACTTTGTCAGCGCTATCCGCATTTCCGTTCTCCGCGCCTTGATCGGCACAGGGATGGCCATGATGGTCACCATCCTGACGGCTTTCCCCCTGTCCCGCAACAGCAGGGAGTTTGCTCCCCGCAACCGTTATGTATGGTTTTTCCTGATCATCATGATCTTCCATGCCGGCCTGATTCCCAGCTACCTTCTGATCCAGAAAATCCATCTCATCGGCTCCTTCTGGGTTTACATTTTGCCCCATCTGCTGAGTGTCTGGAATGTGATTCTCATGATGAACTTCTTTAGGACCATCCCGAAGGAGCTGGATGAAGCGGCCATTGTGGACGGGGCTTCCTCCTTCCGGATATTGGGCTCCGTGTACCTGCCCATCTCCATGCCGGCCATCGCCACCATCTCGCTGTTTTCCATGGTGGGCCACTGGAACAACTGGTTCGACGGCATGCTGTACATGCGTTCGCCGGAGCAATGGCCGTTGGCCACCCTCCTGCAGACCATTGTTGTGGCGCTGGACCTAAGCAAGGCGGGTATCAGCTACGAGGACCTGCAGCAGCTCTCCAACCGGAGCCTCAAGGCCGCCCAAATCTTCATCGCCATGCTGCCCATCCTGGCCGTGTACCCGTTCCTGCAGCGTTATTTCGTCAAAGGCATGGTGCTGGGAGCCGTTAAGGAATAAGCCAACTCCCGAAATTTTATAAAAGCCCAAAGTCAGGAACGATGACGGTTCCGGCGCTTTGGGCTTTCATTCTTTTCACCATTAAATGCTCCCCATGAATATGTCTTCGGACCGGCTACAATTTCAACACCTAATTCTTTCAGCTTTATTACTTCATGATCAATATCTTCAAAATTGAACCCAATTGACATTTTCCCGGTTCCGTTATGCTGACTGAAATTAAACTCCATATCGGATTCTGCCGCTCCTTGGGAGTATAGGGAGATCCTTAGTGATCCGATTTCAAATTGAGTAAGTATTTTATTTTTTTCGATAGAAATTTAATCTCGCAGTCCAGTGAAACAATTCGAAAGTGTGGATAAAAACCGAACTTTGCCGCATCCCATTGAAACGGCTTACATAAGTCCTTGACATCTCCCAAAACCGGGCCATACAATGAGACTGATTTTCACTGAAATGGCAGCCTATGGAGACCTTCACTATGGGTAGCCATATGTAGTAACCATCTACTTTTGGGGGGAACAACATGAACCGTATTTGCAAACAGGCATTATCCGCCTTATTGGGCACGTTCCTGATTTTGAATCTGGCCGGATGCGGCGGCGGGGATAACGGCTCCGCTTCATCCGTGGCTTCTACTGCTCCAGCGACCGTACCCGCAGCGGCTTCTTCATCCACGGCGTCTACTGCCAAACCAAGCACCGCACCTGCCGCAAAGGCCAAGCTGAAGGTCGGTGCCCTGAAGGGGCCAACAGGCATGGGCATGGCCCAGCTGATGGAGCAGGATGCGCTTGGCGCAGCGTCAGCAGACTATGAGTTTACACTGCTGGACAGCCCGGATGATATGACTGCCAAGATCATTAACGGTGAGCTGGATGCCGCCGCGATTCCCACCAATCTGGCCCTGACCCTCTATAACAAAACGGGAGGCGCCATCCAGTTGGCCGCTGTTAATACGTTAGGGGTCCTGTACGTGCTGGAAAAAGGGAACACCATCACCTCCATTGCCGACTTGAAAGGCAAAACCGTATATACCAGCGGCAAAGGGGCTACTCCGGATTTTGCTTTCCGCTACATATTGAAGCAGAACGGGCTTGATCCCGAGAATGATGTCACCCTGGATTACAAGCTTCAGCAGACCGAGCTGGCGGCAGCTGCCGCTTCCGGGGACGCTCCCATCGCCCTGCTTCCACAGCCGCATGTGACCACTGCCATGCTGAAGAACCCGGAGCTGCGAATCGCCCTGGACGTGACCAAGGAATGGGCAAAAGCCGCAGGTGCTGGCAGCCAATTGGCCATGGGCAGTCTTGTTGTTCAGAAAAAAACCGTTGCCGCCCAGCCGGATGCAGTGAAGGCCTTCCTGGCCGAGTACAAGACCTCTGCAGAATTCGTCAATAAGGACAGCGCTAAAGCTTCCGAGCTGATCGCCAAATATGCCATTTTGCCCAGTGCGGCTGTGGCGTTGAAGGCCATTCCCTTCTCCAACATTACCTACATCGAAGCTCAGGAAGCCAAACCGATGCTGAACCAGTTCTACAAGGTGCTGTTTGACTTTGAGCCCAAGTCCGTAGGAGGCAAGCTGGCGGATGAAGGCTTCTATTACTCCAAATAAAGCACCGGCTGACGGGAGACGCGGTGCAGGCCTAATCCGGATGGGGTTTCTTAAAAAAGCCGCCGTGCTGGTTTTTTGGCTGCTGGTCTGGCAGCTGGCTTATCTGGCGGTGAACCGGGAGCTGTACCTGCCTGCACCACTTACTGTTCTGCATCGGTTAGCCGGGCTGATCCGGCTGAAGACCTTCTGGGTGGATACACTGTGGTCCGTGCTGCGTGTAGCGGAGGGGTTTATCCTGGCTTTGGCCCTGGCTGTCCTGCTGGGTGTGGCATCGGGACTCAGCCGCCTGGTGCATGCACTCATCAGTCCGGTGGTTACGGCTATAAAAGCGACTCCGGTGATGTCCTTTATCATGATCGCACTGTTCTGGTTTTCCTCCGGCCAGGTGCCGGTATTTATCTGCTTTCTGATGTGCTTTCCCATTGTGTGGACCCCTATGGTGGAGGGCATCCGCAATGTGGACGGGCAGCTGCTGGAGATGTCGCGGGTTTTCCGCGTCCGGCTTTGGGTGCGCATCCGGCGGCTGTACGTTCCGTCTCTGCTGCCCTACTTTACGCCCGCCTGTCTCAATGCGCTGGGTTACGGCTGGAAGGTTGGTGTCGCTGCGGAGGTGTTGAGCCATCCGGCCAGATCCATCGGCAGCCATATGTATGAAGCCAAGGCTTATTTGGATTCGGCGGAGCTGTTTGCCTGGACGGTGGTGGTCATTGTGCTCAGCATGGGGTTTGAACGGCTATTCACCCTGCTGATCCGCCGGCTGCCCGCCGGTAATAGGGAGGTGGTTAGACCGGATGCTTAGTGTGGAGCGTCTTCATAAGAGGTATGCCGGGTTGAAGGTAATGGAAGACTTCTCCCTGGAGCTGGAGCAAGGGCGGGTTCATTGCCTGTTCGGCCCCTCCGGCTGCGGCAAAACCACCTTCCTGCGGATACTGGCCGGTCTGACTGCCCCCGATGCGGGCAGCATCCGGATGCCGCAGGATGAGCTTAGCGTTGCTGCGGTGTTTCAGGAGGACCGGCTGCTGCCATGGCTGACGGTCCGGGACAACATAGCGTATTCGGTGGAGAGCCGGATGGGCCGGAGTGCTGCCCTTGCGGAGGCGGAGCTCTGGGGAGAACGGGTGGGGTTGGGTGATTTTCTTGGCGCATTGCCGAGCCAACTGAGTGGAGGCATGCAGCGGCGGGTAGCCATTGCCCGGGCGCTGGTCTGTCAGGCGGAGCTGCTTTTCCTGGACGAACCCTTCAAGGGGCTGGACTATGCGCTGAAGCAGGAGCTGATGGGATTGGTGCGGGAGGAATGCCGCCGTAAGGGGCAGACGGTCCTATTTGTCACTCATGACCCCGAGGAGGCCTATTGTCTTGCGGACCGGGTGTATATGGTGGAAGGCCCGCCGCTGTCGGTGGCGAAGGAGCTGGATGTGGATGCTTTCCTCCGGGAAATTACAGGCGAGGAGGAAGGCGCAGCCCTACAGCGCTTCCGGGCTTTGCTGACGCAATCTGGTCGCATGGATACTAATTAGAGCTTTGCTTGCACCCAGGCGCTCCCCTAGCAAACTGATGCAGAGCGGCGCTTTTCCTAGCTAATTGATGCAGACCGGCTCGTTTCTTCCCCTGCAGTCGCGGCCTTTTTGAGTCCACACCTCGGTTTACTGAGCCTGTTGGGCTCTAAACCCAGGCTTGCCGGCAGCCCCTCCCCGCTAGCGGACCCACGTTCCTCTATTTAGCTAAAATGACCGATTTGGCGCTACTGAGGGACACAGAATCCGCTATGTGACGCCAAACCGCAGGTTTCACCAACCATGGGAGCAAATAACGTATCCTCAGTCCACGAAATCACCAAAAGTGTGTTTTTCAGTAGAATAACGGATTCTCAGTCCGTTTCGTCCCTGAACGGTTGCCTAACCTAATACTGAACAACAAAAACCCGCGGAAGCCATAACGGCCCGCGGGTTTTTGGCGCGCCACCCGCCCCCTTACGGGATACGGGTGGGCAGAAACCGGGCATAAAAAAAGAGCGCCGCGTGGGCGCTCTCCCTTGCTTATATAGACCCGGTGGGGGTCGAACCCACAACCTACCGATTAAGAGTCGGTTGCTCTGCCATTGAGCTACGGATCTGCAACGTTTGTAATAATATCACGGCTTGTACCGAAATGCAACCCCCATTTTCTATACCCCGGAGGTCTTGCTCGGGCATACCGGAAGCCGGTTTCCGCTATTTTCCGGGAAAGGAAAAATTCCGGCGGGAAAATGGAAGAGGTTTTCCGTTATCGCAGCAATTCGTGCCTCCGCTAGGGATAAAACCAGCGGATAACGGAAAAAGGCTTCCGCTATCCCATCCAGCCGGAAGCCCTCCCAAGCAATAGCGGAATGGTCTTTCCGCTAAACCTCCCGGCGGCCAAAAGGTCATCCCACCCTAACAATGGGTTAGCGGCCGCCTTCAGACAACAGTAACAGCCGCCCTCTGCCCCAGTTAGACGACGGATTGAGCCTCGAATCCGGCACCTCAGCCCATACTCTACCGGGCCAGCAGCTTCAGGACCAGCGCCTCCAGCCCCTCGGCGTCATCCTTGTCCAAAACCGGCACACCCTCTCCGGCAGCTCCCCGGACCGTCTCCCCAGGCAGCCAGCTGGCTACTCCAAGAAGAGACTCCAGCCTGCTCAGCAGCTCCAGCTGCTCCTCCTGGCGGATCATCGCCAGCTTGGGGTAGCCTTCCGTTTTGAAACCCTCCACCAGCACCACATCCATGTCCCGCATCCGCTCCAGCATCTCCGCTAGTGGCGTATAACGTTCCTCCAGATAGCAGGTTCTGCCCATAGCCTCGGAGGAAATAGCTACCACCCTGGCTCCAGCCTCCCGGTGGCGCCAGGTATCCTTGCCCTCAACATCCATTTCGAACCGGTGGGCGTCATGCTTGACCGTCCCGACTATAATTCCCCGGGCGGCCAACCGCTCCACAAGCCGGCAAACGAGAGTGGTTTTGCCGGAATTTTTGTAGCCGACCACCTGTACCACTAGGGGCTGCTGCTTCATCATAAGCGGCTTCCTCCAAGAGGTATCACACGGACCAGCGTCTCTTGCACCAGCGGGGCATCTCCCGGCGGCACTACGATCAGACAGTCGGCATCCCGCAGGGATACGGTAATGCTGGAGGCATCCACGCCCACAGGCGCCGCCCATAGCTGCCCTTCCGGCCCCACGGTGCGGACCCCGCGGACGAACCGGGTAAACTTGGCGTCGGTTTTTAACCTATCCGCCTTCAGCCGAGCGGGGAAAGCGCCTAAACCCACGTCGACTCCACCCATAAGCTTCCGGAGCGCCGGCCGGACCAGCAGCTCAAAACCTACAAAGCAGGCAGCCGGATTCCCTGACAGGGCAAACAGCAGCTTGCCGCGCCGGATACTGGCGGTGGTTGGGCTGCCCGGACGCATCGCGAGCTTATTAAATAGAAGCTCTCCGTCCCAGCCCGTGGTCAGATCATACAGGATATCGTAATCCCCCACCGAAACACCCCCGGTGGTAATTACCATATCATAGTCGTCCATAGCAGCGGTGACGGCTTGACGGGCCAGCTCCAGCTCATCGGGAATCGCCCCGGCCAGAACAGGCTCACAGCCAGCCTCCCTTAGCTGCGCCAGCAGCATATAGCTGTTGCTGTTACGGATTTTGCCCGGTGCAAGCGGCTCCTCTACGGCAAGCAGCTCCGAGCCCGTGGCGAACACGGCAACCCGCGGCCTGGCATACACCTTTACCTGAGCCGCTCCGAACATGGCCAGCAAAGCCGCTTCTCCGGGACCGATCCGTCTGCCCGGCTCCAGCAGCTTCTCCCCTTGAACAATTTCCAGCCCGATTTCGGAAATATTGGCACCCGTTTTCGCACTCCGCAGAATGGAAACCGCCCCGCCTTCCCCTTCCTCCTCCGGCAAGGTATCCTCCAGCCTGACCACCGCATCCGCACCATCGGGAACCGCAGCCCCGGTCATGATCCGGACCGCTTGGCCGGGCTCAAGCCTCCGGTCATAGATGCTGCCGCAAGGAATTATTCCCGTAACCGCCAGACGAACGGGTGAATCCTCCGACGCTCCCGCCGTTTCCTCCGCCCGGAGAGCATATCCGTCCATGCCCGAACGCCGAAAATGGGGCACCGGCTGATCTGCAGCCAGGGGCTCCGCCAGATAGCGGTTCCATGCCTCCGCCAAGGGAACCGTTTCCGTCCGTCCCGGCTGCAGCCTTTCCAATATCCGTGCCGCGGCTTCCTCAACCTGTAAAGCTGTCCGCTGGAATTTCATGCAGCTTCCCCCTTACCTCTGGCTTCATATTATGCTATTTCCCCTCCGGCTTCTGGCCGGCAACAGGCACCCGTTCCGGAGCAGGCTTTGTTTTGCCTCCTGCAGCCAGTTGGTACCAGGTCGCTCCTCCGTCGGATGTCAGATACAAATCATGCTCATAGGTACTGATTACCCGTTCCTCCGGCTTCACAGGATTGTGCGCGGAAAATGCCACCGCATCCCCCTTCAGCTCGGGCAGAGGAATCTCCGCTGTCTGTTTGCCGGTGGAATCCAGCTGCAAGAGAGCCGGCTTATCCTTGAAGGTTCCTGCAGTGATCATACCGTCCCTATCAAAGGAGAGGGATGAGATTCCCAGACCGGGCAGCACCTTCTCAAAGGTATTCCCCTTATCCTGGGACAAAAACAGTCCGTCTCTTGCCCCCATAGCCACCAGCTCCGGCCGCTCTGGGTGCACCGCCAATCCGGTAGGTTCACCCTCAAATCCCTTCATGGATGACCTCATCCAGCTGCCGCCCTCATCCGTCGTATGATACAAGCCGGGCTGACGCAGGGGTTGAACCCCGTAGGTTTCATGATAGCCGTAGATAGTAGCGGGAGAGCGCACTGTCGAGGCCAAATAGTGGAATTCCACCTTTCCCTCCAAGGCTAGAAGCTGCACGTTTTGCCCAGCATCCGTGCTTTTGGCCAGACCCAAAGGGTTAGGCAGCTTGGAGCCCGGCCCGGGCTTCCCGCTGGCATAAAATCCTCCCTCAAACGGGGCGAAGGCCACAAAATCATGACGGTCTCCCCCTTCCGACTGCCACCGGTTGTCCCGCCACCATTTGATGCCTTCATGGGTGGCAACCATAATTCCGCTGCCGGAACGGTCATATGTCATGCCATATATCTGGATCAGATTCATGGATTCTTTCTTATCCCGGCTCTCCCACATTCCAGAGGAATTAAACGCTCCCATCAATACCGCCAGTGAACCGGCCAGCAATGCGGCCGTCTTCAGGCCCCGTGCCTCCTTGCGGTTGGGCAAGGACCAGTATTTGGCCGTCAAACCGGCGCAAATGAGACAAAACAATAGCAAAACCCAGGTAGACCAATGTAAATTTCCGATGTTTTCCACCGCCTTATGTAAGCTCTACGTGACATTATAGCATGTGTTTCCAGCTTTGCATAAGGTGTAGTAACGAAAGACTCACAAGGGGGAGCCTGTATGATCGAACACAGCCAGCTGCTGCGCATGGCCACTTTCATTGCACAAGCTATAAGACTTTACCGGACCGGTCTGCCCCCCGAGCTTCCCCGGGGCTTCCGTTATCTTGCTGCGCTGGAGGCACCGGGTTTTCCCCGGATGGGATATATCGCACAATCCCGCACGCAGCTCATCATTGTCTTCCGCGGCACCAAGGATGCGGAGGACTTGAAGAAGGATTTGCTGGTCACTCAAACTGCCTACCCTTTTCTGCCGGGTAAAGGCTGGAGAACCCATGCCGGATTTACCGAGCTGTACGGGCTGCTCCGCCCCGGCTTGCGCAAGGCTTTGGCCCAGATCAAATCCCGCAAGCAGCTGTACGTCACCGGCTACAGTCTGGGAGGAGCTTTGGCCTGCCTGTGTGCTATGGACCCGGCGGTAAGAAAAACCGCCTCCTCCGTCAGACTGTATACCTTCGGCGCTCCCCGGGTGGGCAATCCTCCCTTTGCGGAAGCCCTGTCCAAGCGCACCTCCTCCTGCGTCCGGGTGGTGAATGAAGGGGACTGGGTGATCACTATGCCCCCGGAAGATTTCTTGGGGGTGCGATACCGGCACGGCGGCCGGAGCTACCTGCTTCACAACCGCAAGATTAACCCTTTTAGCAGCCACAGCTTCAAAGCCTACCAGGAAGGGCTGGATAAAACGGCAGTCCCGCGCAGCCAGCCCCAGCCGAAGCAACTCCCTTCCGTGCGGCCAAGGCGGGCAGCCTCCTCGTAGGGTCTGTTTATAAACTCAGTCTGGCTTCCCATCACTCCGCCCGATGATTCCCATCGCCACTCTTCATCACAACCGGCCGACTCCTTTTGGTACAATATTCATTATTCCAACAAAAGCAAAGGAGCCGTGCCGAATGAGCGAACAAAAGAAGGATACATTGGAGGAGCTGCGTTTTCCGCTGGGGCAATTTTCTTGGAGCGGGGACTGGAATGATGAGCTGAGGTCCGCCTGGACGAAAGGCATCCGCGAGCTTCCGAACCAGCTGAGAGAGGCGGTTGCAGGCCTTACGGAAGAGCAGCTGGATACCCCCTACCGGCCCGAGGGCTGGACGGTTCGTCAGGTGGTCCACCATGTAGCGGATTCCCATATGAATTCCTACATCCGCTTTAAGCTGGCCCTGACTGAAGAGGAGCCGGTAATCAAGCCTTACCGGGAGGAGCTATGGGCGGAGCTGCCCGATTCTTCAGCCTCCATAGAGGTTTCCCTGAAATTACTAGAGGGGCTTCACCAAAGATGGTGTCTGCTCCTGGAGGGGATGAGTGAGGAAGATTTCAGCCGCGCTTTTTTCCATCCGGAAAGCCGGCAGCTGGTGCCTCTCCGCAGAGCGTTGGGTTTGTATGATTGGCATGGCAGGCACCATACCGCCCACATCACCTCCCTGCGCAAAAGGATGAGCTGGTAAACCTTGTTCCCTATGTCCATAAACGTTCATAATTCGTTCAAGAGAAAATCGCATAATGGAGAAAAAAAGCCGTTTCCCATAGAATAGGCCCATGGTATAATACGTTTTAGTGTGGCTTTACACAACGTTTACATTGGGAGAAATGCTATGAAGAAGTGGCTGATTTCTACGGGACGTTATTTGCGCAGCAGATACGTCCTTTTTTTACTGGGTGCATGGCTGGTCTTTTTAATGGAGTTTTTGAGCCGTTCCTCCGCCAAGGATGCGGTTCAATGGACGTATCATCACATACCCGCATTTCTTGCCAATATGGTTCTGCTGACCGGTCTGCTTATGCTGTTTACAGCTATTTTCGGCCGTACCCGATGGGCGTATTGGACGGTTTTTGCAATCGCTTTTTTACTGTCCCTGATCAGCGGCATTAAAATGAAGATCCTTGGTGTTCCTTTGCTTCCCACCGATTTCGTGCTCACCAGCGAAACGGAGGATATGACCCAGTATCTCCAGAATATCATGAAACCGAAAACACTCATCGGCATCGCCGTATATGTGGCTTCCAGCTTTGGTTTGTTGTATTTCATTCCCGAGATGGTCCGCAAGATCCGCGGCAAGGAAAGAATCGCCTTTGTGGCGGCTGCCGCCATCTTCATTGCGTTCGTTTATTATCAGCCCAAAGCCATGATGCAGGGGGTTTTCGGCATTGAAGAGAAACCTTGGAACCAGAAGGATAATATCCTGTCCAACGGTCTTATGCTCTCCACCCTCCTGAACCTGAATCATATGAATGTCAGCAAGGTGGCCGGTTATGACGAAAATGCCATTACCGCCATCGTCAACCGTGCAAGCGATCCGGTACAGGCGGGACAGACTGATGTAAAGCCAAATATCATTGTAGTGCTGAGTGAAGCCTTCTGGGATCCGACGGTTATCCCCAACCTGAGCTTCAGCAAGGACCCGATTCCCGGTTTCCACCAACTGTCCGAAAAATTCTCCAGCGGCTGGCTGCTCTCCCCCCAATACGGCGGAGGCACCGCCAATGTGGAATATGAGGTGCTTACCGGCAACAGCATGCGCTTTATGCCGCCGGGCTCCACACCCTATAACCAGTATATGACCCGCCAGGTAGATTCGCTGGCCTCCATTGCATCCCGCCAGGGCTACAATACGGTGTCCATCAACCCGTTCCACAACTGGTTTTTCAACAGCAAAACGGTTTACAAGAATATGGGCTTCTCCAAGTTTATCAGCCAGGAATTCTTCGACCAGAAGTTTGAAGGCCCTTATCTGGCTGACGACGAAGCCGCCAATCTCATCATTAAGGAAAGCAAGGCCAGCTCCGGTCCTGACATGATCTTCACGAATACCATGGAAAACCACTTCCACTTCTGGCCCGGCAAGTTCAAGGAAAACACCTTCAAAATCAGCGGTGTTGACGGACAGGCCAAGGGTTTCTTGGAGACACTCTCCCAGGGCATTAACGGCGCAGACCGGATGCTCCTGAAGCTGGTGGATCATTTCAGCCAGACTAACGAACCGACCATTCTGGTGTTCTTCGGGGACCATCTGCCCTCCCTGGGCGATGATTACAAGGGCTTTATTGATGCCAAGTACATCAGCGGAACCGACGATCCGGATTTTCTCACCAAAATGTACCGCACTCCGCTCCTGATTTGGAACAATTATCTTCCCGAAGGGCGCGAGGATCTCTATATGAGCCCCTCCTTCCTGGGGCCGTATATTCTGGAGAAGGCACAGCTGAAGGGCACTTATTATACGGATTATCTGAAGGAGCTCTACAAGAAAATCCCTGTTATCCCGCCGCAGGATTATTACGCCAAGATGAATATCAAGGCGGAGGATCTGAAGGATTATGAGAAGCTGCAGTACGATATCATGTTTGGGGAACAGCACGGCTACGCCGAGATTAAGGACAAAATCCTGTCGCCCAACTTTACACTGGGACTGGGGACCATGGACATCACCTCCGTTACCCCCGTGGATCCCGCAGCAGCCCCGGGACATGACATGAAGGTGGAAATTGCGGGGCATAACTTCCCCGAGCTCTCCACCGTTGTAGTCAATGGCAAAACGGTCAAAAGCACCTATGATTGCCATGAGAAGCTTCTGGCTACAATCCCTGCCGAGCTAAACAAAGCCGGCACTCCCTTGGAGATCAAGATCCATGTGATTGATAGCAAGGATACCGTCATTGCCGAAACTCCCGCCTTCAAGCTGGAACGTTAAATCAACACAAAACCCCCGGACTTCCGTCAGGAAGCAAGGGGGTTTTTTATGTAACGATGGTTTATTCAGCAGAAGCCGGGAGACTCCGAATCCAACTCTCCGCTTTCTTCACGCTGCCGGATTTTTGCGATTTTGCGGGCGGATTGGCCACCCTGGAATTCCGAAGCCAGCCACAGGTCTACAACCTCCTTGGCCTTCTCGAAATCAATAATTAACGCCCCCATACAGAGAATCTGGGCGTCGTTGCTTTTGCCCGCCCGTTCTGCGGATACGGGATCATGGCAAAGCGCCGCCCGGATGCCCTTCACCTTGTTGGCGGCGATGGTCATGCCGTTGCCGGTGCCGCATACCAGCACCGCTCTCGGGTGGTTCCCGGACAGCACCTGGCCCGCTACCTGGAACGCGATATCGGGATAATCCACATGCTCCGTGCTGGGACAGCCGTAGTCCGTCACCTCATAGCCGCGGCCTGCCAGATAATCCTTCAGCTTTTCCTTCAATTCAAAACCAAGATGGTCACTGCCTATTCCGATTCTCATCCGCTTCTACCTCTGTGCTCTGACCGTGGACACCCGGATTCCCGACTCCTCCAATTGCCGGATCATCTCCGGGGGTGTTCCGGTATCTGTGATGACGTCATGGATTTTGCCGGACTGGGCGTAGCTGGCGATGGAGCCCACATTGAACTTGGTGCTGTCGATCAGGGCGACAACCCGGTCCGCAGACTCCACCATCCTCCGCTTCAGCTCCACCTCATAGACGTTAAAATCCATCAGTCCGCTGTCGGGCTTGAAACCCGCGGGGGAGGTAAAAAGCAGATCGGCGCGAACCTCGCCTAATATACCTGCACCCAAGGTGCCTTCGATTGCGCCCGAGCCCATACGGAGCACACCTCCGATGAGAATCACGTGGAGATACGGGTTATCCTTCAGCTCCAACGCCGTATAAATTCCGCTGGTAATCACCGTCAGCTTGATTTGGGTCCGCTTGAGGCTCTTGGCCAGCTCCAGGGCGGTGGTGCTGGCATCAATCATGATGCACTGCCCCTCCTGGAGGAAATCCATGGCCTTTTGGCCGATGGCCGCTTTTTCATCGGTGTTCTTCTTTTCCCGGGCGGAAAAGCTGAAGGACGAGCCCGCAGGCACCACTTGCTGCTGGGCCACCAGCACAGCCCCGCCATGTATCCGGCGGAGAATGCCTTCCTCCTCCAGCAGGTTCAAATCCGTCCGCAGCGTAGCTTCGGAAACCTGCAGCTCCAGGGAAAGCTCCTTTACCGTGGCCCGCTGGTGTTTGGTCAAATATTCGATCAGGAGCGACCTGCGCTCGTCTGCCATTAAATTTTTGGACAACAGAAATCACCTGCAGCATTCATAGGATAAACCCACCTTACCACCTTTTGCCGGTAGATTCAAACACATAATGCCGGCTCACGCTGGACCGGTGAGCTGTTCTCTTCGGCAGGCTGGGCCCGGAGATTCTTCAGGAAATACATCTGCCGCTTGCGTCCCAAAGCCAGCATGGAATGGGTCAGCCATTGATCCTGCTGCCTCTTCACCCCTTGAAGCATCGGGCTTTCGGTGATGCCCGTCGCCGCAAACAGACAATCGTCAGAGCGGACCATATCCTCCAGACGCAGAATGACCCGGCAATCCTTGATTCCCATCCGGCGGCAGCGGTCCGCCTCCACCCGGTCCTGGGGCAATAGCCTGCCCTGCATGTCCCCGCCCAGGCACCGCAGCGCCACCGCAGACACAACCCCCTCCGGCGCACCGCCGATGCCATAGAACATATCCACTTCCGATCCGGAAACCGCCGTCGCCACCGCCGCGGATACGTCTCCCTCCTGGAAGGTCATCACCTTGAAGCCCGCCTCCCGTAAGGCGGCGATGGCTTCCTCATGCCGCTCACGCTTCTGGATGGCGATGGTGACCTCTGAGGCAGGCTTCCGCAAGGCCTCCGCCACCGCTACGGCATTCTCCACCACACTGCGGTCCAGATCCACACAGCCTTTGGCCTCCGGCCCTACAGCGATTTTCTCCATATACATATCGGGAGCGTGAAGCAGGCCTCCCCGGGGCGCCAAGGCGATTACCGAAATGGCATTTTCCCGGCCGTCCGCTACAAGACTGGTTCCTTCCAGAGGGTCCACGGCAATATCCACGGCAGGTCCGCTGCCGGTGCCCAGCTCTTCCCCGATGTAGAGCATAGGAGCCTCGTCCAGCTCCCCTTCGCCTATTACCACAGTTCCCCGCATAGGCAGCCGGTTCAGCAAAAGACGCATAGCAGTAGTAGCCGCATCGTCCGCTTCGTTCTTTTTGCCCCGGCCGATCCAATGGGCGGACGCCACCGCCGCAGCTTCACATACCTCTACAAGCTCCAAGCCCAGAAGCTTCATGGGATCATAACAATTGGGAAGGGCTGACCAGTCTTTCATTTTCGTTCACTCCCGTTTATCATCGTTTTCAATAAACTCATTATCTATTATTTTCATTTCATTATCAATATATTTTCGTTTGTTTTCGTATTGTTTTGTTTTTGGTCAAACTTTCATGTTTCCAGGGGTTTCGTTGGTAAGGGCGTTGTGTAAGCGCCATAAAATGATCGCTATTTGGAATGAGATACATTTGATGTTCGTTATCATTTTTTATGCAATTAACAGCATCCACCTCCCACCTCCCTCCAGCTCACAACCTGCCCGTTTACAAACCTGCCGCAGTTTGTTATGATCCAAGATAAATCGAAACGTGATGACGAGAAGAGTAGGGCAAACACGCTTGTACAGAGAGCTCCGGCAGCTGCGAAGGAGTCTGGCGCCTTGACCCGAACCAAGACTCTGAACAGCAGTCCGGAACCCGCAGGGGGATGGCTGACGGGCGCTCCCGTTACAGAGCTGGAGTATCGCAGAGCCTTTGGGCTTTGCCGTACTTAAGATAAGGACAGGTGTGGCGACATGCCTGTTGAACTGGGGTGGCACCGCGAAACTTCGTCCCCAAGACAATCTTTGTCTTGGAGGTCGGAGTTTTTTTGCGTTCAATTTATCACTTTAGGAGGGGTTAACATGAGTTACGAAAAGGATCAAGAGGAAGAACATTTTCTGCTGCGGCAAATTGCGGAGGAGCTGGATTCGGAACCTTTCTCCAGAGGGATGTGCACCCGGTTCCCGCCGGAGCCAAACGGTTATCTGCATATCGGCAGCGTCTATGCCATCCATACCAGTTATATGGCGGCTCAGCGTTATGGCGGCGAGTTCCACTTGCGGATGGACGATACCAATCCGCTGAAGGAGGACGCCGCTTATGTCAAGGCGATTATCGAGGATATCCGGTGGTTGGGCTATGATCCGGGCCGGCATATTTATTACGGCTCGGATTATTCCGCCGAGGTTTATGCCGCTGCCGTGAAGCTGATCCAGGCCGGCAAGGCCTATGTCTGCGATCTGACGCCCGAGGAAATGACCAACTACAGAGGAACCTTGACGGAGCCGGGCCGGAACAGCCCTTGGCGGGAGCGTTCACCCGAAGAAAATCTGGCCTTGTTGGAGGAAATGAAGCGGGGTGAACATCCCGCCACGTCCAAGGTGCTCCGGGCCAAAATCGATATGGCCTCCCCCAACATCAATCTCCGGGACCCGGTTCTCTACCGGATCATCCATGCGGAGCATTACCGTACCGGACGCAGCTGGTGCATATATCCGACCTATGATTTTGCCCATCCCATCCAGGATGCCATCGAAGGAATCACCTATTCCCTCTGCTCCAATGAGTTCAGGGATCACCGTCCCTTATACGAATGGGTGCTGAAGGGGCTCGGCATCCATGAGCCTCCCCGCCAACGGGAATTCGGACGGCTGAATATTACGGGAGTTGTCACCAGCAAACGTTTTTTGCGCCAATTGGTCCTAGGGGGTTATCTGGACGGCTGGGATGACCCGCGGCTGCCTACCATCCGCGGCCTCCGGCGGAGGGGCTTCACCCCCGCAAGCATCCGCCGTTTTATTGAAGAGACCGGCAATATCCGGGCACAGACAACGGTTGATATCACACTGCTGGAGCATTGTGCCAGACAAGAGCTGAAGCACAACACCGTCACCCTAATGGCGGTTCTTCAACCGTTGAAGGTGACCATCACCAATTATCCCGCAGCCGGGGTCGAGCTACTGGAAATCGAAAACAACAGCGAAAATGAAGAATTGGGTAAACGTGTGGTGCCTTTCTCAGGGACACTGTTTATCGAGCGGGAGGATTTTATGGAGGAGCCGCCCAAGGGTTTCCACCGGTTGTTCCCGGGCGGTGAGGTACGGCTGAAGGGGGCTTATTTCATCCGGTGCCAGGAGGTGGTCAAGGACCCCCATACTGGAGAAATCACCGAGTTATTGTGCACATATGACCCCCGCACCAAAAGCGGCAGCGGGTTTACTGAGCGGAAGGTGAAGGGGACGATTCACTGGGTTTCCGCCTCCCATGCGGTAGAGGCGGAGGTACATTTGTTCGACAGGCTGCTGATTCATGATGAGCTACCCAAGGAGGAGGAGCCGGATTGGAGCTTACGGATCAATCCCGCCTCCCGGACGGTGCTAAGACATGTGAAGATTGAACCGGCTATCCGCGATGCTTTCCCTGAGGAGCATTTCCAGTTTATCCGCCACGGTTATTTTTGCGCGGACAAGGAGCTGCATACACAAGGCCGCCCGGTATTCAACCGGATTGTAGCGCTGAAGGACAGCTGGAAAAAGCCTGAGGGGAAATAACCCCCCAGGCCGCCCTATTCCTTGTCGTAATTTTCGTCACCCACCTGAATGCTGCCGTCCTCATGCTCGAAGAACAAGGAGCTGGCAATCTTGCCGTTTTGGAAGGCGAATACGATGGTATTGCCACTGATCCGGTAAGAGCCGCTGTCAGAACCGCCGGCCGCCCCTGTTGTGGGTGCGCTGCCCTGCACGTTGCCGATCATCATGTTGTCGGTTTTGAAGGTTCCGTCGGCATTCAGCGTGAGCGTATGCGTCCAGGAGGTCGATCCGGCAGATATGCCGATGAGACCCTGGAAGCCGCGGTGGACATAAGTCCCGTTAAGCGTCAGCCCGGGTTGGACTGTACTGACACGGTCCAGCTCTACGTCATCGATATACAGCTTGCCGGATTTGACCGCAATTTCATAGGTGTCTCCGTTATCCAGCTCCAAAGAGCCGTTTTGGATGGTATAGCTCCGGCAGCCGTCCCGGGAGCAGTCGATGGTTTCCGGCCCGCCTTGTGGCGGAGCCCCAACCACAACCTTGTTCTCTGGCAGGAAGGTGATGATATTCCAGCACATGCCGCCGCACTCGTAGCCGTCGTAGTCGGGGCTAAAGCCGTAATACATGCCCCGCAGCTGATTCAGATTTAAATGGTCGGAGCCGGCAGGCTGGTAAGAGCCGTCCCCGGCAGGCGCGTCCGGCACAGCTACCGGCGTTTGCGGCTGTTGCGGGCTATTGGCGGTCAGCTCGTCATATTTCTTTTTGAATTCGGCAATTTGCTTGTTGATCTCCGCTTCGGCAGTGGCCTTCGTCAGGCCGTTGGCAGCCAGGTACGATTCCGTGTAAACAAGAATTTGCGGCTTATACGGATTCCATGCCACAAGCGCTTGAGTCGTCTCCCCTACAAAACGGAGGGGCACCATTGTGTATCCGTCGATAATTTTGGGAGCCTGCAGCATCTGAACACCGCTCCCGTTGACAGTAGCCGCTTGGCTGCCGATGGTCATAACGATGGTCAGGCCATCCTTTTGCCCGGTAACCGTCTGCTTCTCAGGATTCCAGCCTACCTCAAGGCCCATTGCCTCAAACAGAGGACGGAAAGGAACAAGGGTGGTGCCATTTTCGAGCAAGGGAGCGATGGGGAAGGACAAGGCTTTATCGTCCAGATTAACCTCAATGGTTTTGCCGGCTGCAGGGGAAGCCTGCACCTTGCCCTCCGACAGGCTAAACACCATTGCCAGACTCAGCCAACATGCAGCAATCATCATTCGCCGGAAGGCAGCCCGGGCCATTTCCGCCTTTTTCATTACATGCATCATCCTCTCGGCCATCTTTGTTTTTCAAATCTGTTATATGGACGGACTTTTAGTCTTTTAACCTGAATGGGGAAACGTTCAAACAAACAAAGCTGAAACCGTCGTGAGGGCATGATTATATATACGCAATTGACCAAAAAAACGCCATTTGACCCTGCATGGCAGGGCAAACGGCGTTCGTGCAAAAAAGCTGCGCTAAGAGGCTTACTTGGCTGCTTCCGGTCCCGGATGCTCTGCCGCATAAGCGACAGCTTTATCCAGCATGGCTGCAGCTTCTTCCTGCTTGATTTTCGCCTTAGGGTGGAATTTTCCATCCGCATCCAGCGAGGTGATGCCGAATTTCAGGGAACGCTGCACGGCCCCTTGATACCCAGGGTTCAGCTCCGCCTCATCGCTGATAGCGGCAGGTACAAGGTTAATTAGCGGGTACTGCTTGGATTTCTCCAGAGCCTGCTGCAGATAGAAGGTATACTCCTCCTTGGTCAGGGTTTGGGAGGGATCCACTTCCTCGCCAAGCTCGATACCGGCATCATGGGCTGCTACGAAGGCGGGGGCATACCAGGCATCATCCTCGACCTTGCCGAACAGGCTGCTGGCTTTTACCGCATCATCCTTAGCCTGGAGCTGCAAACCCATAGCAATCCTCGATACGGCTTCCCCCGCCGTCAGCTCCTGATCGGCGATGTACACATCCTGACCTTGCTCAGACAAGGGAGGTATCGGCTTCACCGACTCCACAAAGCGGACCGCATTAAATATATAACCGGCTGCTTCCGCCCGTGTTACCGGAGCTTGGGGATGGAACAAGCCATCCGCATCCAAAGCGCTGATTTTGGTAATCAGGGAGCGTTGAATCGCACCCTGGTAGGCGGTCGTGATAGAGGCTTCATCGGCGATATGAATAAAAATTTTGATCATCGCGTAATCACCGGTGGCTTCAATTCCCTGCTGCAGGTAATAGATGAACTGCTCCTTGGTCAGCGGCTGCGCGGGGTCCACGTTTTGAGGCAGACCGAGTTCCTTATACCGGGCCACAGAAAAGGCATAGGAATACCATTCCCCGTCGGCCACATTCGGATAATAAGCATGGGGACCAGCCAGTTTGACTGTCTCCAGCCCGAATTTATTCTGCAAGGCGTTGACAATCAAAGCGATCCCTTCTGCGGTTGTCAGCTGGGATTGGGGCGCATAAATCCCTTCGCTTACCCCATCCACAATCCCTTTTTGCTGGAGCACGAGAATCTGCTCCTTCTCCTTCACTCCCGCAAGGTCGGAAAATTCCGTTTGGGCGAAGGCCTGGCCGGCCAAGGAGCCTGTCAGGAGAACCGTCAAGGCGACTGTCATGGTTTTTAAGCTTTTCTTCATAAGGTTGCCTCCTATTCGGATTATGGTTGTCACACGCCCTAGACGCAGGTCCGTTCCAAATTGTTGCAGCCGTCCATCTATTAAAAAACGCCCCCGGCATATACCGGAGACGCTTCTCTATTATGCCAGCTTATTGACCACACTGCGCGCAATCCATACCCCTGCCGCACCGGCCTGGGCCAGGCCGCGGGTAATGCCTGCGCCGTCGCCGCCGCAATAGAGGCCGGCAATTTCCGTTTCCAGCTCCTCCGTCAGCTTGGGGCGTGCAGAGTAGAACTTGGCCTCTACGCCGTAGAAGAGGGTGTGCTCGGAGGCAATGCCGGGGGTTACCTTTTCCAAGGCCTCCACCATCTCGATCAGACTCTTCATGGTATTGTAGGGCAGGACCAGACCCAGATCGCCTGGGACGGCTTCCTTCAGAGTAGGCTCCAGGAATCCTTCCTTGATCCGCTCCACCGTGGAGCGTCTTCCGCGTTTAATGTCCCCATACTTCTGGACGATAACGCCCCCATTGGACAAATCATTGGCCCGTTTGCAGATTTCACGGGCGTATTCATTGGGCTTGTCGAAGGGTTCGGTGAATTTATGGGAAACCAGCAGGGCAAAATTCGTATTGGCCGATCCCAGCGCCGGGTCCTGGTAGGAATGTCCGTTGGCCGCCATAATGCCGCTGTGGTTCTCTACCACCACATGTCCGCTGGGATTGCTGCAGAAGGTGCGGACCTGTGTGCCCACAGAGGTGTTGAAGATAAATTTGCCTTCATACAGATGTTCGTTAATTTCCGCCATTACCACATCGGAGGTTTCCACCCGGACACCCACATCCACCTGGTTATTGTACATTTTGAGGCGGCGGTTTTTAAGCACGGTGGTCAGCCATGCCGAGCCGTCGCGGCCGGGGGCAATCATCACATAATTCGAATGATGCGCGGTTCCGTCCTTCAGCTCCACACCCTTCACTACATAACCCGTTCCGGTTTTTTCGGTGATGATGTCCAGCACTTCCGTCTTAAACAGCATTTCCACACGGGTGCGGAGAAATTCAAAGATAGCTGCGAGAATTTTGAGATTCTGTTCGGTCCCCAGATGGCGTACCTGCGCACGGAGAAGCTTCAGCCCCGCGGCATACCCCCGCTGCTCAATCTTGCGGATCGCATCTGTAGTGGGATCGGTAATATGGTCCGTTGCCCCATGCTTCAGGTTGATTTCATCCACATAGCGGATCAATTCCAGCACGCGGGACGGGCTCAGATAATCCGTCAGCCAGCCGCCGAACTCCGTCGTAATATTAAACTTGCCGTCGCTGTAGGCTCCCGCTCCGCCGAACCCGCTGGTAATGGAGCAGGCAGGCAAACAACCGGCAAATTCCTTTTTGCCGGCAGCCGGTGGGCAGAGCTTGATTTTTTCCTCCAGAATCGGACAAGTGCGTTTGTAGATATCATGTCCCTTATCAATGAGAAGCACCTTGGCTTCCGGTTTTTTGAGTACCATTTCGTAACACGCAAAAATGCCCGCCGGCCCTGCGCCGACGACAATCAGATCGTATTCAGCCATGATGCTGTCCTCCCAGGTGGTTAAAGTCTCATTCGTAGACGGAAATTTACGGTTTCCGGTAGAGACCCCCGACCATATTAAGGGGTTATACGAACATCCTCATTGATATTACACAATGTTGAGGGGTAATGTCAATGGAAATGTTCGTGTTTTACTGCATCAACATGCATTTTATCCCTATAGTCCACATTAATGTTCGGATTTCGACAAAAGTTCCCTAAGGGGGTTCTGACACGCCGTAAACACAGCAAAGCCCACCGGCAGCTCTCCCGCCTGTTTTAAGGCACAGTCCGGGAGTCTCCGATGGGCAATTACTCATGTATTAGCTATGTTATTACTTGATGGCGCCACGGTCAGAGTCGCGGTTCCGGCCTCTCAAACCGGCCAGACCCAACAAACCGAGGAGACCAAGCCAGCCCCAGTCCATGTTATCATCATCCGTTGCCAACGCGTTGTAGCTGTTTGTGCCATAAGTACCGGTACCGGTTAAACCATCGTGGCCCATGCCATAACCGGTGCCTGTACCATGACCGGTATAGCTGCCGTCAGCGCCTGCGCCGCCGAAAATTCCGCCGGTTCCGCTGGTGCCTGTCATGTCATTGTTGCCATTGGTGCCGTAATTGTTCACGCCTGTGGTGCCGGAATAGGTGTTGGGCGATGCAGTTGCCCCCCAGTTCATCATGCCGGTTCCCGGTGTGCTGGTGGCTGTAGGAGATGTCCCCCCAGTTGCTGTTCCTGTGCTCATGCCAGTGCCATACATGCTGCTGTCCTCAGCAAATACCGGTGCCGCGACCACGGCAGACAGCGTCAGTGCCGCTGCAAAAGCTGCTACTTTTTTGTTCATGACGGTTCTCCCTTCTGTCTTTTCATCGATGTAGGAGATAAAACACGGCCTTCTCATTTTTCCGCCTGCTTCATCCTGCCCCTCTTTTGTTTTTCCTTGTTCCCGTCCCGTTATCCCTAGAAAAAGTCGGGGGAGGCTGCAGCCATAACAAAAAAAGCCCTCCGCGCTTAGGCGGAGAGCCTTTTCCAATGTGTCAGCAAATTGAAAACAAATTTAGGCCTGCAATTGGCGGTTGTTGGCAACCTTCCGGCTGCGCATGGAAAACAGCTGTTTGCCGAAGGCCGGGTGGTAAACAAGCAGAATCATGGCTTCACCCAGTACAATTCCACCGGCTACATCAATGACTACATGCTGCTTCACAAAGACGGTGGACAGGATAATGGAAAGACCGATAAACTGCGGAATCCACGCCACCTTCTTGGACAGCTTCTCCCAATGGTAGGCGCGCATCATCATATACGTTGTCAGGACGTGAATGCTGGGAAAACAATTCACCGGCTGGTCATTGGAATATATATAGTGGACAAGCTTCAGGAAAATCGTATCATCGGTTATAAAGGGCCGCGGCACATAGGTTTGGTAGGTCATATAGAAGGCATAACAAACGATATGGCCGATAACGGAGCAGATAATCATTCTGTAATAGGCATCCCGGTTCTTGAAGAAGAAGAATGCGAAGGACAAAAAGATACATGGGCCCCAAATAATATAGGGAATAATAAAGTATTCATTAAAGGGAATAACCCGGTCCAGCCAAATTTCCATGGTATGCAGCGGACGTGCGATCCCGTTGGTCAACCCATAGACATAGCTGCATGCCATAACAGTCAAAAGCCAGCCAAGGGGCAAAAGCTGTTTTACTGTGGACATGATTTTCTGTTTCACGCGGCATTTCTCCTTCTCTTCAAACTGACTCATCACACTATACCAGAACTATACGCCATTTACTACGGTCAAAATAATGGGTTTTGGAAAAATTAAGAATTGTTTAAGATATGACATGCCATGACAGCAGCAACCCCTGCCGCTAAAGAAAATGCCGCAAAAATATGTTACAATTACCAGCGAGACTTTCGTTAAAGGAGAAGAAGATCCGATGACACAGGATGTCACCCGCTATTTGGAAGAGCATCACGAACGGCATGTAGAGGAATTAAAGGATTTTATCCGGATTCCCAGTGTAAGCGCCAGTTCTGCGCATAAAGAAGACATGCGGAAGGCAGCCCGCTGGCTAGCGGACCGGCTGGAAGAGGCCGGACTGGAGCATGTGCAGGTGCTGGAAACCGAAGGCCATCCGGTGGTATACGGTGATTGGCTCCACAATCCCGGCCAGCCGACGGCACTGGTCTACGGCCATTACGACGTTCAGCCTGCCGACCCGGTAGACCAATGGGAAACCGATCCCTTCGAGCCGGTTCTAAAGGATGGACGGCTGTATGGGAGAGGCGCAACCGATGATAAAGCCCAGCTTTACACCCAGGTTAAAACCGTGGAAGCCTTCCTCAAGACCAAAGGCAACCTGCCGGTGAACGTCAAATTCTGCGTTGAGGGTGAAGAAGAGATTGCCAGCCCTCATCTGGCCCCTTTCCTGGAGGCCCATGCCGAGCTTCTCCAGGCTGACCTGATCGCCATCTCTGACGGACCTATGATCAGTGAAGAGACCCCCTCCATCTGCTATGGCCTGCGAGGCATCTGCGGCCTGGAGCTGGAGGTACAGGGACCCAAGTCCGACCTGCATTCCGGACTTTTCGGTGGCGGTGTGGCCAATCCGGCGACAGCGCTGGTTAAGCTCCTGGCTTCCATGAAGGATGAGCAGGACCGGATTCTTATCGATGGCTTCTATGAAGGAGTCATTCCCATGGATGAGGCTGCCCATCAGGCCTTCCGGGAGATCCCCTTCGATGAGGAGAAAACCCGTGTGGAGCTGAATGTGCAGGAGCTGGCCGGAGAAACCGGCTATTCCTTCCTGGAACGGACCAGCGCCCGCCCCACCCTGGAAATCAACGGACTCTACGGCGGCTACCAGGGAGAAGGGCTGAAGCCCATTGTCCCCTCTGGTGCGGGGGCCAAAATCTCCTGCCGCCTGGTGGACAACCAGGACCCGGACGATATTTACCGGAAGATGGAGCGGCATGTGAAGGCTCATACCCCCGCCGGGGTCACCGTGACTATGAAGCAGACCCACCGCGGCAAACCCTTCTACATCCCTGTTCATCACCCGTACATACAGGCTGCCTCCGTCTCCTATGAGGAAGGCTTCGGGAAAAAGCCGGTCTATATCCGCAGCGGCGGCTCCATCCCGATTATCGAGGTTTTCTCAAAGGTGCTTGGCGCACCAGTGGTTATGCTGGACTTCGGATTGCCCGAGGAAGGCATGCACGCCCCCAATGAGTACTTCCAATTGGAGAATTTCAGCAAAGGCACATCCACTCTCAGCCGTTTCTGGGTGGAGGTTGGGCAGCTGGGCAAACAATAAAACGCAACGTAAAAAACCGTCAAGCCGTAAGATGCTTGGCGGTTTTTTTGTGGAGAGGACAGACAAAGATTACCGGCGGGGCAATCCTCCTTGGTCCCCATAATAACGTTCATCTAACACCCGCAGATGGTGGGCAGCATGTCCCACCAGGACACATCCCCAGGACAGGGCGGTTCCTTCATAGCCGTTCACGATACCTCTGCTGTTCCATTCCTCTTCCTTCAGACTCTCCATCAGCAGAATGGCTGTGCGTCGGGTTGCCTCAAACCGGGCCAGAAGAGCGGACAATGGCTTCTCATCAAAAAAGGCGGCATCCACAAACTCATTTTCATCAAAACCTGGAAGCGGCGTACGGTCATTGCGGGCCGCCCGTAGAAGCCGGTAAGCAAACACCTGCTCCGTATCGGCAATATGCCCCACAAGCTGCCTGATGCTCCACTTGCCCGGTGCGTAGCGGTACAGGCTCTCTTCCTCAGTCAAAGGAGAAAGCAGGGCAAGAACCTCCTCTGTCTGCTTCTTCAGAATAGCGAGTAAATCCCCCTCCGGAACCTGCCGCAGGTAGTGGACAATATGATCCGGATAATCTTTCAGCTCTGGTCTTCTTTGCACAGCTTTCACGCTCCGTTCGCTAGAATGTTTTGCTATATGGTAGCACGCTCTGCCCCATCTGTAAAACGCTGCCGCTCAGCGGGAACCGGATTTGTCCAGAAGGGTTTGTCACAAAGCACCACCGTACCGGCCAAAAGCAGAGCCGAAACAAGGGACAGCAGGCTTGGAGCCGTTCCCTCTCCTGCGAGATAAGGTGCCGCCAAATTGTAAGTCGCGGTAAAAGCGCCATGGAGCAGCACCGGCATCCAAATGTTGCGGCCGGTTCGTTCAAAGACCCAAGTAAGCAAGATCGACCATAACACAAGTGTAGGTGCATAACCCGCCAGAAAGACGGCGAATCGCAGCGGGGTCTCGTAGGATGTCAGATACAAAATAGGCAGATGCCAAACAAACCAGACCATGCCGATCATTACACTGGAGACCAATCTGTTTCGATAGCCTAAAAGTCGGGGCAGAAGAAAGCCTCTCCACCCCGCCTCCTCTCCAAAGGCAAACACCGTAGCGGACAGGAGAGCCGGGAGAGCAGATGCCAGGTTAGGCGCTTCTCCCGCTCCTTCAGCAGTCAGGCTCCAAGAAGCATAGAACCATGCCGGGCAAATCCACAATACCGGGAGCAGTAGTGTCAAATACCATGCCGGAAACCGGAAGGTTGGCCTCCATCGGCATGAAAGCAGCCGGTTCTTGACTCCGCCTGTCCGCAAACCGGCAGCCGCCAGTACCAATACTGCTATGAACGGACCGAATTGTCCCAACGGCCACAACAGCATGGCCGGATGGCGGCTGGATTCGGGATCGGCAGGATCCAGCCCGCTTGTCAGGAGACCCAACCAGCACAGCCACGTAAACAAAAAGGTGATCGACAGAAACAAGAAACACTGTTTATTTGTTGCCTTTTTATCCATTTAGTCGCCTCCCTGCTTGTTATGGCATCAGCATAACAAGCAGGGAGTTTGATTTACTTACCATTTCTTGCTCTTTTCTTCCGTCAGACGAAAATGACCGGGAGGCAGCACTCCATCACAACCTCTAGCTTCTCCGGTTCCGTATAAAACAGGTGTAGGCCCGGACGGTTATCCAGCAGGTACCCATTTTCCGGAATCCAGTGGTCATACATGAATTCTGATGCCCAGGTCGCCTCCCGGATCGCTTCCGCAAAAACAAGAGGAACTTCCCCTTTCTTTTCTATCCGGCAGACTGCGAATAGTCCGCCCTCAAGCTCCTTCACCGGATATTCAACTGGGCCTGTACAGTTGAAGGGCGGGATTACCACGCAAACATCATAAGTCCGTTCCGGCTGCGGCAAGCTCCAATTCTCCTCTACGGAAGCGAGAATATACGGGCCGCAAGGTTTCCCGCGGGAAAGATTGGCCCACCATGCGGAGACATCAGCAAATGCTTCGGCAACCTTGGCGTCCGGCGTGCCTCCACGGACTCCCTTCACCCGTTTGTACGCCACATGGAACCGGGGCAGATTGTGCAGGGTTATGCGGAAGGAATTTTCTTCTGTGCGGCAAGCAGCATCATACTGCCCTTTCCCGCAAGTCTGATATCCCGCCTTTCTTCTATATTCGGAAGGTGGCATGCCATATTGTGCGCGGAATGCCCTGGAAAAAGCGGGAGGCCCGGAAAAGCCCGTCCTCGCCGCAATCTCCATGGCCGTGGCATCACGGTATTCGATAAGCTGCCGGGCTGCCTCTTCCAGACGCAACCTCTTGACGTAAGCGTGCAGGCTCTCCCCTGTGTGCCGGATAAAAAGCCGGTGGAAATAGTACGGGGAAAAGGATACCGCCTCCGCCACCTCCTGAAGCGACAGCTTCCGTTCCAGGTGGGCAGTAATGTACTTCGTGGCTTTTCTGATGGTTTCCGAATGCCGCTGGTTCATAGCGTCACTCCCTTTTTCAATGAAGTAGTCCGGAAACCCAGCCGATCCAATACGCGGCAGGCAGGAACAGCAGCTGGGCCAGCAGGGTGCCGGCCAACCTGGAGAGCATAAACGCCCCCAGCACTTGGCCTAAACCGGCCTGCGCCTTCGGGTCCCGCTGGGCCTTGTCCGTCAGCATAGCCAGGTGGGGGTCAATAAACACTGTCAGCAGAATCGTGGCAACACCGTTGATTAGACCGGAGGACTGGGAGGTGAAGGCTGCCATATCAGGAAACAAAAAGGACGCATACAATGCAGCCAGCACCCCCACGGTATAAATTCCGGTCACACATGCATTCATTATGAACAGGGAATACGGCACCCCGTGATAGCGCAGGCTGCGTAGCATGCTCCACCGGGGACGGCGCAGATGGTACCTGGCATTGCGGAGCTGCTCCACCGTGACGCTGGTTACCATCCGGGGCAAGGAGCCTGCCGTCTCCAGATGGCTGATCATCCGGGAGAACAGCAGGACGAAGGAAGGAAACAGGATGATGGCCACGGCGGTGCCCACACTGGAAGCCATGATGATCCAATGGTAACCCTCCTTCAAGGGAACACCGGGCTCAGCCCGCGCCAAATCAATCAGACCGCCGGCCAGCGGAGACTGGACCATGTTGGCGGTTCGGGAGACCAGAAGCAGAATCCCTGTCAAGGAAAGGGATACCGCCAGCTTGCCCGTCCGTACACCCGCCAGACGCAGGGAATAAGACAGAGTCTCCGCACAATGGATCAGCCCTGTCAGGATACATACCGTTACAATAATCGCAGTCATATGCAAAAACCCTCATGTTACCATTTTCCGTTAATGGTAACATGAGGGCGCTGCACTGTAAATCGTCACTTTCAGCGGAACATATTCCAAAGCCTCAACAGATGCAGCATATTGTTGGGGTCGATTTGCTGCTCCATTACAAAACGGACCAGCTGCTGCCTTTGGCGCTCCGGGGATTTTTCATTCAATATTCTAAGCCCCCGGTCCACCAGAAAAGTTACCGTCTCCGGGTTAGCCAGGTCCTCCCGGGTCAGTCCGTCTGCCAGCTCCTTCAGCCGTTCCTTCCTAAGCGGGTCCTTGGCCTTTTTCTTGAGCTTTTCCACCCATTCCCTTTCAATGCCGTATCCGCTGTAGCTCTGATAGCCCATATGCTGTCCCCCCTTTCTTCCGCTGCCGGGGGAGCCCGTGTTACCCGAATACGGGAAGCCTCCCCGGCGTGCCGGGTTTGGTACAGTATATGGGCATCCGCACACGAGTGATACCTGGAATTCATCTGACTCCGCGTTCAGGGCTCATTCTCCAACAGTTCGATAGCCTCCCCCTGCTGCTGCTTCATTCTCACATGATCTCTCCCCCAATGACACATCACGTCGATGATCTGATTGGCGGTTCTGCCATACTCGGTGATGTAATACTCCACCTTGGGCGGCATTTCATCATACACCCGCCGTCCTACTATGCCATCCCGCTCCAGCTCACGCAGCTGCTGGATCAGCACCTTCTGGGAAACGCCGGGAATGAGGCGTTGAAGCTCACCGGTTCTTTTGGTCCCGGATATGAGCAGGCAGACGATCAGAGCCTTCCATTTGCCGCCGAGTATCTCGAGAGTCGCTTCAATGCCCAGCCGGTACTGCTTCATCGTGAATCCCCCTGTCGGATAAGGCCAACTATGGCATCCATTATCGCATAAGCCTTCCCGGTTATCCAATAGTTACCGAAAAGTAACCATACACTGACTTCATTGTGTGTATTTACGAACGGGAGCGGGAAGGGGATAATGAGTTCAATCCAATGAAACACATGCGAAAGGAAGGATTAACCTTATGAAACCCCTTGTGATTTTAGCCCATCCCGATATGGAGCATTCCAGAGTAAACCGCAGATGGAAGCAGGAGCTGGACCAATACCCGGCGGATATTGCCGTCCATGAGCTGTATACCCAATACCCGGACTGGAATATAGACGTCGCGCTGGAGCAAAAGCTGTTGGAGGCCCATGATCTTGTAATCCTGCAGTTTCCCTTATACTGGTACAGCTACCCCCCTTTATTGAAAAAATGGCTGGATGAGGTTTTCACTTACGGCTGGGCCTACGGTTCAAATGGGGATAAACTCCGCGGCAAACGCTTCGGCATCGCCATGACCATCGGGGACAAGCAGGAGAACTACTCGCCGGCCGGCTCCGTATCCTTTACAGTGGATGAGATGATCGCCCCCTTCAAAGCAAGCATGATCCATGTGGGGGCGGAGCCGCTGCCGTATTTCGCCGTGTTCGGCTCCTCCTTCCAGGCCAGCGACGCACATATTGACCAAAGCGCCAGGGAGTATGTAGAATACATCTTCAGGCACAAAAGTAATGGCGTCTGTCATGCGGCACACGAGATTAACTAAAGCCGATTTGTCCGCTGCCGGACCGAGAAGCCGTTATTTGGGCTAAATCGATGCTTCCGCGGTTTTCGCGGACTCAGCAGACGTTATTGCTTGCCTAAACCGTACTATTGGGCTTTTTTTCAGCACATAACGGCTCCTGGGTCCGCATAGATGAAAAAACACCCTTTTTCCGCACAATAGCGTCTCTGGTGTCCGTTGGAACACTGCTTCACATCCTGTTCCAGGAACTCCCTCTCCGTACAACACAAAAAGACCTTCCAGCGGCAGTTTGCCGAAGGAAGGCCTTTTTCAATTTGGGTCTTGCACTATCAATCCAAGGGCTCTCCGCCCTCGGGCACGTCGCGGTTCAGGAACTCCCGCAATGGAGCGAGCTCCGCCGCAGTCCAGAACCGGGGCTCCGCCACCAGCTCCGCGGCATCCTCCCTGGCCTGCTCCAGCACCTCGAAGTCGCTGACCAGGTCCGCCACCTTAAACTCGGGCAGCCCGCTCTGTTTGGTACCGAAGAAGTCTCCGGGGCCACGCAGCTCCAGATCCCGCCGGGCAATCTCGAAGCCGTCATTGGTCTCCGTCATCACCTTGAGACGCTCCTTGGCAATCTCGTTTTTGGGATCGGCAATGAGCACGCAGTAGGATTGAAGCTCGCTGCGGCCTACCCGCCCCCGGAGCTGGTGAAGCTGCGACAGCCCGAAGCGGACCGCGTCATAGATAATCATGAGAGTGGCGTTAGGCACGTCCACCCCAACCTCGATTACCGTTGTAGAGACCAGCACATGCACCTGGTTTTCCTTAAAGGCAGTCATAATCTCGTCCTTTTCCTGGCTGCTCATCCGGCCATGGAGCAAACCGATGCGGAGGTCGGGGAAGGCCTGCATAAGCTGGACATGCACGTCGATGGCGTTTTGCACATCCAGCTTCTCGGATTCCTCGATAAGCGGGCAAACCACATAAGCCTGCCGCCCTTTCCCCACCTCCTGGCGGATAAAACCCAGCACCCGGTCCATTTTGTCGTGGGTGACGGAATAGGTCAGAATCGGCTTCCGCCCCTTGGGCAGCTCCTTCAGCGTGGAAATATCCAGATCGCCGAAGGCGGTTATAGCCAGGGTTCGGGGAATCGGGGTCGCTGTCATGGACAGCACATCCGGGTTCATCCCCTTGCGGCGCAGAATCCCCCGCTGCTGGACGCCGAAGCGGTGCTGCTCATCCGTGACGACCAGCCCCAGATTGCGGAAGAATACATCCTCCTGAATCAAGGCATGGGTGCCAACGAGAATATCCGTCAGCCCCATCTGCAGGGCGGCCAGCGCATCCTTGCGCTGCTTGTCCGTCAGGCTGCCTGTCAGAAGTGCAATTTGGACGCCGAAGCCCTCGAACAACCGCTCCAGGGAGGCTTTATGCTGCTCCGCCAGAATTTCCGTGGGTACCATCAAGGCACCCTGTGCGCCGGCGGTAATCACTGCATAGAGGCCTGCAGCGGCCACAACCGTTTTACCTGCGCCCACATCGCCCTGGAGCAGGCGGTTCATGGCATGGGGCGCCTCCAGATCATCGAGAATTTCAGCGATAACCTGCTTTTGGGAGTGGGTCAGGGTAAAAGGCAGCCTCCGGACAAAATCCCGAACCTTGGGCCTGTCCACCTTGTGGGGGACACCGTCTGCCTTGGTCCGGTTCAGCAGCCTGTAGGCCTGCACCTTCAACTGGAACAGGAACAGCTCCTCATAGACCATCCGCCTGCGGGCCGCCTGACCCTCACGGGCATCCGTAGGCTGATGCAGAACGGCTACCGCTTCCTTGCGGGTAATAAACCGGTAGCGCTCCACCAGCTCCTCGGGCAGGACCTCGCCGATTTTGTCGCCGAATTGCACCAGAGCTTGCCGGATCACCTTTCTCAGGAAGGTCTGGGTGATCCCTTCCGCTGTGGAGTACACCGGCTGGAGTGTCCCGGTACGGGCCTTATCCCCGGCCGCCTCGGGAAATTCCGACGAACTGACGATGATGGTCTGCCGCTTTTCCTCCCACTTGCCCGAGACCACAATTTCCTTGCCCGGCGTCAGCTTGTCCTTCATATAATGCCGGTTAAACCAAACAGCCGTGATCAAGAAACGGCCCCCCGTCATCAATCTGACGGTAAGCCGTGACTTGCTCCGGCCGTAAACGGACAGGACGGGCTCTCCGTAAAGAGTGCCCTGTATGGTAATCTTCTCCCCATCCTTGACCTCGGTGAGATCACGGAGGCGGTAATCCTCATAACGGAACGGGTAATATTCCAGCAGCTGCCCTACGGAGTGGAGCCCCAGTGCGTCGAGCTCCTTGGCCTTCTCCGCACCGACGCCGCGGATCTGCCGCAGGGGGATGGTATATAAATCAACGGCCGCCATGAGCCGGAACCATAAAAACCCCGACCGTCCCGCCGCCCACATGGGTGCCGATGACCGGTCCGATTGTTGTATACATCATTTCTACCACCTCAAATTGCTGGTGTATCAGCGCACTTAATTCCTCCGCATACTCCATAGAATTGGCATGGGCCACCGCCACCCGGACAGGGCCCTGGTAACGCTCCGCCAGTCGTTCCATGATACGGATCATAGCTTTTTTGGTCCCGCGGATTTTGTCCACGGATACCACCGTGCCGTCCTCCACCGAGAGGATCGGCTTGATCTGCAGGAGAGACCCCAAAAGCGCCCCGGCTTTGCCAATCCGTCCGCCCTTATGGAGATACTCCAGCGTATCCACCAGAAAGTAGAGGGTGGTTTGCTTGCGCAGCTCCTCCACCCGCTTCAGAATGTACTCCTTGCTTTCGCCGGCCTTGGCGGCACGGGCCGCCTCCACCACCAGCAGCCCGATGCCGTAGGTGGCGGTGCGTGAATCCACAACGGTAATATCGGCGGGCGTTTCCAGCATTCCCTTGGCCATACAGGCCGACTGGTAGGTACCGCTGAAGCTGGATGACAAATGAATGGATATGATAACTGTGCCAGGCTCCGCCGCCAGCCGGTTGTACACCGCAAGAAAATCAAGCGGGGAAGGCTGGGAGGTGGTAGGAAGCCGCTTTTCCCCGGCAAGCTTCACATAGAAGTCCTCCGGCGAAATGGTAATGCCGTCCAAATAAGCCTCGTCGCCGAAGTGGACCTTCAGCGGAACCATTTCAATGGAAAGCGACTCCCGAAGCTCGGGCGGGATATCCGAGGTGCTGTCTGTCACAATGCAAATCCGGCCCAAGGGTTCACCTCCGTTTCGTTCTTTACTCTATTCCACTGCGATCAGATAAGCATACAACGGCTGCCCGCCGTAGTGAATCTCCACTTCCGCGTCAGCGTGCTGCTCCTTCAGGTAAGCCTTGAGGCTTTCGGTATCCGCAACATTTGCTTCCTCTCCGGTCAGGATGGTGACCACTTCTCCGCCGGACTCCAGCATGCTGTCCAGCAGATTGCGGCAGGTTTCCTGGACGTTGCGGTTAGCCGTGACGATTTTGCTGTCGTGGATGCCGATAAAGTCCCCTTCCTTGATCTCAATGCCATCAATAGAGGTGTCCCGCACCGCAAAGGTGACCTGGCCGGATTGGACTCCGGCGATGGCCTTCAGCATAGCCTCAGTATTCTCATCCTGATCAGCCGACTCGTCAAAGGCCAGCATGGCGGCCATTCCTTGGGGAATGGACTTGGTAGGAATCACAACGAGGGTTTTGCCCTCCACCAAGTCAGCCGCCTGCTTGGCAGCCATCACAATGTTGGAATTATTGGGCAGCACATAGACGATCTCCGCATCCACACCCTCCACTGCATGCACAATGTCCTCGGTGCTGGGGTTCATGGTTTGGCCTCCGGAGAGGACCGCGTTCACGCCCAGGCTGCTGAAAATCTCCGTTACTCCGTCTCCCATGGACACGGACACGAAGCCGTACTTGGAGCTTTGTCCCAAACCGTCCGCTCCCGCTATGGTCCCATGCACGGGAATGGGCTTCAGGGCGGCAATATCGCTCTCAGGTGCGATATATTCATATTCATCGGCCATCAGGATATGGGTATGCTGATCCCGCATATTCTCAATCTTAATCTTGGACAAATCGCCGAAATTCATGGCGTAATTCATGGCATTACCCGGGTATTCGGCATGGACGTGGACCTTCACCAGGTCATCATCGGCCACTACCAGAAGGGAATCCCCCATTTTGCCCAATTCCTGCCGGAATGCCTGCTCATCGAATACATATCCCGGCACCTTGCCCGGCGTCAGCGTGACGATGAACTCGGTGCAATAACCAAATTCAATATCTTCGGTGCTGAGCATGGACTGGGCACTGTGTTTGCCTTCACGGGAGGCTGCAGCGGCAGGCGGCTTGTCCGGCACGGCGGCAGGCGCAGCCTGGACCGGAGGAAGAACCGCTACTGTTTCGCCTCTCAACGCGGCGAGGAACCCTTCATAGATGCACATGAGGCCTTGGCCGCCGGCATCCACTACCCCAACCTGTTTCAGCACGGGGAGCTGATCCGGTGTACGCGCCAAAGCCGCGTTGCCGGCCTGCACCACCTCGCCCATCAGCTCCACTACATCAGGAAATCTCCGGTTCACGGCAACGGCGTGTTTGGCCGCTTCCCGGGAGACAGTGAGGATGGTGCCCTCTACAGGCTTGACCACTGCCTTATATGCGGTATCCACACCGTTCTGCAGCGCTGCGGCAAACTGCTGGGCATTGGCGCTCTCCAGCTCCTGTACGGATTTGGCGAAGCCGCGGAACAATTGCGACAGGATAACGCCGGAGTTGCCCCGGGCGCCCATCAGCAGGCCCTTGGAAAGGGCCTCCGCCGCCTTGCCCAAATGCGGGTTCTGGCGCTTCTTTAATTCCTCCACACCGGAGGTCATGGTCAGATTCATATTGGTGCCCGTGTCACCGTCCGGCACAGGAAATACGTTCAGTGCATTGACACGGTTCACATTGGCTGTCAGGTTGCCCGCTCCCGCCAGCACCATCTGAAAAAAGTCGGTTCCATCAAGTGAAATAAAGCGCTTACTCAAGAATAATTCCCCTTCCTGGTTAACGAGATACGCGAACCCCTTGCACAAAGATATTGACGGTCTCCACTTGCAGACCGACGACATCGTTCATCGTGTACTTGACCCGGTTTTGCACATTGTGCGCCACTTCGGAAATTTTCGTACCGTAGCTGACGATGATATATAAATCAATATGCAATGCGTCCGCTTCCTGCCGGATTTCCACGCCGCGGCTCAGGTTCTCGCGCCCCAGAAGCTCCGTGATGCCATCCTTCAATTGCTTGCGGGAAGCCATGCCGACCAGCCCGTAACATTCCAATGCGGCTGAGCCAACCAATACTGCGATTACTTCATCCGACACATTGATTTTCCCGAATTCATTGGCCTGTTGAATTGGCATTTGTACCAACTCCTTTTTCTGACAAGTGGTTTAAAACATTATGGTCCATTCTTCATTGTACTATAATTCTTGGAAGCATGCGAACCTTATTATACCGTAAGTCGGCGTGTTCCTCAATCTCCAGGAGAAACGAGGAAATGCTTGTCCCAACCGATTGACCGCAACCGGGCCTTATGCTATTATGTTATAGTATGTTTCAAAAAGAGTTCCAATAACATGCAGATCTCGGATTACTCCGCAGCTCGATTTTAAGGAGGTGTCATAGATGTCCCGTAAGTGTTATATCACCGGCAAAGCCCCCAAAACCGGCAACAACGTATCCCATGCCAACAATAAGACCAAGCGCAACTGGGGAGTGAATGTACAAAAGGTACGCATCCTCGTTGACGGCAAGCCGAAGCGCGTTTGGGTTAGCGCCCGCGCTCTGAAGTCCGGCCTTGTGACCCGCGTTTAATCATTCCGTTACCTTACCGTGCGGAATAGACAAAAAGCACCCGTACCGCTTTTGCGAGAGGTGCTTTTTTTGTCTATGCGACTGCGGCGAAAAGCCTATGCTTCCGAAGCGGTGTTTACTTGCGCAATGGCCAAAGCACCGCTATTTGTTGTCCAAAGCTCCCTAACGGCTATCCTCCGGAAAGCCGGCGTCGTAAGCATACGCTGACCATTGGGACTTTGGCGGCAGTTCCTCGCAGCTCCTGTCGGTCTCCCGGCTGTGATCATCTCAAGTTGTCTGCTGGCTTGCCGGAGTGCCTCTAGTGTTTGCTGAAGGTATTGAGGATCGCCTTCACGAAGCCCCCCAAAAATTTAGGCAGCTTGATGGTGTAAAATTTCATCCTAACCCCTCCCTAAGCGCTTTTCGTCAGAAAAGCCAGCATCGTAAGCATAAGCTTTTCGCGCAGGCTGCCGTGCAGCCCTTGCCAGCTTGCAGCCGTCCACCGTCATGTTGCTTCCTTCGCTCCATGAACAAGCCTCATTCCCCTGCTCCGCTACTCTATATATATTCGCAGCACCCAAAATATGTGCCTATGAATTGCCCTACCGGAGAATGCGTGTGCCACGCATTTCCACAAAAAAAGGGCCCGGCAGGCTTTCACCCCCGTAACCCAATGTATGTGTACCAGCTTATAATTATTCCTGACGTGTTGTCCGCCTAGAGCTACCTTCAATTTGGCTTCGCCAAATTCGAAGCTTCCACAGCATATCCGGACTGCACTGAAGCCCCTCAAATCGGCTGTGCCGATTTCGAGGCTGTATGCCCCTTCAATTTGGCTTCGCCAAATTCGATGCTTCCACAGCATATCCGGACTGCACTGAAGCCCCTCAAATCGGCTGTGCCGATTTCGAGGCTGTCCATAACTTTATACGGCCTTCGGCATGTACCAAAGTTATTCCCAGTTAAAATGGCGACTGCGGCAGCTGCTCCGGTGTTACCCATCCATACCCCAGCGCCAAAAACGTATACACCAGCGAAAAGAACAACGCCCCCACAAACGCCAGCACCGCAAACCATACCCGGTATTTAGTGGTTTCCTCCCGCTTGAAATATTCCATGCCGATCAGCACGGCGCCCAGTGAAAACACATATTTAAACGGGCCGCTTGTATACATAAACATGCACAATAGGACCGCGGCCGCTAGCATAAGCCCGGTAAAAAGCCACTTGCTGGTAGTCACCGTTACTTGCTCCTCCCTTCAAATCCCTGCAAGCCGGATGCCCGGATGCTGCGGATAGCCTCCGCCCGGTCCTGCTCGCCAAAAACCGCATTGCCCGCCACCAGCACCTGCGCCCCCGCCTCAGCCACCATACGGGCTGTCTCCGCGTTGACACCGCCATCCACCTCAATCAGCACGGACGTAAGTCCGCGGGCGTCCAGCATGTCCCGCAGGGCCTTAATCTTGCCGGTGACCGCCGGTATGTACTTCTGCCCGCCGAAGCCGGGATTCACCGTCATCAGCAGCACCATCTCCACCTGGTCCAGCACATACTCGATGGCCGCAAGCGGCGTCGCCGGATTCAGCACAACGCCGGGCTTCACCCCGTTCTCGCGGATAAAGCCCAAGGTCCGGTGCAGATGGGTGCACGCCTCGGCATGGACCGTGATATAATTGGCGCCCGCTTTGGCAAAGGCCGGAATATACGCATCCGGATTCTCAATCATAAGATGCACATCCAGCGGCAGCTTGGTTACGGGCCGGATGGCTTGCACCACCAGCGGCCCCAGAGTCAGGTTGGGAACAAAATGCCCATCCATCACATCCACGTGTATAAAATCGGCTCCCGCCTGCTCCGCCTCCCGGACTTCTTCCCCAAGCCGGGCAAAATCCGCGGACAAAATAGAAGGGGCAATATAGATGGACATATCAATACCTCCGTTTCCTGTCCTTCATCTCCTGCAAAAAGATCAGATAATGCTCATACCGGCTTGGCGCCACACGGCCGCCGCCCTCCGCTTCCTCACGGACTCTGCAGCCCGGCTCCTTGTGGTGGAGGCAGCCGCGGAAGCGGCATTCCTCCGCCAGAGGCAGAAACTCCCGGAAGGTCCCGCCCAAATCCTCCGGCTCCATCTCCATAAAATCCAGCTGGCTGAAGCCCGGCGTATCCGCCACCCAGCCGCCGTCCGGCAGAGCCAGGAGCTCTACGTGGCGGGTGGTATGCCGGCCCCGGCCGAGGCGCATGCTGATTTCCCCCGTCTCCAGGTTCAGCTCTGGCAACAGCGCATTCAGCAGCGTGGATTTGCCCACACCGGACTGCCCGGAGAATACGCTGAGCCGTTCTTTCAGAATATGGCGGACCGGCTCCAGGCCTTCCCCCTCCTTGGCACTGGTTATGAAAACCCGGTAGCCGATCTCCTCATACAGCTTCTGCACGGCGCTGGAATCCAGCTGATCCGCCCCGTCGCCGTCCCCTTTGACCAAATCCTGCTTACTGAAGCAAATCACGGCCTCCAGGCCAGAATGCTCGATATGCACCAGGAATTTGTCCAGCAGCTGCAGGTTCAAGGCCGGCTCATCCAGGGAAAACACCAGCACCGCCTGTTCGATATTGGCTACCGGCGGGCGGATCAGCTCGCTTTGGCGCTTGTGGATCTCGGTAACGGTCCCTTCATTGTTCTCCGAATGCTCGAAGCTGACCCGGTCCCCTACCAAGGGGCTGATGCTGCGTTTCTTAAACACACCACGGGCGCGGCACTGCACGGTAGGAAGCTGGCCGTCTTGGCCAGGCTCCTCCCCGTCCGGCAGCACATAATAATAACCGCTTAACGCTTTGACAATCAGACCATCTGGCATCTTATTTCATCCTCCTGATGGTGTCGGACTCGGTTTAACGGACCCGGAAGGCGCAGCCTTAGTTGCCGCAGGCGAGGCCGAAGGCGACGGGCTTGCGCTGGGTGCTGACGGCGACGGGGAAGCCGACGGCTTCGTCTTTTGGTCCAGATAGTTCTGGTAGGTAACAGTTTCCGAATCCCACAGAACATTATCACGGTAGATCAGGATGGTGGCGCCTTTTGCCTTGGTCACGGTTACCTTGACAGTCGTTAACTCGGACCCCACAACTTCCAAAGTATTATAATCCTCATTTTCAACCCTGGCATCGGAAATCACGATGCGGAAGATGGAGGACTTCCCATTGGTGGCAGCTGTCAGCTTTTTGCTGGCACTATAGGTCCCAGCATCCTTAGGCTGGCCGGAGCTGACGAACACCTTAAGTTCCACGGAGGGGTCTACGGATTCACCCTTTTTGAAGGGATGCGTATCCACAACCCGGCCGGAGGCAATCTCAAAGCTTTCAATATTTTCCTTGCCCTTGTCTCCGGGAGCCAACTTTAGCCCCACAGCCATCAGCTTGGCCTCAGCTTCAGCCACCGTGCTGTTGATGAGATCAGGCATCACGACCATTTGCTTGCCTTTGCTGACGTAGAATTTCACGGTGCCTTTAACAGGATCGAATTCGGCACCCACTCCCGGCTCCTGGCTGATGATCGTATCCTCAGGCAGATCGGAAAATTTGGGTTCGGATTGAATCTGTTCCGGCTTTAAGCCTGCAGCCAGCAGCTCCGCCTTCACATCCTTGAAGAGCCTTTCCTTGTAGCTTTGCATCATCTGCTTCTCGGCGCCTTTGCTGACGGAGAGCGTGATCTTGGATTTTTCCTTCAGCTTCGCATTATCGGGCGTTTGTTTCGTGATTTGTCCCTCCGGCTTATCGCTGTATTGCGGCTCCACCACCACCTGGAAGCCCGCTTGAGTGAGAAGACTTTCCCCTTCGGCCTGCATTTTGCCTACCACCTGCGGCACATCCACATCCTTGGGAATGATCTTGTCCTTGAAGCCGGGAATCACCCAAAACCACATAACCGCCAGAAAAACAAGAAAAATACCTGTCCATATTGCCGGAGCGATCCAAATATTACGCTTCTTCCGTGGCTCCGCATCGTAATCGTTCCGTTCATCCACTTCGAGTCCCGCCCCCGGACGCAAGGCCGGCACAACCCGGGTGGCATCCGCGTCCAAGCCGTCATCAAAAAACGTCAGCTTGGGTTCGTTGCGGCGTTTGGGGTCCAAAGCCGTCTCCAGGTCCTGGAGCATGTCGGCAGCAGACTGGTAGCGCTCGTCCGGATTTTTGCGCATGGCCTTCAGGATAATATTCTCCACGCTTTGCGGAATCAGCGGGTTCACCTTGCGGGGTTCCTCCACATTCTCCTGAAGATGCTTCAAAGCAACGCTGATAGGACTTTCCCCCAAAAAGGGCAGCTTGCCCGTCAGCATCTGGTAGAGGACGATCCCCAAGGAATAGAGGTCTGACTTGGCGCCGGTGGAAACCCCCTTGGCATGCTCCGGGGAGAAATAATGGACCGAGCCGACCACAGACCCGGTCTGCGTGATGGTAGAGGAGGTTGTCGCCCGGGCAATCCCGAAGTCGGTTACCTTAATACGCCCGTTTTTGCCGATCAGAATGTTATGGGGCTTGATATCCCTATGTATAATCTGATTATGATGGGCATGCTCCAGCGCGTCGCAAATCTGGGTGGCAATATGCAGAGCATCCTCTACCTGAAGGGGGGCTTTCTCCCGGATCAGGTCATTCAGGGTCATCCCTTCCACATATTCCATCACGATAAAATGGTTGTCGCCTTCCTGGCCGACGTCGTACATACTGACAACATTGGGATGGGACAAGGATGCGGCAGACTGGGCCTCCCGGCGGAACCGCCGGATAAACTCCTCATCGTGGACATACTGCTGGCGCAGCACCTTCACGGCGACGTAGCGGTTAAGCAACAGGTCCTGGGCTTTGTAAACCAAAGCCATTCCCCCGCCGCCGACCCGCTCCAAAATCTCATATCTTCCGCCAAGCGTTTCACCGATCAAATGCATCTCACCCCTCTTTACCGGAAGCTTCCGCAGGCCGGTTCTCAATCAAAACAACGGTCACATTATCGTCCCCGCCGGCCGACAGGGCGCGCTCCACCAGCTCGTCCACCTTATGCTCCAACGAATGCTCCGATTGCAAAACCTCCAGGCATTCTTCCTCGTTCACCATATTGCTGAGCCCGTCGCTGCACATCAGAAGAATATCCCCTTCTGTCCAACTGTGCTCCACCACATCCACCTGAACCTCCGTATCCGTGCCCAAGGCCCGGAGCAGTACATTGCGGCGGGGATGGTGGTCCGCTTCCTCCCGGGTAATCTGCCCGCTCTTCAAAAGCTCATTCACCAGGGAATGGTCTTCGGTTAATTGAACCAAGCGGCTGTCTGCCGCCAGATAAGCGCGGCTGTCGCCGATATGGCCCACCACCAGCTGGTCGGGTGTAGCCAGACTGACTACAACGGTGGTGCCCATTCCCCGCAGCTGCTCCCGCTGGGAGGCCTGCCGGTAGACCTCGGCGTTGGCCGCCTCTACCGCCAGCCGGATGGCAACCTTGCGCTCCTCCAACGTAGCCCCTTCGGGCAATCCGGACAACTCCTCCCGGATTTTCTCAATAGCCAGCTGGCTGGCAATATCACCGGCTTGGTGGCCGCCCATACCATCGGCAATAATGGCAATCACCGTACCGTATTTTTCCGGCAGGATCACCGCCCGGTCTTCATTGACCGAGCGGATTCTGCCGACATCCGTTCTTTCCGCTGTCCGCATCCTATTCACCTCTGACTCGACTCCATATGCTTCGCCCGAAGCTGGCCGCATGCGGCGGCAATATCTCCGCCCTGCTCCCGCCGGATCGTGGCATTGATTTTGTTGCGTTCCAGAATTCGCTGGAAGTTGAAGATATCATCCCGGGTGGTTCTCACATAATTCCTTTCCTGGACGAAATTCACCGGGATCAGATTCACGTGGCTTAAGGGGATGGTCTTGAGCACCGAAGCAAGTTCCTCGGCATGCTCCGCCTTGTCGTTGACACCGCCCATCAGCGCATATTCAAAGGTCAGCCGGCGCCCGGATTTTTCCGTATAGTGTCTGCAAGCATCCAGCAGGTCCGCCAGAGGATACCGCCGGTTCACCGGCATCAGCTTGGACCGGAGGGTATCGTTGGGCGCATGGATGGAGATGGCCAGATTAATCTGGGTATCCTCTTCCGTGAACTTGTAGATAGCCGGAACGATGCCGCTGGTAGACACAGTAATGTGCCGCTGGCCGATGTTGAGCCCCTTTTCATGGGTCATGAGCCGGAGGAACTTCATGGTGGCCTCATAGTTCTCGAAGGGCTCCCCGATGCCCATTACGACAATGCTGGATACCCGCTCCTCTGTTGCGTCAAGCAGCTGCTGGGACTTGACGATTTGGGCTACGATTTCGCCGGGGCGCAGATCCCGCTTCAGACCGCCCAGGGTGGACGCGCAGAAGGTGCAGCCGATCCGGCAGCCTACCTGGGTAGTGACACAGACGCTGTTGCCGTAGTTATGCTTCATGATAACCGTTTCAATGGCGTTTTTGTCCTGCAGCTCAAACAGGAATTTCACCGTACCGTCCTTGGACTGGTAACGGTCGATTTCCCGGAGGGTGACAAATTCGAACTGGGCGGCCAGCTTTTCCCGCAATCCCTTGGAAAGATTGCTCATTTCCTCGAAGGACGAAACCCGCTTGACATAAAGCCAATCGAATACCTGTCCGCCGCGGAAAGCCTGTTCGCCGTTGTCCTTCATCCACTGCTGCCATTCCTCCAGCGAATAATCATATACAAAAGGCTTCATATTCTCACAACCTGCTTTTTTAGATTTCGTATCTCGTGAGTTTGTCCGGCGGCGTACTCCCGGACAGTCTCCACTATATTATTGTAACGAAAAAAGGCGGGATAACGCAATCCCGCCCCGCCGCTGCCGGAAAAAGTTCCTTGGCGGACCGTGGTTCCGCTATTTGGCGGGAATCCGCCGGTTTTCCTTTTACACGGACACTTAAAGCCGCTATTTACTGAAAATCAGGGGATTTGAGCCCACATGGAGCCAAATAACGGATCCTCTGTCCGCGAAAATCAAAAAACCGGCAACATGAGCTAAATAGCGGATCGTAGATCCGTATCATGGAGAGCAGCAGCCAAACTGGGCAACCCTACCGGGCAACGGGACAGGGACGCTTACTCCTGCCTCCGCAAACGGGCGATAAAGAAGCCGTCCGAGCCGTAGTCCTGCGGCAGGAGCTGCAGCATACCCGCCGCGCCTGCTTCCCTGGCTACTCCTTCCGGGAGCAGCCCTTCGGGGAACGGTTCCAGCACGAAGCCCGGCTCCTCGGCCAGGAAACGCTGCACCTGCTCGGCATTTTCCTCCGGCTCCGTGGTGCAGGTGCTGTAGACCAGGATCCCGCCCGGCTTCAACAGCTTGTGGACGGCTTGCAGAATGCTCCGCTGGAGCCCTGCAATCTCTGCAATGTCCCCTTCGGTTTTGGTCCATTTCAAATCCGGCTTGCGCCCGATGACCCCCAGGCCTGAGCAAGGCGCGTCCAGAAGAATCCGGTCGAAGCTCGCAGCGGGAAACTTCTCATCCAGCTTTCGGGCATCCGACACTACAGTCCGGATATTCCGAAGTCCCAGACGGTTAGCCTGGTCCCGGATCAGGGCCTCCTTGTGTTCATGGAGATCCGCCGCCACTACTTCACCCTTTCCTTCCATCAGCTCGGCCATATGGGCCGTTTTTCCTCCGGGGGCGGCACAGCAGTCCAGCACGCGCATCCCTGCCGCCGGAGCCACAACACGGGCTACCAGCATGGAGCTTTCGTCCTGGATGGAGAACTCTCCGGCAGTAAACAGCGGATGGCCGCCCAGCCTGCCGCCTGAAACAGCTACCAGCCCATCCGGCGCAAGCAGTGAGGGCTGCGTTTCCACCCCGGCTTCCGCCAGCCGCCCGGCAAGCGCATCACGCCCGCCCTTGAGCGGGTTCACACGCAGGCTCACCTTAGGCGGTTCGTTGTTGGTCCGGCATATGGCACGGGCCTCTTCCTCCCCGTACCGGGCGAGCCAGCGTTTGACCATCCATTCCGGATGGGATTCCTCCAATGCGATCTTTTGCACGGGAGGCAGGCCCTCCGGCAGTGTCAAACGCGCCTTCTCCCGCAGCACATTGCGGAGAATGCCGTTGACCAGGCCGGCGACTCCCGCATGGCCACGGCGTTTGGCCAGCTCCACCGCCTCGTTGACGGCAGCATGGGGAGGAATCCGGTCCAGGTAGCGAATTTGGTAAAAACTCAAGCGAAGAAGGCTCCGAACCCACGGTTGGAGCCTTTCCAGTCCTTTGGCGGCGAAACGCCCCAGGAAATAATCTATCGTGTTCAGCCGCTGGATGGTGCCGTAAACCAGCTCTGTCGCCAAAGCCGCCTCGTGGCGCTCCAGCTTCAGCTTCTCCAGCGTTTGGTTCAAGAGCAGATTGCTGTAAGCCTGATCCTGATCTACCCGGGTCAGCACATCCATGGCCGCTTCGCGTGCCCCGGGTTTCTTTCCCGGACGATTCATCGAACCTTTAGTCAACGTCTTGCTCCTCCTGCTCCATTATAAACTTAAAGCCCGCCGTCCGGCGGACCGGCTGCGATCCTGTCCCCTTGGGCGGGCGGTGTGGAAACCACAAGAAATTCCACCGGCTCCCCCGACAGATTCATCATCTGGTGAGGAACGCCCGGGGGAATCTCCAATCCCTCCCGGGGATTCAGCACAACCTGCACCCCTGCCGATTCCAAAACCGCCTGCCCGGACAGCACGAAGAAAAACTGCCTGGACAGGCTATGGTAATGCCGGACCTCAGCCGTGGTGGGAGGCATTCTTTCATGGATGACGCTGAGCTGCCCATCCTTGACCAGATGCCAGCCGTCACAGGCTTCACCCCATATATAGTGCTCCGCATTATCCCGGCTTATTTTCATTCGGTATTTCCTTTTGCCCCAGCACATCTCCCGGCTTCATGGCTGATCCCATGCGAAACTGGGAAACGGGCATGGCTTTTTTGCCTGCGGGCTGCACCTCTGTCAGCAGAACCGGACCGTCCTGGGCCATAACCAGAATGCCCTGATCCTCCACGGCCAGCACTGTTCCGGGCAGGGCAGGTGTTCCGCCTGCTTGTGCCGCTTCCGGAATACGCGCTGCCCACAGCTTGAAATTCTCTCCGTTCCAGGTAGTGGAGGCCACAGGCCAGGGACTAAGCCCACGAATATGGTTCCATACCATCCGCGCCGGGCGGTTCCAATCTACAAATTCATCCTCCCGGCGGATATTGGGGGACAGGATGGCTTCTTCATGCTTCTGCGGCTCCGCCTGAATCCGGCCCGCCAGGAGCTCCGGCAGGGTGCGGCGCAGCAGCTCGGCCCCTTCCCGGGCCAACTTATCGAACAGAATCCCCGTATTGTCCTCGTCACGGATGGGAATGGCCACACGGGAGATCATGTCCCCCGTATCCATCCCCTCCGCCATGTATATAAGGGTTACGCCTGTTTCCGCTTCCCCGGCCATCACCGCATGATGGATGGGGGCGCCGCCTCTGTATTTGGGCAGCAGGGAGGCGTGAACGTTGATGCAGCCGTATCTGGGCATCTCCAGCACCGCCTTGGGCAGAAACTGTCCGAAGGCAGCGGTCACGATCAGATCGGGCTTGTATTCGGCTACCTGCCGGATGGCTTCCTCACGCCGGATCCGCTCCGGCTGGAAGACAGGAATGCCGGCGCGAAGCGCTGCTTCCTTCACCGGCGGCGGGGTCAGAACCCGCTTGCGGCCTTTGGGACGGTCCGGCTGGGTGACGGCAAGCACCACCTGATACCCCTCCTCCAGCAGCACCTGCAAGGAAGGAACGGCAAAATCCGGGGTGCCCATAAATATGATCCGGAGTGTATCCTTCACGCTCTATCTTCCTCCGGATCGGGACGGTACACCCGCTCAGCCACGTCAAGGAACAGGACGCCGTTCAGGTGGTCCACCTCATGCTGGATGCAGCGGGCCAGGAGCTCCTCGCCCTCAATCTCGATTTCCTGGCCGTTGCGGTCCCAGCCCTTCACGGTGCACTTCTGGGCGCGGCGCACATCCCCTTGCAGACCGGGTATGCTCAAGCAGCCCTCCGGACCGAACTGTTCCCCTTCCTTCTTGATGATTTCAGGATTGATCAGCTCGATCAGCCCGCCGTATTCCTCACCGCAGTCCATTACAATGACCCGCTTCAAAATCCCCACCTGCGGTGCAGCCAGGCCCACTCCTTGGGCTTCATACATGGTGTCCGCCATGTCATCCAACAGCTTGTGGATGTTGGGAGTGATTTTGGGTACCGGTTTCGCATGCTCCCGCAGCACCGGATCTGGTTCTTTTACAATAAAACGAATTGCCATAAGGGCACCTGCCTTAACAGAGTTTTGGATTGTATAAGCGTTAAGCTAGAAACGTCCCGCGTTTCCCGCTACATTAACACCTGAGGATCCACGTCCACGCTGATGGTCAGCTTGGTCTGCCGGCAAACCTCATCGAAGGCTTCCACAGCCTGCGCCACCAGGTCGGAGGCCGGTTGATCTCCCCGATATTTTACCATGCATTGGAACCGATATCTATCCTTGATTCGGGGAATGGGCGACGCAACCGGCCCCAGCACGTCCAAGGCACGCTTCTGGGCTCCGCCCGCCTCTTCTATAAAGCCGGGAATCCCCTCTTCTCTGGCCAGCGCCTTCAGCCGGTTCACCATCGCCTCCGAGGTTTTGACCAGAAGGGCCAGCTCCGTATGGCTTAAGGTTATGAGAATCAGCCGGCAAAACGGCGGGTAACCTCCCCGCACCCGGTGCTCCAGCTCCTGCTCCGCGAAGCGGTGGAAATCATGGCCTCCGGCGGCCGTAACGCTGTAGTGCTCCGGCGTATAGGTCTGCACGAATACCTCCCCGGGGAGATGATGCCTGCCGGCACGACCGGCCACCTGGGTGAGAAGCTGGAAGGTCCGCTCTGAGGAGCGGAAGTCCGGCAGGTTCAGCATGGTATCCGCCGTAATCACCCCCACCAGTGTCACATCGGGAAAATCCAAACCCTTGGCCACCATCTGTGTACCAAGAAGAACGTCCCCCTTTTTTTGGCGGAACTGGGTAAGCAGCTTCTCATGGGCGCCCTTCTCCGTGGTGGTGTCCACGTCCATCCGGATAACCCGGATACCCGGGAACAGCTTCGCCAGCTCCTCCTCCACCCGCTGGGTGCCGGTGCCGAAATATCGGATATGCTCACTCCCGCACTCCGGGCAAACCGCCGGCTGGCGCTCCGTATACCCGCAGTAATGGCAGCGCATCATGCTTGAGGTTTGATGGTAGGTCAGTGAAATATCGCAATGAGGACACCCTGCTGTATAACCGCAGGAGCGGCACATGACGAAGGTGGAATACCCCCGCCGGTTTAAAAGCAGCACCGACTGCTCGCCTTTTTCCAGGCGGCTCTTGATTCCTTCGAAGAGGGGTTTGCTGAACATGGACCGGTTGCCGCCATACAGCTCCTGGCGCATATCCACGATGCGTACGGGAGGCAGGGGGCGCCCTTCCACCCGTTCGGCCATCACAAGCAGCTTATACTTGCCCTGGACGGCAGCCTGCCAGCTTTCCAGCGAGGGGGTTGCGGAGCCCAGCACAACGGAAGCGCCTGAGGCTCTCCCTCTGGCGGCGGCTACCTCCCGGGCGTGATACTTGGGGCTTTCCTCCTGCTTATAGGAGGATTCATGCTCTTCATCGATAATCACCAGCCCCAGCTTCTTAAAAGGGGCAAAAGCCGCCGAGCGTGCGCCAATCACCACTCTCACGCGCCCGGCGGAGATCTTGCGCCATTCATCGTAGCGCTCCCCGTTGGACAGCCGGCTGTGGAGCACCGCCACATCAGCCCCGAACCTGCCCTTGAAGCGCTCCACCATTTGCGGAGTCAGGGATATTTCGGGGACCAGCACAATGGCTTCTTTCCCCTCATCCAGACATGTCTGGATGGATTGCATATAGACCTCGGTTTTGCCGCTGCCGGTTACACCGTGAAGCAGGAACATGGTGTGGGTTGCCGATTTTACCGCGCGGCATATATTGGAAAATACCTGTGATTGCTCCACAGTAAGAGGCAAAGGAGAGGTTCTTTTGAAGCTTCTGTCGGCATACGGATCACGGCCCACCTCCACTTCCTCCAGCCGGACCAAACCCTTATCCGCCAAACCTTTCACCGTCCCGGCTGTAACATCTAACAGGGAGGTCAGCTCCGTCAAACGGATGGGGTCCGGGTGATCGGCTACATACTCGAGAACCTGCCGCTGACGTTTGGCACTAGCGGGCAGCTCCTGTCCGCGGAGAAGCATCTCCTCGGGAGACAGGCACGCAAACACCGTCAGCACTTTTTTGACGTTCATCCGGTCCTTCAGCACCTGCTCCTCGGCCAGAATACCCTGCCTTACCCATTGGCGGAGAAGCGCCTCGGAACCCGGGAAACGCTCCAGAAGCTGCTCCACCGGCAGCATTCCCTTGCTCCGGCGGATATGCTCCAGGAGCTCCGTTTCCTCCGTTGTCATCAGACCGTATTCAGCCAGGCCGCCGTCCCGGAGCGCCTCCGGGCCGATGCCCACCCTGCGTTCAGCCTTGGCCTTCAAGGCTGCAGGAAGCATCGCCGCCAGTGCTACAGACAAGTGACAAAGATACGTGCGGCTCATCCATTGGGCCAGCTCTACCAGCTCGGGAGTCAAGGGCGGCTCCACATCCAGCACATGGTCCACCGTCTTCAATTTGCGGCTGCCGGACCCGGCCGCATCCTCGGAGGGCTCCTCCGCCAAATCCACCACAAATCCCTGTACCACCCTGGGACCAAAAGGGACAGCCACCCGGCTGCCCACTTCCACCCAGGAAACATACCGGGCCGGAACTTCATAATCAAACGGACGGTTGGTTCCCTTAACAGGGACGTCCACAATAACCTTTGCAATCATTCTGCCTGCCCTTTCGCCGCCGGACCCAGCTTCTCTGCAGCCAGCCGCATCAGCCTGAGCGCTGCCTCGCGTTTGGACACAAGGGGCAGCGGCAGAGAGGAGCCGTCGGAGCCATATATGGTAATAATATTGGTATCGGTGCCAAACCCGGCTCCTTCCGCGCTGACATCATTGGCTACCAGGAGGTCGCAATGTTTGCGCTTCAGCTTGCCCCGGGCATTGGCTTCCACGTTTTCCGTTTCTGCGGCAAAGCCGATTAACAGCTGGCCGTTCTTCCGTTCCCCCAGCTCTTGCAGGATATCCGGATTTTTGACCAGCTCCAGGGTAAGGGTGTCCCCGGTTTTCTTGATCTTCTGCTCCTCTTGGCGGAGCGGACGGTAGTCCGCCACTGCGGCAGCCATAACCGCCACATCGGCAAAAGCATACCGGGACAGCACTTCCTCCCGGAGCTCCAGCGCCGATTCCACCTTCACCAGCTCCACACCCGCAGGCTTCGGAGCACTGGTCCGGGCAGCAATCACTGTCACCTCGGCGCCCAGCTCCCGGGCTGCCTCGGCTACTGCAAAGCCCATTTTGCCGGAGGAGTCGTTGGTCAGATAACGGACGGGATCAATACGCTCCACTGTGCCTCCGGCGGTAACCAGCACCTTTTTGCCGGCCAGAGGCCTGTCCGCCAGACTCGCCAGCAGCTGCTGCGCCGCTGCCACAATCTCCTCCGGCTCGGCCAGACGTCCCTTGCCCACATAGCCGCAGGCCAAGAGGCCAACACCGGGCTCCACATAATAAGCCCCCCGCTGCTCCAGGGTCCGCATATTGGCCTGAACCGCCGGATGTGCATACATATGCACGTTCATGGCAGGGGCGATAAGAATCGGCGCCTGAGTCACCAGCATGGTAGTGCTGAGCATGTCATCGGCAATGCCGTTGGCCATTTTGCCGATCATGTTAGCCGTTGCCGGGGCAATGATCACCAGATCGGCGCTGTCCGCCACGTCAACATGGGTGATGACGGAGGGGTCGTTTTCCTCGAAGGCATCCACAATCACATGATATTTCGACAGTGCCTGAAACGTAAGAGGCTGCACCAGCTTGGCTGCCGATTCTGTCATGATGACACGCACCTTGGCGCCCGCCTGCACCAGCTTGCTGCACAAAGCCGCCGCCTTATAAGCCGCGATCCCGCCGCACACACCCAAAATCACCGTTTTTCCCTTCAGCATATCCGTTCTCCTCCTAACCTGTAATAACATGGTCCCTGCCGCTGGCCGGATAATGTTATGGAAGCCTCGAAATTGGCAAAGCCAATTTGAGGGCCTTCTTCGACTCAGCTTCCTGAAATCATCCCCACAAAGTGATGCTAGGCTCCGAAGCAGATTCAGGTACTTTGCGGGGACCCCTTTTATCCAAATCACATACCTAACCTCGAGCTCTCCCGGTTGTATAACGGAACGCTTTTTCCGCTAAACCTCCTGGCAAGCCAAACGAAGGGCAGTTAGCGGAACGGTTTTTCCGCTAATCATACTGCACAAGTGGAGTGACCTGCAGACCAGGACAAATAACGGAAAAACCCTTCCGCTATTCACTACCTCCATCCGCCGCGGCATAAGATAGCGGAACTTCCTTTCCGCTATTCCTTTTTAACGGAAGTCCATCTTCCCCTACGGGCCCTCCGCCGGAGGTTTTATCCCGCCCAATCTTACAATAAAGGAAACCCGTCTCCCGCTATCACATGATTCCGCCTCGTTACGCCAAAATAGAGGCAATATGGCTTCCTCTATTAAACTCTGCCATGCCGGGGCAAAAATAAAACGCCCTTTTCCGCTCCATTAGACGTATATATGTTCGCACATTTTCAAAAAAATAACAACCGCTTATCCGGTTGTTATCTCTTGGTTTACTTTAAGTTCAGACCATTGTTGTCCCGGTCAGGCGATTTCTCGAATTGGATGTAATCGCCGTAAAGCTCTTCCAAAGCTACGCCGACTTGCTTGTGGGCCTTCGGATTTTTCAGATCCGTCTTGGCATTGTCCTTCAGCATGCGTGCGCGCTTGGAAGCGGCGACAACCAGGGAATACTTGCTGTCTACCTTGTCCAGCAGCTTGTCGATGGATGGATATAGCATATTATTGCACCTCTTCAATCCATTGTTTTATTGTGGTCACCATACGCTCCTTGCGGCAGCGTTCGGCTGTGAGGATAGCCTGGATGCGGTGACAGGCAGCCTCAACCTGATCATTGACGATGGCGTAATCATAATGCTCAATGAGCCGCAGCTCATCCCGGGCGATGCTCATCCGGCTCTTAATCACATCCTCCGTCTCGGTGCCACGGGTGACGATTCGGCTTTGCAGTTCATCCAGCGACGGGGGCAGAAGGAAAATGAAAACTCCTTCGGGAAACTTGTTCTTGACCTTCAATGCGCCTTGCACTTCAATTTCCAAAATAATGTCCTGCCCGGAAGCCAATGTATCCTCCACAAATTCTCGGGGCGTCCCGTAATAATTGCCGCAATACTCGGCATATTCCAGAAGATCGTCCGATTCAATCATGGAGGAGAACTCCTCACGGCTCTTGAAGAAATAGTTAACGCCGTGGACTTCCCCTTCTCTCGGCGTACGGGTAGTCGCGGAAACGGAATACACCAGCTCCGTCCCCATCTTGCGCAGAGCGTTGCATACCGTGCCCTTGCCGACACCCGAAGGGCCAGACAGCACCAGCAGAATGCCTCTATTCTTATTCGTCATTGTCATCGTCCTTATTGGAGAGCCGATGGGCAACGGTTTCGGGCTGAACCGCAGACAATATTACGTGGTCGCTATCGGTGATGATAACGGCCCTTGTCCTTCTTCCGTAAGTTGCATCGATCAGCATATGGCGGTCCCGGGCTTCCTGGATAATTCTCTTGATCGGCGCCGATTCAGGGCTGACAATGGAGATGATGCGGTTGGCGGATACGATATTCCCGAATCCGATGTTGATAAGTTTGATGGCCATCTTGGTCCTCCTCGCCTATGCCGGTTCCCCGGGCCTTATAAGGGATTACATGCCGGCAGGCAAAAATGTTGGAAAATGAAGCAGATCTGGCAATCTGCCATCTATATCAGGAAGGCGCGAGTATTACACCAGTATCGTCCTTCTTATTCCCGCTTATTCGATATTTTGCACCTGTTCGCGGATTTTTTCAAGCTCCGCCTTCAATTCTACCACAAGCTTGGACAGTTCATAGCGGTTGGCCTTGGAGCCGACGGTATTAACCTCCCGGTTCATCTCCTGGATAAGAAAGTCCAACTTGCGCCCCACAGGCTCCTCAGTGTCCAAAAGACCGGAGAATTGCGCCATATGGCTGGCTAGCCGGGTCAGCTCCTCGTCGATGCTGCAGCGGTCCGCCATTAGTGCAATTTCCTGCTCCAGCCTGCCTGTATCCATAACCGCATCCTGAGGGAGCAGCTCTTGGATCCGGGAGGCAAGCTTCCGGCTGTAATCTCCTACTACCTCTGCCGAAATGGCCTTCATATCGGCCAGATGTCCGTCCAGGACAGCAAGCCTGCGGATCAAATCCTCATGAAGATGGGCACCCTCAGCCATACGCATAACGGACAGCTGTGCCGCCGCTTCTTCCACACAGGCCATTAGCTCCTGCTCGGGAAAAGCAGGTTCGCCCAAGGCGCTTTCACCGGGATGAAGCAGCTCCGGGACCTTCAGCAGATCCTCCAGCCTGGGTTCATCCGTAAGGCCGAACTTCGCCTTCAACTGGTTGGCCGCCTCCATATAAGCGGAAGCCAGTTCCCAGTCAATCACCAGCTTCTTGCCGGATTGCCCATCCGGCTCCACGGTGACATATACGTCCGCACGTCCCCGCTTGATGTCACGGGCTACGAGCTTCTTGATACCGTCCTCCAAGGACAGCCATTCCCGGTTGATTTTGACCGAGGTCTCCGCATAGCGGTGGTTTACAGATCTTACCTCAACTTGCATGCGGAATCCGGGAATCCTCCGGCCGGACTGGCCAAAGCCGGTCATACTGCGAATCATGCCATCACATCCGATATCCTATTCTAATTCATTTTGCCCAAGGGTACAAGTGGAAAAACCCTTTCTTTGGCATAGCGTGTCAGCTCTGCCGTCATTTCATAAAACAGCATGGGTGTCATCAGGTAAATACCGTTGAATCTGCCGAGTATGACATCAAGCAGTTCTTTGGCCAGCTTCACACCCATTTTTCGGCCTTCTTCTCCTTCCAAACCGGCCATCTGGCTTCTGACCGAATCCGGAATCCGGATCCCCGGAACCTCATTATGAAGAAATTCGGCGTTGCGTCCGCTGATCAGCGGCATAATTCCTACGAATATGGGAGTTTTGATATGACGTGTAGCCTGATACAGTCTCTCCACCATAGCTGCGTCGTAAACCGGCTGGGTCATAAAATAATCGGCACCGGCCTCGATCTTCTTCTCCATCCGCAGGACAGCTTTATCAATATATTTCACATTGGGATCAAAAGCTGACCCTACCACGAAGCTTGCCCGCTGCTTCAGGGGTTTGCCGGAGAAGGCGATGCCTTCATTCAATTGTTTGGACATGCGGATCAATTCGAAGGAATTCAAATCGTACACGGAGCTGGCTCCCGGCAAATCCCCAACACCTGCGGGATCGCCCGTAATGGCCAGCAGGTGGTCGATGCCCAGCGCATGCAGCCCCATCAGATGGCTCTGGGTGCCGATCAGATTGCGGTCCCGGCATGCCACGTGCAAGAGCGGCCGCATCCCCAGCCTGTCTTTGACCAGGTAGCCCATAGCCAGATTGCTCATGCGGGTTTGGGCCAGTGAATTATCGGCCATGGTAATGGCATCGGCCCCTGCATCCCGCAAGGCGGCGGCTCCTGTCATGAATTTCCCGGAGGCAAGGTCCCGGGGGGAATCCAGCTCGACAATAACCGTGACGGACTCCCGGACCAGCTCCACAATAGAGGGTTGGTTTCCTTCGGAAGCCGCAGGCACCGGATCAGGCTCTGCCACAACCGCTTTGACCCGTTGCGCCGGCTGAGCCTCCTTCACTTTAACAGCCGCATCACCCGCTGCGGGAGCATAACTCTCCAGCGCTTTGGCAATGGCGGCGATATGCTCGGGGGTGGTACCGCAGCAGCCGCCGATGATCCGTGCTCCCGCCACGGCAAACTTCAGGGCCATGTCCGCGAAATATTCCGGTGTGGCCAGGTACGTATACCGGCCGTCCACAATGCCGGGCAGCCCTGCGTTGGGATACACGGACAAGGGCACTCCCGGTGTCCAGGCGCTGTCGGCGCCAAGCCGGTCCAGAGCGCGCAGTATGCCGCCGGGGCCGCTGTGGCAGTTGAAGCCCACTACATCCGCGCCGCTTCCGAGAAGCCGCTGAAAGGCGCCGGCATAAGCGGTCCCGTCCAGGGTCAGCCCGTTGCCGTCTGTCGCCAGCTGGCAGATCACCGGCACCCGTCCGTCCAACAGACGAACCGCCTCCAAAGCCGCCTCCAGCTCCTCCAGCAGATAATAGGTTTCGAGAATGATGCCATCCACACCTTCTTCAAGAAGGGCTTCAGCCTGCTCCCGGACATTCTGCCGGACCCGCTCCCGGCCTGCTGGGCGTTTCCGGCCGCCTGCCAAGGAGCCCACGGCACCCAGCACATAAGCTGCATCCCCTGCCGCTTCGCGGGCCAAACGCACTCCAGCCCGGTTAATGGCTGCCGCATCCTGCTCCAGGCCAAACTTGGACAGCTTATCGCGGTTGGCCGAATAGGTGTTGGTTTCCACCAGTTGCGCCCCGGCCTCCACGTAGCGGCGGTGAATGTCCAGAATAATATCCGGCTTCTCCAGATTAAATTCTTCATATGAAGCACCTACAGGAAAACCCAGCTGATACAAGTAGGTGCCCATGGCGCCGTCTCCGGTCAGCCTTCCGTGAAGAAGGGCCTCCCGGAGATCAGGCAGCCGCAGACCTTCCCCCATTATAATCACTCCTATATGCATCTGAAGTAACCTGGTCCAAGCCGTAGGCCGGATAGGTTACGGAAGCCTCGAAATCGGCACGCCGATTTGAGGGGTTATCCCGAAGTAACTTGGTCCAAGCCGTAGGCCGGATAGGTTACGGAAGCCTCGAAATCGGCACGCCGATTTGAGGGGTTATCCCGAAGTAACTTGGTCCAAGCCGTAGGCCGGATAGGTTACGGAAGCCTCGAAATCGGCACGCCGATTTGAGGGGTTATCCCGAAGTAACCTGGTCCAAGCCAAAGGCCGGATAGGTTACGGAAGCTTCTTACACCGACAGCTTGCCGGTGTACACCTCTTGAGCAGGGCCGGTCATATAAACATGATTGTCTGCCTCATTCCATTCAATCAAGAGCTCCCCGCCCTTTAAGGATACCACAGCCGTTCTGTCCGTCAGCCCGTTCAGCACCGAAGAAACCAGTGTAGCACAAGCTCCCGTGCCGCAAGCTAGAGTAGGACCGGCCCCTCTTTCCCAGACCCGCATATCCGCGTAATCCCGGGTTTTGACAGTGGCGAATTCCACATTGACCTTCCGCGGGAACATGGGATGCTTCTCCAGCTTCGGTCCCCAGGTATGCAGATCGAAGCTGACGGCATCGTCTACATAAATAACGCAGTGGGGATTGCCCATGGATACCGCCGTAAAGCGGAACTCCCGGCCATCCACCACAATGGGATAGTCCACCACCCGGTCCTCATCCACTGTAGTGGGAACCTGCAAGCCCTTCAGAATCGGCGCTCCCATATCCACCTTTACCTTTACAGCTTTGCCGTTTTCAACCGTCAACTGCACCTTTTGGGCGCCGGCTCCAATAGTCTCGATGGTGACCTCCGACTTGTCCGTCAAGCCGCGGTCATACACATATTTCGCCACACAACGGATGGCATTGCCGCATTGCTCGGCCTCCGAGCCGTCCGAATTCATAATGCGCATCATGAAGTCCGCCTTATCCGACGGAAGAATATAAACCAGACCATCGGCTCCGATACCGAAAAACCGGTCGCACAGCTTGACGGCCAGCTCACCTGCATTGGCAGGCAGCGCCGTTTCACCCTCCACCAGGATAAAATCATTGCCCAAACCGTGCATTTTGGTAAATTCCATCTTTCAATCCGCTCCTTCTATTTAATAGTCCGCTGACGGACCGGCATGTATCAAAAGCTTACGTGAGAACGCCGCCGGCCGCCATGTACTTTCAGTATGTTTTATTTCACTGGAAGCCGCATGTAGCTTTGCAGCCTGCCGAAGAGCTTATTGGGAACAATCATAGCGTATTCCCGCCCAAAAGCATAGGACTAATCTCTATGGGCACAAACTCCCGCTTTTATAAAAAAGAGCCGGTTTCCATTATATTGAAATGAAATAACTATCAATATTTGTTATACTTAAAAATTGATAGCAAGAATAATAACGAAATCGGAGAATTCAAATGACCTTTCGCAACCGACTGATTGCCGGTTTTTCCGCCATCCTTCTTCTGATTACGATATTCAGCGCGATTGTTTACTACCTCGGCAATACACTCGATACAAAGGTGGACAATATTGTAAACGACCGTTACACCAAGGTCCGGCTGGGAGAGAAAATTCTTGCCAATGCCAGTCAAATCCAGAACCAGATTAATCTGACCACGCTTAATCCCAGCATGAAAGCCGTCGACCAGCGTGATCTCCTGCTCCTTTCCTCCCAAATTCACGAGGATTTTACACACTTGGACGATTTGACCCGGTTGACCGAAGGGAAGACTTTTTTGAAAAAAGCCCGGGAAAGCTTCAGCGTTTATGAGGTTGCAACCCAAAAAACCACCGCTCTCGTCAATGAAAGCTCCGGCTTGAATGACAATGCCCGCCTTATGAGTGTATACAATCTGGAAATGGTCCGCAAAGCCTTCGCCGATGATATGGGCCAATACATCGACTTCCAGGAAGATGTAATGATGACCACCTCCAATAACGCCAAAGCATCGATAGAGCGTTCCAAGCTGATCATTGTGGGATTTTGGCTGCTGCTGGTCTTTTTGGCTCTCTTGATCGGCTCCAATGTGATGCGGGGGGCGCTTCGCAGCATTAACCGGATCAGCAGCGTGATGGATGATTTCGAAGCCGGGCACCATGGAGCGCTGCCGCGGATAACCATCGAGGAAAAGGATGAAATCAGCGACATTGCCGTTGCCTACAACAGGATGGCCGACGCCCTGGAAGAACGGGAAAACCGGGAGAAATTGTACCAGCAGGAGCTGGAAACCGAAAATTGGATTAAAACCAACTTGGCGGAAGTCGCTTCGATATACCAGGATAACCGCGACATGACTGCCTTAAGCGAGAAGCTGCTGTCCAAAATTGTACCGCTGGTAGGCGCCTCCTGTGCCAGTTTGTACGTGATGGACCACAGCAGCGAAACCCCGATGTATGTCCGGTCAGGGACATATGCCTGGGATATCCGCTCAGATGCGCAAAGCAGCTTTGTCCACGGAGAAGGGCTGGTGGGCCAATGCGCCAAGGAGGCCAAACTTCTGAGCCTCCGGGTGCCGGAAAACTATATCCGCGTCTTTTCCGGTACGGGCTCGGCGCAGCCTGAACACTTGCTGCTCCTGCCTATCTGCCACAACACAGAAGTGATCGCTGTGCTGGAGCTGGCTTCCTTTCAGCCTGTGGAAGGCGGCGGTATGACCCTTTTGTCGGAGATTACCAACCATTCGCTGGGCACCTCCATCCGCAATCTGCAGTACCAGAAGCATGTGGAACAGCTGTTTTCCGAGTCCCAAACCTACAACGAAGAGCTCCAGGTGCAATCCGAGGAGCTGCTGCAGCAGCAGGAAGCCCTCCGCAGCCTGAACGAACGTTTGGAAGAGCAGGTTAAGATTTCCGAGATGAATTCCCGTTACAAATCCGAATTTTTGGCGAATATGTCCCACGAGCTGCGCACCCCGCTGAACAGTATACTGGTGCTGGCCCAGATTCTGCGCGAGAACAAGGACGGCAACATGAGCTCGAAGCAGTGTGAATATGCCGAAACCATGGTGATGTCCGGCAATCAGCTGTTGAACCTGATCAATGATATTCTGGACCTGTCCAAGATTGAAGCAGGCCAAATGACCCTCCTGGAGGAAAGCTTCCCGCTTCAGGAGCCGATTCAGGAGCTGAACCATCAATTCCTGCCTATGATGGACCGGAAGGGGCTTACCTTCAATCTCTTGATGGCTGAGGAGTTGAAGGCGATGAGCGTGAGCCTGGACAAGCAGCGGCTGCTCCAAATCCTGCGTAACCTTTTGTCCAACGCGCTGAAATTTACCGAATCCGGCTCCGTCACCCTGCGGGTGTATATCCATGAAGAGGATCCGTTCACCCTGGGCTTTGAGGTAACGGATACAGGCATCGGCATCTCCCAGGAACACCAGCTCGGCATCTTCGAGGCATTCCGCCAGGTGGAGTCCAATACCAGTCGGAAGTTCGGCGGAACAGGATTGGGCTTGGCAATTTCACAGGAGCTGGCATCCCTGATGGGCGGCTCCATTACGGTGAGAAGCTCACTTCATGCCGGCAGCACCTTCCTTTTGACCCTGCCTGTAGAAGGAACCTACTGCGCCAGACTGCCGGAAAGCGCCGCTGCTCTAGAAATTGCGCCCCTGCATGTGCATATGTCGGAGCAGACCTTCTCCATCCTTCTGGTGGATGACGATATGCGCAACATTTATTCCCTCTCGGCTGTGCTGGAGGAATACAATTACCGGGTCATCTGTGCGGCCAACGGCGAAGAAGCCCTGTCCATGCTGGAGACCCAGGAGATTGATTTGGTGTTGATGGATATTATGATGCCCGATATGGACGGTTATGAAGCCATGCGTGTCATCCGCCAATCACCCGTGTTCGGGAAAATCCCGATTATTGCCCTGACAGCCAAGGCAATGAAGGAAGACCGGGATTTATGCATTGAGGCTGGAGCCGATGATTACATCAGCAAACCTGTGAGACTGGACAAGCTGCTTTCGATCATTCAGGTTTGGCTGCCCGGAAGGAATTCGTCATGACCGATCTTTTGAACCCAACGGCCAACGCCGCCGAGCAAATTGAAGCCAGGCTGCTTCTGGAGGGCATCTATCAGATGTACGGCTATGATTTCCGCCAATACTCCGAGTCTTCGGTGACCCGGCGCATTCTGTACCGGATGAAGGCGGAGGGGCTGCCGAGCATATCCCAATTGCAAGAGAGAATTCTCCGGGAGCCCGCCCTCTGGAAAAAGCTTTTTAACGACATCTGTATCCCCGTCACCGAAATGTTCCGGGACCCTCCCTTTTTCCAGGTGCTCAGACAGCAGCTGCTGCCTGAGCTGCGCAAGCTGGACCGGATCCAGATTTGGCATGCGGGCTGCTCCACCGGCGAGGAGGTGTACTCTCTGGCTATTCTCCTGAAAGAGGAGAATTTGTATGACAAATGCAGCATCTTTGCCACGGATCTGAATGACGACTGGCTGTCACAGGCCAAGGAGGGCAGGTATCCCATTGACCGGATGCAAAACTATACCCGCAATTATATTTTGTCCGGCGGATATCTCCCCTTCTCGAATTATTACACGGTTTCGGAGCATCATGCGGTAATCGAGCCGGAGCTGCGGAGCAATATTACCTTCGCCAAGCATAATTTGGCCACGGACAAATCCTTTAATGAATTCCATCTCATCATTTGCCGTAATGTGATGATTTATTTTCAGCGCTCACTGCAGCAAGATGTACTGAGACTGTTTATGAAAAGCCTGTCCGCCGGAGGTTTTTTGGCTTTAGGAAGCAAGGAGGCCCTCACCCTGTTTAGGGAAAATGAACGCCTGGAATGGGAGCCGTTTATGCTGCAGCACAGAATCTACCGCTACCAGAATCAATAGAAAGGGGTGAGAATAAGCGCTATGCAACAAGCAGCGGACATTTCCGGTGAAGCAGTAGAAATCATCATCGTTGACGACAGAAAGGAAAATTTGTTCGCAATGGAAGCGGTATTGGCTGATCCCGCCTACAAGCTGACCTGCCTGAATTCGGGAGAAGCGCTGTTGGATTATATGCTGAATGCGGATGTCAGCCAGGTGGCCGTGATCCTGCTGGATATCCAAATGCCGGGTATGGACGGACTGGAGGCCGCCCGGTTCATCAAAAGCCGCAAATCCTTCCGCAATATCCCCATTCTGTTCGTCACCGCCCACAGCCAATCCGAATCAGGCATCACCAACAGCTATTCCACCGGAGCCATTGATTATTTGCAAAAGCCCTTCAATCCGGATATTCTCCGCTATAAAATCAGGGCCTTGGTGAGGGTCCATCACTATCAGCAGGAGCTGGAGCGGGCCAACCGCCGGTTGCGGCAGAAAACATTGGAGCTGGAGAAAAACAATATGATGCTGGCGGCAGCCGAGGAAAAGCTGAATCGGGCCAACCAGGAGCTGGAGCAGACGGTGGAAAAACGGACTGCCTCCCTGGTCCGGGCTTACCAGGAAATCCGACAATCCCACCTGCTGTTCCACACCGTTTTTTCCACCAGTCCGTGTATGCTGGCCATCCGTTCCGTGGAGGACACCTTCATTGATGTGAACGACACGTGGCGGGAGCTGTCCGGCTATTCACTTGAGGATATGAACGAGATGTCCGGGCCTTATCTTGACATGAAGGTGTTGAAGCAGGAGACCACCTTCACCGGAGGGGCGAATGCGCCCTTTTACCGCAACACCAAAATTCAGTTTCTGACCAAAGCCGGCACTGTCCGGTTCGGCTTGCTTTCCGAGCAGCCCTTGATGCTGGAGGGAGTCCCCAAGCTCTTGATTGTCATTCTGGACATCACGGAAAAGGAGCATTGGGAAAGCCAGTCCGCCCGGCTGGAGCGGCTTCACCTGATCGGCGAAATGGCAGCGGCCATCGCCCATGAGGTCCGCAACCCCATGACTACGGTCAGCGGCTTCCTCCAGTTATACAAACGGCAGCGCCGGGAGCTGACGGAGGAGTCGGTGAACATGATGCTGGAGGAAATCAACCGGGCCAACAGCATTATCACCGAGTTTCTCACCTTAGCCAAAAACAAATCCTCCGATTTGCAGCCGCGCAGCCTGAATGCCATTGTCCAATCCATTTTCCCGCTGATCCAGGCGGAAGCCGTGATGAACAGCAAGCAGGCGGAAGCGGAGCTTACGCCCACCCCCGATCTTCGGCTGGATGAGAAGGAAATCCGCCAGATGATTCTGAATATGGCCTTAAACGGCCTGGACAGCATGGAGGCAGGGGGTACACTGCGTATCGAAACCTCTTTGGACGGGGCCTGCGTTAACCTCAGCATTGCCGATGAAGGCTGCGGAATGTCGGAGGAGGTGGTGCAGAAGCTGGGTACTCCCTTCTATACCACTAAGGACAGCGGCACCGGACTGGGACTTGCCGTCTGCTACAGCATTGCCGCCCGACATAACGCCTCCATCCGGGTGGAAACCGGCTGCCGGGGCAGCAAATTCATCATCTCTTTCATTCTTCCGCAGCAGCCGGAATGAACAAACAGCCCTTCCATCCCATCCGGCTTTCTTAGCCCGGACAAAGGACGGAACAAGCTGCCTGCGCAAAAGATTATACTTACGCCGCTTTTTTGCCGGAGGCGGCTCCGCTTTGCACAAGGGGCGGACGTTTTTTCTTCGTGCCGCTGACCATGCTGCCGATGCCGAAGAAAAAGGTGGGAATGCCTGCGGCAACCAAAGCCAAAATCCATTCCTTCAGTCCCAGATCTACGGTTTTGAAAATAGGCTGCAGCGGATCAATATACATAACTGCCAGCATGAGGGCAAGGGAAGAGAGCACCGCGAACACCAGCGCTTTATTCTGGAAGACGTTCCGGTGGAAAATGGAACGGGAGCTGCGGCAATCAAACACATGGATCAGCTGAGCCGCCACTAAGGTAGCGAAGGCTACGGTCTGTGCTTTCATCAAGGTATCCGCATCCCCGTCAGGACCAGTTTGCAGGGTGATCCAGAAGGCGCCTAAGGTACATACGCCGATGAAGATCCCGCGGCTGATAATTTTCCAGCCCAATCGGCGGGAGAAAATGCTCTCCTTGGCTGCTCTCGGCTTATGCTGCATCAAATCCTTTTCCGCCTGGTCCACACCCAGGGCCATGGCCGGCAAACCATCCGTCACCAGATTGACCCACAGAATCTGGATCGGCACCAGAGGCAGCGGCAGCCCCATCATCATGGCCAGGAACATGGTGAGAATTTCCCCGACATTAGATGCGAGGAGATAACGGATGAACTTCCGGATATTCTCGTAAATCCCCCGGCCTTCCTCAATTGCCGCTACAATAGTGGCAAAATTATCGTCGCTTAAGATAAGCGCCGACGCCTCCTTGGATACATCCGTCCCGTTTATCCCCATGGAGATCCCGATATCCGCAGCCTTGATGGCAGGTGCATCGTTAACTCCGTCCCCGGTCATGGCTACGACATGCCCCTTCTTCTGCAGCGCTTTGACAATCCGCAGCTTATGCTCCGGAGAAACACGGGCGTAAACATAGATATCCTCCACCCGGTTCTCCAGCTGCTCGTCGCTCATGGCGGCCAGCTGTGTTCCATTCAACACCAGCCCGTTGCCCGGCAGCATCCCCAACTGCCGGGCAATAGCCTCAGCCGTGGTCTGATGGTCGCCTGTAATCATAACTGTTTTAATGCCAGCCTTGCGGCAGGTAGAGATGGCCTCTCTGACCTCACGGCGGGGGGGATCGATCATGCCGCTTAAGCCCACAAACACCAGATTCTGCTCTGCCGTATCGCTGTCCTCGCAGTGCTCGGAGGGTTTGATTTCCTTATAGGCAAACCCCAGGACCCGCAGAGCCGACTTGGCCATGCCCTCATTGGCCGCCATCACCTTCTGACGCAGTGTCCCTGTAAACGGAATTACCTTATCCTCCCAGAGAATATACGAGCACTTGTCCAACAGCATATCCGGTGCGCCCTTGGCAAATACCAGTCTGCCGCCCTGATGCTCCAGAAGAACCGACATGCGCTTGCGGTCGGAATCAAAGGGGAATTCCTTCACCCGGCGGTATAAGCCGTCCAGAGAAGCGGGTGACAGCCCTGCTTTGGAGGCCAATACCACCAGCGCCCCTTCTGTGGGATCGCCGGCAATGCGCCATTCCCCTTCCTCCTCGGAGCCCTTCTCCTTCTTGCCCTTAGCCGGGGCGGTCGCCTCCTGGATCAGTCTGGCGTTGTTGCACAATGCGGCGGATTGCAGAAGCCGGCGCAGCATCTGGTCCTTGCGCACATCGGCAGTTTTGCCCTCCCAGCGGATTTCGCCACGGGGGGTATAGCCTTCTCCGCTGACCTCCATCAGCTTGCCGCCCAGCCATAAATGGGTGACGGTCATTTTATTCTGAGTGAGAGTACCCGTTTTGTCGGAGCAGATGACGGAAGCACAGCCCAAGGTTTCCACGGAGGGAAGCTTGCGGACGATGGCCTTGCGCTTGATCATCCGCTGCACGCCCAACGCCAAGGCAATGGTCACAATGGCGGGAAGGCCTTCGGGAATGGCTGCTACTGCCAGCGATACTCCGGCCAGGAACATGGCATACGCCGGCTGGCCGTGCAGGATGCCTGCGATGACCACAAGAACGGTCAGCGCCAGCGCTACGATGATTAAAATTTTGCCCAGCTGCTCCAAACGGTGCTGCAGGGGCGTTTCCATTTCCTCGGTGCTTTCGATGAGTCCGGCAATCTTGCCCATCTCCGTTTCCATGCCGGTCCGGATGACGGCAGCCGTAGCGGTCCCCATGGTAATCAAGGTGCCCATAAAGCCCAGATTGCGCTGATCTCCCAGGGGTACGTCAGGATGACCCAGCGCCTCGGTAGCCTTGCGGACAGGGACTGACTCCCCGGTGAGGGCGGACTCCTCCACATAGATGTTGTTGGCGGTCAGCCAACGGATATCGGCGGGCACCCGGTCCCCTGCTTCCAGCAGGATAATATCGCCGGGAACCAGCTCCTTGGCGGGAACCTGCTCGATTTCCCCGCCACGCAGGACTTTGGCATGGGGTGCCGACAGCTCCTTCAGCGCCCGCAGGGACCGCTCTGCCCGGAATTCCTGGATAAAGCCCAGGATACCGTTCATAATAATGATCGCGATAATGGTAATGGCATCCAAATACTCCCCGAGCATGCCCGAAATCAGAGTGGCGCCCATCAGCACCAGCACCATAAAATCCTTGAACTGATTCAGGAACAGCGTAATGGGCGAGACGGTTTTCCCCTCTGTCAGCTCATTCGGCCCTTTTTGTTCCAGACGCTTTGCAGCGTCGGCCGCAGACAACCCCTTCTCCGGATGGGTATCCAGGGACTGCAGCACCTCCTCTGCCGACAACTGATGCCAGGTTTTTTCGCTCATGGTTGTAACTCCTCCTTAAGTCCAATCTACGGACATCCCCTGTTTGTCCTGTTATAGCCTAAATTTATTCAGACAAGCAGCGGATTAGCACAGTAAAAAAAAGACAAGCGCCTGCTGCTCTTATTTGACCTCAAAAAACACAACGGCAGCCACATCCCCGGCTCCAGTTTGACTGAAACGGAGCCCCTATGCTGTCCCCCACCCGAAAAATCAGCTATAATCGTCTATGTCGCTTACTTTATTCCCCGGAATATGGCAATATAATAACGTTACCTTTTAAGGTTTTCAGATAGGAGTTGTAATCATGTCATTAGACGGCCTGGTCGTCCATGCCCTTGTCCAAGAGCTTCAGCTTTGTGTGGGCGGACGCATTAACAAAATACACCAACCCTCGGATCACGATATTGTCATCCAGATGCGTGCCCAAGGGGCCAACCGGAAGCTGCTGCTTTCCGCCAACCCCACCTATCCCCGTACCCATTTTACCGAGCAGAGTTTTATGAATCCGTTTGAAGCTCCCATGTTTTGCATGCTCCTGCGCAAACATTGCGAGAGCGCCGTCATCGAAGCGGTTGAGCAAGTGGGCATGGAGCGGATTATTCGCATCCGTACCCGTCAACTGGACGAATTGGGTGATGTCAGCGTCAAGCTGCTGGTGATTGAGCTGATGGGACGGCATAGTAATTTGATCCTGACGGACCCGGAGACGGGCCTTATTCTGGACGGTATCCATCATGTTACACCGGCAATCAGCAGCTACCGGATCGTTATGCCCGGCGCAGCTTATGTATCTCCTCCGGACCAGGGCAAGTCCAACCCACTTGACGCAGACCGTGAGAGCTTCCGGGCCGCCGTCGGTGATCCGGACACCCAGACCGGCCGGGGAGCCGAAGAGGCGCTGGTGGGCGCTTACAGCGGTATTTCGCCATTGGCGGCACGGGAAATCGCCCACCGCAGCTATGAGCTTCGCGGCGAAACCGGGAATGCAGAGGCGCTGTGGGAAACCTTCAGCCAGGTGATGGAGGATATCCGGTCAGGGCGGTTTTCACTGAATATGGTGACGGATGCCAAAGGACGTTCTTCTTTCTCGGTAATCGCCCTTAGTCATTTGGAGGGGGAGCGGCGCCATGCAGGCTCTGTCAGTGAGCTGCTGGAATGGTTCTACGGCGACAAGGCAGAGCGGGATACGGTAAAGCAGCGGACAGCGGATTTGCTTAAATTCCTCCAGAATGAGCGGAACAAGAACATCAAGAAGCTGGAAAAGCTTGGCGAAACGCTGGAGGAGGCCAAAAACGCCGACCGCTTCCGGATTCAGGGGGAGCTGGTAACGGCACACCTGCATTTGGTCAAAAAAGGCGACAAGGCTGTTGAGGTTGTCAACTATTATGAAGAGGACCAGCCAACGCTAACGATTCCGCTGGACCCGCTGCTGTCTCCATCGGAGAACGCTCAGCGCCTGTACAAGCGCTACACCAAAATGAAGAACAGTCTGGCGGTGGTGGGCGAGCAGATGGAGAGTGCGCGGCAGGAAATCACATACCTGGACTCCCTGCTCCAGCAGCTGGACAATGCAGCTATGCAGGATGTGGCGGAAATCCGTGAGGAACTGGTTGAGCAAGGCTATCTGCGGGACCGGAGCAAAAAAAGCCGGAAGAAAAAGAAAAACGATAAGCCGGTTATCGCTTGTTTCCAATCCAGCGAGGGTATCCCCATCTATGTGGGGAAAAACAATACCCAAAACGAATATTTGACCAACCGCTTGGCTCATCCCTCCGACACCTGGCTGCACACCAAGGATATGCCGGGCTCCCACGTGGTCATCAAGGGCTCCAGCTTCGGCGATGCAACCTTGCATGAAGCCTCGCAGCTGGCGGCTTATTACAGCCAAGGCAAGGCTTCCAGCCTGGTTCCGGTGGATTACACCCTGATCCGTCATGTGCGGAAGCCCAACGGGGCAAAACCCGGCTTCGTCATTTACGACCACCAGAAAACCCTGTTCGTCACACCGGACGAGGAGCTGGTTAAATCTCTCCCGGCTTGGAAGGGGTGAGGCGGGGGTTGGTAGGTTGGCGCCCAGGGAGCGAATTGCTGGATTGTCGTGTTGGCGTTGCGGGGGGCTGAGGGCTGAGTTGCCGAGCTTGTTGGGTTGGCGCTGCAGAGAGCTGAGCTCTGAGTTGCCGGGCTTGTCGGGTTGGGCGCCGCAGGGATCTGCGGGCTGACAAGCTAATTTGTTTGGAGGCAAGAGGTTACCTGCAAAAGTGCAGTTATTTCTTGCCGCTAACCCTCTACCCCGCCCCTGTAATGCAAAAGTGCAGTTAAATCCCCTACAGCCTCCTAAAAGGCCACTGGGATCAAAAATAACTGCACTTTTGCATTAAGACCCTTTCAATTTGGCGGGTTGTGCCAAAATTAACTGCACTTTTGCATTTGAACCTTCCCACTCAAAGGTCGGAACCCAATACCCTACGGAAAACAAACATGCAAAAGCAGAGGCCCAGAGGACCTCTGCTTTTGTGTGTTGCCGCTGTTTTTTCTATTCGTTCATAAATTCTGCCTTGAGCAGATAACGTTTGATCATGACTGCAGCCTCCGCACGGGTCGCTTGGGCCTGAGGACGGAAGCTTCCGTCCTCCAGTCCGTTTACCAGTCCCGCCACTTGTGCGGTACGGACAGCGTCCTTAGCCCACGCGCTTACACTAGTGCTGTCGGTGAATGCGGCTGCTGCAGTGCCGGTTCCCTCAGCGGGACGGCCGGCAAGCTTCAGCGCCCGGGTGAGCAGCACAGCCAGTTCCTCTCGGGTAACAGCTGCTCCTGCCCGGAAGGTGCCGTCCTCGTAACCGTCGATCAAGCCGGCGGAAACGGCAGCCTGCACATAACCGGCGTACCAGTCGTCCCCCCGAACATCGTTCATAGTGGCCGCAGACAGCGCCTTTTCCTCCAGACCGGCAGCCCGGACCAGGAGTGAGGCGATTTCCGCACGGGTCAGGACACCCTCAGGGGCAAAACGATTGTCGGCGATGCCGTCAATAATCCCCTTTGTCGCCAGAAGCTCTGTATCCTTGGCTGCCCAATGCCCGGCCAGATCGGCGAAGGACTTCTCCGCAGTCTGCACCAGGACAAAGATGCCGTTGGACGGATGTTTGATGACTGCCTGCAAGCCGCTGCCATCAAGGGTAATCAGGGCAGGCACAAATTGCAGGGTCTTTTTCACCGGATCATATTTCATTGCTGTTGCCAGAGCGGGGTTAACCGCCTTCTCTGTCCGGAGAATCCGTTCCACATAACGGGTACCGAAATCCTTTATTTCTTCGATGGAACCCTTGGCGTCAGCCGTTAGCTTAATCTCGACGGGAGCAGACAGCAGGCCAGCCGCTCCTTCCGCTGCTTTGGCAATGGCGGCAGCCGTTTCCGCCCCTGCCGGACCAACTTGCAGTGTCAGTACAAGATCTGTTTTAGCTGCATTCAAACGTTTTGCCAGACTATCCATATCAAGCGCTTGGACCGGAATCCGGTAGCTTCCCGATGATGCATTTATGACTAGCAGTGCAGCCGGAGCCTTCGCCTTGACCAAATCCAGGGCAGCTGCGCTCAGCTCCACCTGTGCCACGGGCTCCTTGCTTTGTGCTTCTACAGTAAGCACAGGGGTTTTGCCGGACTCTGCCTTGAGTCCTTGCAGCGCCTTCTCCACTTCACTGTCCGTCAGCGTGAACTTCTCCGCATTCCGTCCGTCGGCAAGTGTTGCCGGAACAGAAGCAGGCGTCAGCTTCACAGCATCCGACTGCGGTACGGAAGGTACAACTGGTGCAGTGGTTCCGCTCCCAGAGTCGGAATCATCAGGCTCCACCCACTTCAGGGTGCCTTCAGAGCCGGCTCCGCTCAGGACGGCTTTGGGTACATCGGCAGTGGCGTCCATCCCTGTGAACAGCGTCGGCGTCCACGCAGACGGACTCAACGGTGCGGCGGCGGATGCGTTGTTGTAGGCTGCCGCAATATTCACAGGCACACCGTTCAACAAGGAGCCTGTATCGGTAAACATGGTCCCGCCAGGTGAAACCTGGATCAGGGATTGGGAAAGGGCGCCCGCTTCCCGCACAAAATAGTTATTGTTGGCGATAATTTGCGATTTGTAGCCCACACCCATGAAGTACAGCGACGGGTACGTGGATGCCTGTGCCGAACCTTCATAGTAGTTGTTGTACACATGGACCTGACCGAACCGTACACGCGGCGCACGTTGGCCCACATTTTTGAAATAGTTATGGTGGAACGTAATCCGGAGCTTGCCGTCATCGGCCGTGTTCTGGTCGCTTCCGCCCACCAGATTCAGCTTGTCATGATCGTGGAAGTAGTTATACGACACGGTTACCAGATCGGAGGCGTTGGTTACGTCTACCGCTCCGTCATGCTGCTGGAATTTCCGTCCAAAATACGTATGGTGGGGATCATCCAGCCCGCCAGTATCGCTGAAGGTGTTGCGGTCCACCCACACATGTGTGGAGCCCTTGACAGAAATGCTGTCGTACGCCGAGTTCCAGTTGCCGAATTCACCGTCCGTCGGATCCCATTGCGGGAAATAATCGAAGGTGTTGGCGAACTCAATGTTGCGGATGATGACATTATCCACCTTATCCAGGTTCACATTGCCGCCCAGAATTTGGGCTTTGGCGCCGGGAAGACCCACCAGAGTGGTGTTGGAGCCAACCGTGATCTTGATCCGCGCTCCCTGATTGCTTGCAGAGCGGGAACGGGCATTTTCCAACTCGCCGGAGGGGAGGTTTTTGCCCCATACAGCCGGGTCGTACTCAGCCAGATACGCTTCCAGATTGTAAGCAGGATCCTGGTAGAATTCCAACCCTACCGGCTGATCCTGGTCGTCCACGTTCATATCGATGGTGCCGGTAATATACACGATTTTGGGTGTGTTGCCGCTGACCGCTTTAATCAGCTCGCTGCGCTTGCTTACATAGAACACATTGGCACTGCTTGCAGCGGAGCCGCCAGTGGTACCCGTCCCCAGTGAGGCCCAGCCGTCATTGGAAGGAAGCACCTGCCTGCCCAGCTCCACTACCGAGGTATCGGCAATTTGCACAGGGAACTCCACAGTCCCATTGTCAAAATGGAAAACAAACCGTGCCGTGCCAGACGGAAGTCCGGCCAGATATTCCTGGCGCAGCACAACCACATCACCTTGCAATGCATAGGCGGACGTTGGCAGCTCTGCTCCGTTCAGGGTTACTTTCTTCAAGGCCTGCCCCTGGCTCTCCGCCATCAGATAAACATCGGACTGCCGGGCCGCATGACCGTCAAAACGGGCATACGTGGAAGCCAGAGCTGGACGGTAGCTGAGCCCGGGCATCGCAACGGCCACTGTCGGATCCCATCCGCCGAACAGCTGGGGAATGGTCCGGTCCGCCTCCGCTGCCGTTTCCATCACGGCTGCCGTACGGCTGGATGCGGCTGCACCGGGGCCATAGCTGTTGTATTCGGACAGCTCGCTGGTTTTGCAGGTTCCCGCACATGCGGTCACCCAACCGGCGGAAATCATTTTTTCGGAATTGATGAAGGTGTTGATGAAGCTGACATCCGCGTAATCCTTCCAGGGACGTCCCAAATCATAAGCGCCTTGGGCAGAAGCATGATCCTCCACCCGGGAGTTGATAATCACATAGCCGATATCATCCACGTTCTTCTGGGCACCGGCCGTAATATGCCCGCCTCCGCCTTCTGTGCTGACCAGAAGCATGGTCACATTGTCCAGCACCACAGTAGGCGCTTCGCCGAAGATAAAGTCCACATCGCCTTCAATGATGCTGTTGGCGATATAGTGGCGGCCCGCATTTTGCCCGTTTAGACCGTTGTATAGAGTGTCCTGGTAGCCCTTCAGACGGACACCCTCCAGAACAGCCATGTCGCTTTTCAGCGAAAGGGCCACAGCTTGAGCCACTTTGGAGCGGGGCGCGGAACTGTTTTCAATGGTCAGATTAAACGCTTGGAAATAGTCCGCCTTCACATCCACCGTCTGGCTCAGGAAGGTGTTGCCCGTATGACCGGTCTGGCCTGTAGTGGCGGTGGTCCCGGCATAATCGCCATAGGTAATCACCGTTTCATCCATGCCGGCTCCCACCAAGGTAATGTAGGGGCTTGTGACAACGAGCTTTTCCGTGTACGTACCTGGTGCAATGGAGATGATCACACGCTCCGTATTGGAGGCAGGCACCGCATTAACTGCAGCCTGTACAGTTTGGAATACATCCGTACCATTGGCGGTTGCCTTGCCGTCTACCTTCAGCACTTGGGCAGGCAAAGCCTGGACCTCTGCCGATGGAGCGCTTGCTCCGGATGCATTCCGGGCGGTTACGCGATACGTATAGATGGTGCCGTTAGCAGCTGAGACATCCTCAAAAACGGTGTCGGTTACAGTTCCCACCATCTCAAAAGCGCCACTGGCTGTTTTGCGCTCCACCTGATAAGCTTCCGCAGCAGCTGACGCCTGCCAATTCAGCGTTACCTTGCCTGTAGCGGCTTCGGCACGCACATTCACCGGTGCAACCGGGGCACCTGCAGGAGCTGTATAAGCATAAACACTGCGCTGGTTGGAGCTTCTGCTCTCCTGCTTGGCATTGGCTGCGGACACCACATAATAATAGGTCACTCCGCTTATTGCCTTGCTGTCTGTATAAGTGGCTGCCGTAACGGCTTCCTGGCTGATCCGCTCATAAGGGCCGCCGTTTACCGTGCTTCGTGCCACATGATAAGCTTCAGCTCCTGGAACAGAGGACCATTGAAGCTCCACTGCGCCGTTTACTGCTTCAGCCGCAAGCAAAACCGGAGATTGCAGGGCGGAAGCAGGGGAAACCGCCTCCAGCACCTTACCTGGGCCCATGCCGCCGGGGTTGCCCGGTGTCACTTTGTAGTAATACGCTGTGTCCTCACGCAATCCCATATCCAGATAGGATTCAGCATAAATCCTGGTTTTGCCGTTCAGCAAAAGAGGCAGGAACGGCCCGTTGGGATTGGTGGCCCGTTCGATAGTATAAAACTCGGCTGTCTCTGCTTTATTCCAGGCTACGGTCAGTTGGCCATCTCTGACCAATGCATGCAGCCCCTCCACTTCCTTGGCAGGCGGTTTCTTATCCGTAGGACTAATCTTGGCGATATTCGAAAAGCCGCTTTCGAGGCCTGTACGGACTGCCGTTATCTTGTAATAGTAAGGCGTGTTATTTTCCAAGCCGCTGTTATCGGTATATTCATTGGTTTCAATACCGTCGGCAATTTTCGCGAATACGCCGTTTTCCTCAGCGCTGCGGTAGACGGAATAGGTCTCTGCACCGCTGGCAGCATTCCAGGTGAGACGCGTCTTCCGGTCGGAGCCTTCTCCCGTCAAGGCTTGGGGAACCGCTGTTTTTTGCTCATAAACCTGGATATTATCCACATAAGCCGATCCGGTGGAGGAGCCGGCCATACGAACGTTTAAGGAGGCGATATCGGTGACGGGCGTCGAAAATACCACATTCCCGTAATACGCCGCCAATTCGCCCTTATCATTATCCTTGGCAGTGATATAGAGATCGGCGGTGTTCGCCTTCACATCGGCCACATAGGTAACCTTGTACCACTTGTTGATTTCGATATTGACAGGTGAAGAATTAATGTTGAAAGAGAGGGCGACCTTGTTGCTGCTGTCCAACAGCTCCAGCATATAGGAATCGCCGACTTTCTTAGGCTGCATAAACTCCAGGGTTGCAGTAATGCCTTCGTTGCTGTCGGCGGTTACCGGGGTGAAGGGCCGGTTAAAGCCGCCCCGTCCTGCTCCGTCGTTGATCCACAGCACGTTGCTGTCGTTGCCGGCGATGGTGCCGGAGATATTGCCGTAGCTGTTGGCCGGATAGGCATTGGATATCACAGCTGTGTTATTGCTTGCATCAAATTTGGTAATGACACCGCTGCCCAAAGGTGTGCGGTATCCGGCGGGCAGTGTGCCTAAGGCGCTGCCTTCAAAGCTGTCGCCGATCAGGAAATCGCCCGGTGTCGCTGCCAGCGGCTGGGACGGAGTTCCTTCCCCTGCCGCATTAACGGCGGTCACCGTATAATAATAGGTTTTGTTATTGGTTAGTCCGGTGTCCTTATAGCTGGTACCGGTTATTGCGGTTGCTACAGCCGTGTACGTGCCTTGGGCGTCGCTGCTGCGTTTGACCGTGTACGACAAAGCACTGTTCACGGCCGCCCAGCTTAAGTCAACCTGGCCGTTCCCCGCTGCTGCACTTACATTCTGGGGTGCTGCCGGCAAAATCGGCCCTGCCGCCGCAATAGCACTCACTTCCGCGGACGGTGCAGATTCTCCCGTTGGCGCTGTAGCAGTGACCACGTAATAGTAGGTGGTGCCGTTTACGGCCGAAGCATCCGTGTAGGTGACCTCTGTCACACCTTGCGGAGCCGCAACCTGAGGCGCAATAACGGTATACCCGCTGCCGCTCTCAAGACTGCGTTTGACCGTATAGTAGGTGGCGTCCGTTACCGAATTCCAGCCCAGCTCCACCTTGCTGTTGCCGCCAGTGGCTTTTACACCTTCAGGGGCTTTGGGGAGCAGGCTGTGGTAAACCAGGATGTTGTCCAGAACCTGGCTCCAAGCTCCGGAACTGCCCGACTTGGTAAAAGAAGCGATGGACTTGAGTCCTCCGGCGGACGGCTCCGTCTTAAAGGGCTGGCCCGCCAGTTCTCCCAGCAGCGTGCCTGAGAGAGAATACAGATAATAATTGGCTTTCTTCGCATCCATATCCAGCACAGCCTTCAGATGATAGCCGGTTTTGCTGAGTATGGCCGCGTCAGCCGAGTCTTTTTTTCCCACGGGGACAAAGGCTCCGCCTGCATCCACGAAACAAACGAACTTTCCGGAATACCCAGAGGCAGGATTATTTTTATTTTGGAGATCGGCAATCACCTTGCCCTCTGTATCCAGGACCTGCAGAATCATTCCGTTTTTGGAGACGTCGGACAAAACGAAATCCAACTCTGCCGTTACGGTTCCTGTGGCGACACCGTTAGCGGAAAAGCTGCGTTTAATACCGGATGTGGAGACGGCGGAGCTCGATTGTGAAATCTTCAAGGCCTTGGAGGACAATACAGTGTTGGGGGCCTCCAGTTCGATCATTTCCCCCGCTCCCGGCGTACCGGTAAAGGCCGTTCCAAACCCGGCAATGGAGGATTGGTTATCCCCATTGGCGAGTCCGTTCAGAGGGGCGTTATCCGCATACGTTCCCTCAAAATCCTCCTGCAGCAGCACCGTGCTCCCCGCAGGGGCGACCGGGGATGCATAGGCCGTTCCCCCTGACAGGGGAATGGAGCCCAGCAGCAGCGCTGCTGTGAGCATGGCGCTAACGGCCTGCTTCCATGTTTTCTTCTGTTTCATGGTTGGCGTTTCCTCTCCCTTTTTTTGTGGTATATGTACCGCCGTCCGCGCTTGCCGGAATAGGGCAAACGCTTGGCCGGTCGGTTATCATTATGGACGCCAACCACGGACGTGACTATAATCATTTCCTATGAACTTGCATGATTATCGGCAGCAAAAGCCTGTTGTGACGGGCTTTTTCACGCAAAGCCGGCGGATATGCCTCCGTCTTCAGCGCTAACGGAACTATCTGACTCTTCGCTCCGGAAAATCATGGTTTTAACAGCGTAACGGAGCCAAGCGGCTCTTAGCAGCACAAAAAGAGCTCCAGGCAGACGTTTTCCCGCTGTAACAGCTTTTGAGTTCCGTTACAGCTACGATCGCTGGATTTTCAGCCTCTAAGCAGCGCTCAGTTCCGTTACAGCCACTCATGCTCCGGATGTGTTTAACAGCTAACCGGCGCTCAGTTCATTACACGTAAACCCGTGGGGTCTCTACGCCGCTTCTTCCCCCATTCGGCCCGCACCGCCCCCCATCCCTCCCACGACAAAACAGCCCCTGCGGATCATCTCCACAGAGGCCTTGCAGAAAGCAGCCCTTACCTAATGCTTGCGCCGTTCCGATTCCTTATAGCTTTCGTTCAGCTCCCGGATCACCTGCGCTCCCCCAGCCTCCTTCCAACGCTCCCGCTCCCGGTCAAAACCCGCGTCATCCAACTGGCCCAGAATGTACAGATAGGTGGCATTGGTGATGATCTCCCCCAGCTCATTGCCCCGTTCCGCCTGCATCTGGGAAATCAGGGCCGTGGCGGGATCCGCTACCGCGATGGTTTTGTTATCCTCGGTCATGGCATTGATCTGCTCCTGAGCCACACTGAGCTTGTCCTGGCTAAGGTAGGGGATCTGCATGAGCCGCAGTGCCGTGGTATAAGGCTCCACCTCCCGCTCCCGCATGGTTTTGGTATCCGGCCAAATCTTCACCCTCCCGTTCTCCAGAAGGGTGTAGTGCTTGTTCAGGATGCCGAAGGACAGCAAATTATGAACCTCGGGAGCCAGCGTTTTTTCGAAAAAGTCAAGAATGTCCAGCAGCTCCTTCTCCGTCTTGACACTGCTCTTCGGAAACAGGAACAGTCCGCCGAAGCCCGGACCGCCCCACACCCGGTCACCTTGGGGCCCGGATATACGGTTTTGGATACCGATAACAGCCTTGGGATTCAGCTTGGACATCTTATCCTGAGTGCCCGACGACAAAATGTTGGTAATCATCATTCCCGCTTCCCCGCGGACAAACCGCTCCTCCTGCTGGGACTTGCTGGTCACAGTAAAATCCGGGTTCAGGATACCTTCGTGATACAGCGTCTTCATAAATTTCATGGCGTCCCGGTAAGCCTCGGTATAAAAATCCGGGACCAATCCCTCCTTCTGCAGCGCCCAGCCGTTAGGAGCCCCCAGATAAACCGCCAGATTGCGGAAGGCGCCGTATACCAGATCGTTACGGTCCATTAAACCGTAGGTATCCTGCTTGCCGTTGCCGTCCGGATCATCAGAGGTAAAGGCCCGCAGCACCCGGTACAGCTCCTCCACCGTCCGCGGCTCGGCAAGCCCCAGGCGCTCCAGCCAATCCTTGCGGTACTGGATGCCCTGCCGGGAGACCGGGCGTTCCCAATACAGCCCGTAGACCCTCCCGAAATACGAGCCGTTATGAAGGACCTCCGGGTCCAGATAACGGGTAAGCAGCGGAAAACGGGACAGGTACGGGCCAATCTCCCAAAATCCGCCTGCCCGGATAGCGTTGACTACGGACGGATGCTTGAGGTCCACCGCCTTGACGGACAGGACCTCCGGCAGGATCCCGTTGGCCAAAGCCGAAACCATCTGGTCGGAATACAGATTTTCGGGTACCCAGGTGAGGCCCAGCCGTTTGCCGGTCTGCTTCTCCAGCTCCGGCACAATGCCCGGCAGAGGCGGGTCCCCGGTATTCTGCACCAGCATCATCCGGATTACCGCTTCCTCCGCCGGCTTATCCGTGGGAGTCGGCCCGCTGCTGCTATCCTGACAGGACGTCAGCAGCCACATGGCGGACAGTATAACGGGGATCAGGACCAAACGGGGGCCTTTCAGTAGCAACATCCATCCCTCTGTCACCCGATCAGCCGCATCGTAAGCATGTTCCGGGACTTGAGCGGGAACCGCTTTTTGCAAAAGCCTCATCTATTCTGCCTCCTCCCCGTCACCTGATTCCGGTTTTAAACCATCGGCCTGGTTATCCCGGTATTTGCCCGGGCTCACACCCTCCAGCTTGCGGAAGGAGCGGATAAAATTCTGCGGGTTGTTATACTGCAGCCTGGCTGCGATATCCTTAACAGGCATATCCGTCTCCTTCAGCCACTGCAGGGCGATCTGATGGCGGTAGCGGGCCAAATAGGCGGCGAAGGTCATCCCCATACAATTGCGGAAAATGGTCCCGGCATAGCCGCTCTGGTAATGAAGCCGGTCTGCACAGGTATCCAAGGTTAAATCCGAATCGTATTCCTCCTGGACCATCCGCACCATTTCCTTGGCGATGGCCATATGCCGGACCTCGGACTGCTCCTCCATATTGTCCAGAAGCGGGCCGATCATCTTCTCCATGAACCACCTTGCTGCCGCATCCTCCTTGTCCAAGGCAAACAGCTGGTCGATAAGCACCTGCTGCTGCTCCGGCGGCACCGCCTGGCGGGCAATGCTGTTAGCCAGAGCCAGCAGATTTACCAGCAGACGGACATACTGGAACTGCCGGTCATACAAAACGGGATACGCCTCCCGTATCTGTCCCAATAGCGTAAGCGCCAGCGCCTCCGACTGCTCCCGCTCCAGCAGCTTGATGGACTGGAACAGCTCCTCCTGCAGCTTACGGGGATAACGGTCATGCAGGGCATGGGATTCACCCAAGTCGGCAAACCGGACCACGGGCTGGTTCCCGAAGGCCGCCCGGCGCTGCAGAGCCTCCACCGCTTCATCATGGGCTTGCGGGATGAAGAAAGCTCCGGAGTGGACAAGACTGATGCCTATCGCCACGGGAAGCTCAAGCAGCTCCGTGTGGGTGTCCACAATCCGCTTGGCGATCCGGTACGCCTCTTCCTCCAGATTTTCTCCACCGGAGGACGTAATCACCGTAAGCTGGGTTTTGCCCAATACGGTTGGCTCCAGCCGCCGGCCGGCAGGAATCAATTCCCCGATTATGTTGTTCACCGCAAACAGCAGCAGATCCCGGTCCTTCTCGGTAAAACGGGTTTCCTGCAAATTGCCCGTCTGCACCGCCACCACACAGAAGGACCGCAGGTCTGCATTCAGACCGTACTCCAGGAGGCGCTCCGTCACCTCCTCCTCCTTCAATCCGCCGAGAAACAGCCGGATCATGAAGAAGCTGCGCAACAGTTCCCCTTGGCCGGAGAGTCGTTCCTCGAGACTTTTTTTGGCGTCAAACAGCACATGCACCTGCTCCCCGATGAAAGCCAGCTCATCCCCCGATGCTCCGCTTCCTGACGGAGGCTGCCCCGCCATAACCTGCTTCACAATATTGCCGATGGGGCGGTAGAGCTTCTTGGAGCCCAGGTAAGCCAGCAGGATAAACAGCATCAGGAGACCCAGACAGATATAAAAGGTAAACCAGCCGATCTCCCGGGAATTGCGGTTGAGCTCATTCAGGGACACGGCGGATACATATGTCCAGCCGTTATATTCCGAAACCAGATAATTCACCGCATACCTTTCGTTTCCCGCCTTCAGCACAAAGGGCTTCCCGTCAGCAACAGCCAGTTCCCCGGCTGTCTGCCCAACGGCTGCATTCAGCTGGGCGTTGGTATTGCCGCTTTGCAGGATCAGCTCCCCCCGGTCATCAAACAGGTACAGCGGCTCCTTCTGCTCCTCCGCCATAAACACCTCATTTAGCCGGCAGGCGGGGATTTTCACTGTTGCCATGCCTAGACTGGAATAGGCCGTCAACGGCAGGCCTTTTTGCAGCAAAAGATAGCTGCCGCAGCCGGCCTCTCCGTCGTCAGCAGTGCTCCCGGAGGAACGGTGCACCGTCACCTCCGCCAGCTCAGGAATTCGGACCTCCGGGTGGCCCTGTGTCCAGGCATCCAGCCGGGAGAGTCCTTCGTTGGTGATCATCCAGTTGCCGGCCACACTCCACACCCGCACCTCCTCGATCCCCGTATCCAGCCGCTGCATATTGGTCAGCTCCGTGCGGACCTGGTTGTACAGCTGGAACTGGTCGGGGCGCAGCGGCTCCGACAGGACGGACACCATCAGCCGGGAGCTGAAAAAATGGCTCATGGCCTGGTCCGCCACCTTCAGCGTCTCCTCCACACCCAGCTGGGTCTGGCGGAGGCTTAACGCCTTCTGCTCGCTCACCTTCATCCGCACCACCTGGGCGGATTTGCCGTACGAAATAATACCCAGGAGCAAAACGGGAAGGGATGCCAGAATAAAGCAGAATACCAATAATTTTATATAAAAACGGCCTCTTTGTTTCGTGCGCAAAACCGGTTCACCCTTTTTGATCAGTCTCTGGAGGTCTTGTCGTCAACCCGCTTTCATAGACAGGAAGGCTTTTACTTGAGGGTCGGACTATGCTACAGTAGAAAATAGAAAACAGGAAAAAAACAGAGGTGAAGAGCATGAACAATCCGCTTTCGGGAAAAATCGCCAAGTATATGGTTTCCGGAGATTCCATCTCCAAGGGTGTGGTGCTTGACGAGGTCCGCAACAAATATGTGGTATTGGAAGAGAACTATGTGGCCCTGCTGCAGGACAAGCTGAAGGGGGTCATTCACAATACTGCGCGGTTCGGCAATACCCTCTTGAAGGGAATTGGCCACCTGAAGCGGGATGTGGTTAACGAAAGGCCGGACGTGGTGCTGATCGAATACGGCGGGAATGATTGCGACTTCAACTGGAACGAAATTGCCGAGAATCCAGGTGGGGACCATACCCCAAAAACAGACTTTAATGTATTCGAAAAGATGCTGATCGAAACCATCGAGTTTCTGCGCAGCAAGGACGTTGTCCCCGTTCTCATGAATCTGCCCCCGTTGAATGCGGATCAATACTTCAAGTGGGTCAGCCGCAGCAATCCGGAGGCGGAGCGGAATATTCTCCAGTGGCTGGGTAGCGTCACCAAAATCTATTGGTGGCAGGAACGCTATAATTCTACCATTGTGAAGGTGGCGGAAGCTACCAAAACCAAATATATTGATATCCGCGGCGCTTTTTTGGAGCATCCCGACTTTACCCGGTTCATCTGTATGGACGGGATCCATCCCAATAAGGACGGGCACCGTATCATCTCCGAACGTGTGCTGGCCTTTATCCGCGAACACTACGGCTTTCTCCTCCAGGACAACGAACCCGCTCCGGGTTTAGGTTAACCGGCAGAACCGGCTATCCCGCGCGCCAAATACCCCCTTCTCCTTCACCGGAAATCCGGCGGAAGTGGAGGGGGTGTTTTTTTATGGGGGGCAAAGACTCCTATTCCATTCGACGCACCAGCTCCTGCAGATAGCTGCGGAGCGCCGGGGCCAGCTCCTCCCGCTTCAATGCGAATTCGATGGTGGCCTGGATATAACCCAGCTTGTCGCCGGTATCGTACCGGTCCCCTGTCTGGCGGAAGATCGCCATGGGCTTAACCCTGTTCAATACCCGGAGGGCGTCTGTCAGCTGAATCTCCCCACCCCGGCCCGGCTCCTGATGCTCGAGAATAGCGAAAATCTCCGGCTCGATGACATACCGGCCGATGACCGCCAGGTTGGAGGGGGCTGACTCCCGCTCCGGCTTTTCCACCAGATCGCGGATAAATTCCACTTCCCTCTCCATGCCGGCAGGTGAAATAATGCCGTACTTGTCCACCTCGCTCCAGGGCACCTCCTGAACCGCTATGACAGAGGTCTCCACCTGCTCATAGAGATCCAGCATTCCCTTCAGGCAGGGCGGCTCCGAGGCAATAATATCATCCCCCAGCAGCAGGGCAAAGGGCTCATTCCCGATGAATTTACGGGCGCACAGCACGGCATGCCCCAGCCCCAGCGGCTCCTTCTGGCGGATATAATGGACATCGGCCAGATTGGATACGGTCTGCACCATATGCAGAAGATCATCCTTGCCTGTTTTGGAGAGCATAAGCTCCAGCTCCACCGATTTGTCAAAGTGGTCCTCAATGGCCCGCTTATTGCGGCCAGTGACAATAATAATATCCTCGATGCCGGACGCGATGGCCTCTTCCACGATATATTGGATGGAGGGCTTGTCCACAATGGGCAGCATCTCCTTGGGCTGGGCTTTGGTGGCCGGCAGAAACCGGGTGCCCAAACCCGCAGCAGGAATTATGGCCTTTTTAATCCGCATGTGTTAAACCTCCTTCACTTGCTCATACCCCCGGAACGATTTTCTGCCCGCTCCTGCAGCAGCGGCAGAACCGCAGCCTCTACGCGCCTTCCGCCTAATGGACCGTGAAACACCTCGCCGCCTCTTTCCCCGTGATAGTCGGAGCCTGCCGTAGCAACCAGCCCATAGCGCCGGGTAATCTCCCTGTACTTCTCCACCTCTTCCGGGGAATGGTCGGAATGGTCGGCTTCTATGCCGTCCAGGCCAGTGCCTGCCAGGCGCTCCACCAGCGTATCGTTGCCGTACAGCCCGGGATGGGCCAAAACGGCAGCACCGCCCGCTTCATGAATCCAGGCGATGGCCGTCTCCGGGGAGATGCGCTTCGGGCTAATAAAGGCAGCTCCGTTTTCACCGATCAGCCGGTTGAAGGCATCCTGCTGAGACTCCGCATAGCCCTTGTCCACCAGCACCTGGGCAATATGCGGGCGGCCCACAGTGGTATCCTTGTGCTCCACGGGTCCCCTGCGCTCCAGCACTTCCTCCAGTGTAATGGCATAACCCAGCTCCCGGAGACGCTCCAGCATCCGCTCATTGCGTCCCTCCCGCACATTCCGCAATTCCTCCAGCCTGCTTAGAAAGAGCGGATCAGCCACGTCCATATAATAGCCCAGCACGTGGATATCCTTGCCGTTCTCCGAGGAACTGATTTCCACTCCCGGCACCACGGTGATCCCCGCAGCCCTGCCAGCCTCCAACGCTTCCTCCAGACCGGCCACCGTATCATGGTCCGTAATGGATACGGCGCTTAAACCCGCCGCCGCGGCCAGGCGCACATTGTCCGAGGGGGTTCCCGTCCCGTCTGAAGCCCGGGTATGGGTATGTAAATCAGCGTACCCTTCCATAATTTCACTCATACCTGCAGCAGTCCTTTCCCCAAAAATCGTATGGATATATAGATAACACTACAGCCACTGCTTCAAATCCCGTTCCTTCATAAAGGTGAGGAAGGTAACCGCCGATATGGGCAGCAATGCTGATTTCAGATGAATGGAATAAAAACTCCGCATAAAGCGGATGCCTTCTATGCTTCTGGCCGCCAGAACACCCAGGGCCCGCTCATGCTTGATGGAGGATTGGGACAGAATGGACAGGCCCAGATTGGCCTCCACCGCCGATTTGACAGCCCCTGTGCTGCCCAGCTCCATGAGGATTTTCATATCCGACAGATCCATCCCGCGCCGGAGGAGCTCCTCCTCCATCACCCGGCGGGTGCCGGAGCCCTTCTCCCGGACCACAAAAGGATAGCGCAGCGCATCCTCCAGTGTGATTTCCTCCTTCTGTGCCAGCTCGTGGCCGGCAGGCAGCACCAGCAGAAGCTCGTCGCTTAATACGGGATCCATGAGCACATCCGGATGCTCAATAGGCGCTTCCACCAGCCCGAAGGTCAGCTGATGCTGCATGATCTCCTCCAGAATCTGGGCGGTATTCATCACCTTGAGACTGACTGAAATATGGGGAAACTCCTGCCCGAAGGGACCCAAAAGCCGGGGCAGAATATATTCACCGATGGTCAAACTGGCTCCCAGCTGAAGCCGGCCCTCCAGCATATGCGTGAACCGGGACATGCCGGTTTCCGTCTCCCGCATGAGCTCAATGCTCCGTTTGGCAAAGGGAAGGAGCGCCCGCCCCGCTTCGGTAAGCTCAATTTTTTTGGTGGTGCGCAAAAACAGCTTGGCCCCGAAATAATCCTCCAGCGACTGGATCTGCATGGTCACTGCCGGTTGAGTCATATGCAGCGCCTGGGCTGCACCGGAGAAGCTGCCTTTCTCGGACACCGTATAGAAGATATGCAGCTGATGGAAATTTAACGCCATTCACGCCCACCGTCCCTTCCTTCCCATTCTATAACAAAGTTGCGTAAAAAGCTTCTGTGCTACCGTTTCCCACATATAAATAAAAAGCATCCCCGCGAAAAGAAGTCTCCAATGAGTTCTTTTGGGGAATGCTGATAGTGATATCTGGCTATGGCATAGGCCAACAGGGGCAGATTGGATTATTTGCGCTTGCGGCTGTTTTTCACCAGCGTCATCCGACGGGAATGGCGAAGCCAGGAATAATAGGTTTTCAGATCGCGGAGCTCCATGGTTTCCGACATACGCCCAAGGAAGGTGACCACAATCATCTTGAACACCGGGCCTCCGGTGAGATCCGTTTCGTTATCCAGCGGAACAAATTCGGCTACCATCACCAGATCTTCATCAATCAGATACACATCCTGCTCATGACGGTAATAATTGCGGATTTGGCCGTTTTTGAGCTTATCCCATAAAAAAGAAGAAATATCCTCGTATCCTGCCTTTTGGCTCTCCACCCGGTCCAACCAACGGGAGCGGGCATGATGAGTAATCACTATATCGGCAATCTTCTTCTCTCCCAAAACAACGAAAAAGGGCTCGTAAGTGCTCCATCTATCCATTTGCTTATCTCTCATGCTCTTCACTCCTTAATAACCCTGGAAGGACTTTAGACCCGGATGGTCTAGGCTATATAATTATGATACCTGATGCAACGTTGAATTCCAAGTTAAATCATCCCGATTATAACTAAAATTCTATTCAAATATATAAACAATCCCCTTAAATCTGGTAATAAAATCAAAAGCCAATATCCTTCTTTTCCTATATTTATCACATTACTGCACGATAACGCAATCATTATTTTCGCTATATTGCAAAATTGCCATGGTCTCCAAGTCGGATAGACGGGTATCCGCCTTTTTTTCTGTCCGTTATCCGGTTAAATATTGAAGGTTTTGTGAACGCCGTTACACCCTGCCGTTTCGAAGTGTCTGTATAACAAAACCACACAAGGAGGATTTTCATCATGACAGTAGGCGGATATTTGCAAAAGGATACGGATCTGGAGTATGCGGTAGTCAACAAATGCAATGTAACGGTTTTTGTAGAGGGCGAACTGGATTATGTAGGACCGCTGAAGGGGTATTCCCGGGATTTGATCCAGGTTCCCGGAGGCGACCAGTACCTGCGGAGTCTGGTTCAGGTGTCGCTGAGCTGATTTCCTGCTTGGCCTATGTGAATCCAATACCAAAAAGACACTGCCGCCGCGGCCGTGTCTTTTTGGTATTGCTGATCTGCGGCAATCCGGGACGAACAAACACCTACGACTCGCTGATTTCCTGGGGATTCAGGCTTTTTTCCAGCCCCTCCTGGTTATTGCGGCTGTATTCCGTTTTGATTTCGTTGCGGAAGGAACGCTCCACCTTCTTCACATACGGAAGGCGCTGCAACCCCTTCAAGGTTTCCTCGAGTTTATCGGAATAAATATACAAGACTACATAAGACATCTTTTTGGAGATATAATGGATACTGCCGAAGCGTTCCAGGTTCTTGGCCGGTTTAATGTCGTTCACCCATATAATCAGTCCGGTTCTTTCTGTAATCATTGCTCTCCCTCTTTTCTGGTCGCCAATGCGCTTCTCGCGCGAGTATGCTACTTTATCACGAATTCGGAGATGTTTACGATGCACAACTCAGAAATCCTGCTTCATGTTACCCGGGGGGCGCTTGTGGAATGCCTCCACAGAGGCCATATTGCCGTTACTGACTCCGCCGGGCGGATCCTTGCCTCCGCCGGGAATCCGGAAGTCTTCATGTTTGCCCGGTCGTCCATGAAGCCCATTCAGGCGCTGCCGGTTCTGGAAACGGGGGCAGCAGCCGCATACGGCTTTACGGATGCGGAAATCGCCATTCTCGCCGCCTCCCACAACGGGGAGGAGTTCCACACCGCAACCGTTTCATCCATGCTGGATAAGCTGGGATTAGACGAGCACTGCCTGCTTTGCGGTCCCCACGCGCCTTACCATGCACCAAGCGCCGCCTGTCTGGCCCAAGCGGGCATCGAACCCTCGGAGCTGCACAACAACTGCTCCGGCAAACATGCCGGAATGCTGGCGCTGGCTCTGCACCTCGGCGCCGATACCGGCACCTACATGGACCCGGCGCATCCCGTCCAGCAGCGGATGCTGGAGACGGTCAGCCTGCTGTCCGGATACCCGGCTGCCAAGATTGTGCTGGGCACCGACGGCTGCGGCGTGCCCGTCTTCGGTCTGCCGCTGGTCCGGCTGGCGGCAGCTTACGCCCGGCTCGGAGAGCTTAGCCGGAGTCCGGAGCAACAGCCCGGCCGCTTGTCCGCAGCAGCCAAGCGGATTATCTCGGCCATCGCCGCCCACCCTGGCCAATTGGCGGGAACCGGGCGTTATGATACCCGGCTGATCGAAGTGACCCAAGGCCGGCTCATCGGCAAGATGGGCGCCGAAGGCGTCTTCGCCGTGGCAGCACCGGAGCTTGGCTTGGGACTGGCCCTCAAGATTGAGGACGGAGCCCAGCGGGCCATCTACCCCGCCGTCACAGAAGCTCTGGTTCAGTTAGGCTGGCTGACCGGACCTGAAAGCGACGCCCTCTCCGGCTTCCATAAACCGGTTGTCCGCAACTGGAAAGGCACCGAGGTAGGAGAAATCCTCCCTGTTTTCCGTCTCCGGCAGGAAGGCTGATGTTCTCCTTGTTGAGATCAAGGCTCTCCGGCCGGCTTCGCAGCCTTTAACCGCAGCGCCCGCTGCAGCTCCCTCCGGAGCTGCAGCCGCCCTGTTTGGGCAGCGGGTCGTTAGAGGGCACTTTCACCGTATCCGATACGGCTCCGGCAATCAGTGCGGATACCTCGTACAGCAAATCATCCAGCGATTTCTCCGCTTCCTTGAAACCCTGCACACTGGGCAGCGCATCAAGCCGGTCCTGAATCTCCTTAACCGCATCCATAGCTTTATGATACTCGGGATGAAAATGCCCGAAGCGCTGGCATTCCTCGAAAAGCTCCTTCTTCTTCCCCAGCGTTACAATCAATTCCTGGGCCACCGGATCCCCCGACAGCCTCTCCTTTTCGGCCAAATACCGCGCCGCCTCCTGCGAGGCGAGAATCAGATCGCCCAATTCATATGCGCGAAGCAGCAGGGCCGACATATCCAATGCTTGTTTCTCCATTATGCTCACGGCAGCCTCACGCCTTTCATCTATTCATGTATCCCCGGCCAAACCAGCCGGAGACCTGTCCATTCATGGGGCTTCAGCCTAACCTCCAGCCTGCCCTGCATACCGTACAGCACCCAGTCCTCCGCCTCTTCATGAATCCGCAGCGGCACCAGCATCACTTCTCCGCAGGCGGTTCCGACCCGGAGAGCCGTCTTCATGGCGATGGCCCTGCGGACCATCTCCTTCTCCGTAGAGGGATGCCCGCGCCTGTTCAAGGTCCACCACGCGGCAGGAACCTCCGCAGGCAGCGGTTCCGGTTCCGGAGCTGCCGCATCAGCAACACCGGGCTCCCGGACAAGCCCATCCTTTGCCGTCGCTCCGGCAAACAGCGGCTCCAGCGCACGGACCGGACCCGGTGGCTCCTTGGCATGAATATCCGGGCCAGCAGTGCTTTCCGCAGGACGGGCTCGGCCCTGCTCCCGGATAAAGCGGATGACTCCTTCATCTATATCAACCTTGCTGTAATCCCTCATCTGCCTAATCAGCGCTTCCACAGAGCCTCCGGCAGTCCGTCCCGCATTTATGCTCCGGGGAGTCAAACGGAACACGGAAATTTCCCCGCGGACTGTCCATTCGCACCATTGGAGGAGGACCCACCATAATCCAGGGGGCGGATCCGGAGGGACAATGATTTCCAGATCAGGCTGTACGATAATCCCCGCAAAACGGGGCTCAAAATCCTTCTCCCGCAGGGCGGCAACAGGCGCCGGCAGCATAAACGCCATGCCGGAATCCCGCTGCTCCAGACACAGCCATCCCCACGCGCCCAGCGGAACAAGCCGTGTGGAAATGAAACCCATCTGTGCCATGCAGTCTAAATCCATCATACCACACACCCGCAACCAGTCAAATAGATGATTCAAGGGATACCAGCGTCCGGGCTCCGCCGTCTCCAACGCGTACAGGGCATGAAATTCCCAACCGCTGAAGGTGGGGGCAACCGCTTTCTTCCAGATGGCATACAGCTCCTGATGGAGGACTCGGCAGGGCTTCCCGAGCCAAGCCGCAGCAGCCTCACCTGCCGGCCTTACCAAGCCGTTCTCCACCTGGAGAAGACCGGAGGCCGCGGCCATATGAAGTGCTCCCGCAACAGCCGGGCCATAGCGGTGGGGGACGGCTGCTGCAAGTCCGCTTGCTTCCAGCTCCCCATCCCGGGCCAGTAGCACCTGCTCCAGCCTGCGAACGGACTGGCCTGACAATCCCCCCGACTTCAGCAGCTTCAGCTCTCCCCGTGAGGCAGCCAAAAGCACCTGCAGCACATCCTTCACCGCATCTCCCGGTTCATTACGGACACCCTCCGCTCCGAAGCTCGCCTCCTCCGGTTCCGGCTCCAGCCGCGGGAACAGCTTCTCCTGCCAAAAGGCCGCATGCCCCTCCGGCACCCGGTATTGGTGCTCCCTCCAGCCTTTGGGAACCGCATGAACCAGTCCGTTGCTTTGCAGAAGACGCAAAGAAGCCCGGACATGGGCTCCGCTCAGTCCCTCCCGCAGAGCCAGCCGGGCCAGCTCCTCCTGCTCAGCCGGCAAAGGGCCGAAACGGGCCACCAGAAGGCGGAGAACCTCCTTCGCCCAAGGCCGGAGACCGTTATATGCGGCTTCCAGCTCCTCCTTCATGGCGACAAGGTCCGGATCATGAACGCTCATAAGGGCTCCCGGCCGGCCGCCGCCTCTGCCAGCTCAGCAGCGCTTTTCACCTCATACCGGTACCCCTGCTCCAGCAGAAACAGCTGCCGGTTGACGGCAAAATCCTGTTCCCGGCTGTCCTCGGTCACCAGCGTATAAAAACGGGCGGCATTCGCCCCGGATTTGGGGCGCAGGATCCTGCCCATCCGCTGGGCCTCCTCCTGGCGCGAGCCGAAGCTGCCGGAGATTTGCACCGCCACGGAAGCATCCGGCAGGTCCACCGCAAAATTGGCCACCCGGGAAACCACCAGTGTCTGCACCTCTCCCTGCCGGAAGGCTTGAAACAGCCGCTCCCGTTCCTCATGCCGCGTATCTCCGCATATCAGCGGAATCCCTGTCTCCTGCGCCACCTGCCGCAGCTGGTTCAGGTATTGTCCGATAATCAGCACACGATCCCCCCGGCAGTCCTCCAGAACCTTCCGCAGAATCTCCAGCTTGCGGGCATTCTCCGCCGCCACCCGGATCTTCTCCCGGGGGAGCGCCTGATCGTAGCTTTCCCGGTCCTCCCCGGAAAAAGGAACCCGCACCTCCGTACACTCCACCTTCGCCAGCCATCCTTCCTTCTCCAGCTGCTTCCAGCTGATTTCGTAGCGCTTGGGCCCCACCAGCCCGAACACATCCGCCTCCAGCCCGTCCTCCCGGATCAGGGTGGCTGTAAGGCCAAGCCTGCGGGCGGATTGCAGGTCCGCCGTCATCCGGAATACCGGCGCCGGAAGCAGGTGCACCTCATCATAAATAATCAGGCCCCAGTTCCGGCTGCGGAACAGGTCCAGATGGGCGGTTTCCTTGCGCCCCGCCCCGTGGGTCAGGATATGATAGGTAGCAATCGTTACGGGACGGACCTCCTTGCGTTCGCCGCTGTATTCACCGATGAACTCCCCGGAAAGGGAGGTTTTCTGCAGAAGCTCCCGCTTCCATTGGCTGACGGAGGTGCCGCTGACCGTGAGAATCAGGGTCTCGCAGGCATATTTGGCCATCACCGCCAAACCAACCACCGTTTTGCCCGCCCCGCAGGGCATCACCACAACGCCGCTGCCGCCCCCGTAATCCGGCCGGGTGAAGGCTGCCACCGCTTCCTGCTGGTAGCTGCGCAGGCTGAAAGGGGCTCCGCTCATCAGCTTATCCTTAAACCGGACAGCCAGCGCTTCCCCGGGCAGAAAACCCGCCTCATCCACCACCGGATAACCGGCCCGGGCCATCTCCTGCTTCAGCAGCCCCCGGCAGGCTGTCCCAACCTCCACACTCCGTTCGTCCATCCGCCTGCCGAAAAAACGGCTTACCCCGGGCAGCTGCTCCAGCAGACCAAGTGCATCACCGGATTCTGCTGTCAGCAGAAGGCCATTCTCCGCTGGGGTCAGCCGGAACATGCCGTAGCGGCCCATCAGGGTGCGGATCTGATTCTGCACCGTCTGCGGCAGCCCAAAACGGCTTGCCCCGTGCAGGAAGCGGCAGATCCGGTCGGCGTTTAAGCCCGATGCTGCGGCATTCCACAAGGTAAAGGGGGTCATCCGGTACTGGTGCATGCTGCCCGGTGTTTTGACCAGCTCGGCGAACCCCGACAGCATGGCTGCAGCCTCCGCAGCCTCCGGATGGTCGGCTTCCAGCCATAAGGAGAGATCTTTTTGCAGCCAAAGAGGCGGCTCCCCGGTTTTCCATTCCATATATGTGTATCCTCGCTTCCGGTTTCTCAATCACTCCCTAGTATGCCCACGCAAAAAAAGCCCCATCCCCACAGGGGGACAGGGCTTACGGAGGAGCTGCAGCTGCTAGTGCACCGCGCCGGCAAATTCCTTCTCGGAAATTTTGCTCAGGGCGTCTCCGGCTTCATTCTCGAAATTCCTGCGGACTGCCAGGTCGCCGATGGAGACCACACCTACCAGGTTGCCGTTTTCCACAACCGGCAGACGGCGAATTTGTTTATCGGCCATAAGCTGGGCAGCCTCATCCACGGAGGTGTCCGGCGTTACGGTGGTGATATCGCGGCTCATCACCTTCTCCACCTTGGCCGAGCCTTCATTCTTCTGTGCATAACCGCGGACCACCAGGTCCCGGTCGGTAATACAGCCGATCAGCTGCTTGCCTTCCACTACAGGGATAAAGCCCACATCCTGCTTGGACATGGCCACAGCCACCTCATACACATTGTCCTTCAGCGTAACGGTGGCACAGTCCGTAGTCATAATATCCTTTACCGTTTTGTTCATGGGTCTCCTGCCTCCTTAGGGGTCCTATAGGGTAGCTAAAAGGTGCAGCTCTAGAGTTCCCGCGGAGACAGTCCTTTACCCGGTTTAAAATGTCCCAGTCAGCCTGCGCAGCACAAGGCCCGAGAACAGTCTGGCGGTCTGCAGAATGGCCGACTCGTCAATATCGAAACGGGGGTGGTGATGCGGGGCGGTTATCCCCGCCTCCCTGTTGCCGGCGCCAACGAAGAAGAAGCAGCCCGGAACCTTTTCCAGGTAAAAGGAGAAATCCTCACCCGCCATAATCAGAGGGCATTCCTTCACCCGATCCGCTCCGAACAGCTCCGCCGCGGTCCCCCTCAGCCATTCGGTCTCTGCTTTATGGTTGATAACCGGAGGGTATCCAAGCTTGTAATCCAGCTTATAGTCGGCTCCGAACATGGAGCAGGTATCGGCCGTAACCCGGGTCACCCGTTCCCGGGCCAGCATACGGAGGCCGTGCTCGAAGGTCCGGACGGTGCCGTTTAAGATGGCTTTTTCCGCAATAACATTAAAGCCAGAGCCCGCATGGAAGGATCCCACTGAGATAACGCTGGGCTCCACCGGATTGAGGCTGCGGCTGACGATGGACTGCAGATTCACCACCAGATGGGACCCCACCATAAGACTGTCAATGGTTTCGTGGGGCAGGCCGCCATGTCCGCCCTTGCCGATAATCTCCAGCAGGAATTCATCGGCAGCCGCCATAATGGGCCCGCTGCGGGTCATAATCTCCCCCGCGGGAAAAGGCGTCCACAAGTGTGCGCCGTAGATTTCGTCCACACCGTCCAGCACACCTTCGGCAATCATGGGCTGGGCGCCGCCGGGACTCAGCTCCTCCGCCGGCTGGAAGATAAAACGGACCGTCCCGTTCAGCTCCCCTCTGCGGGAGGCCAGATACCGGGCGGTTCCCAGCAGCGCGGCTACATGGCCATCATGGCCGCAGGCATGCATCACTCCGGGCACTGCGGAGGCATAATCGCAGCTTTTTTCATCCTGAATGGGCAGCGCATCCATGTCCGCACGCAGAGCAATCACAGGGCCGCTTCCGCCGCCCTTCAGCTCCCCGACCACACCGTAGCCGCCTACATGTCGCTTCACCTGAAGCCCCAACGCCTCCAGATGGTCCGCCACAAAAGCAGATGTCCTTTCTTCCTGATATGATAACTCGGGATTCTGGTGCAAATGTCTGCGCCAGGCAACCATATCCGGAAACAGTGCTTCAAGCGTTATTGGTCCTCCCATGACAAAGCTCCTCCGACTATTTGATCTGAATCTATCTATTCCAAGACGCTTCTTTCTCTTGCTTCATCACCTTGCGGAAGTGCCGGAAACATACTATCATGATAACATGAATCGTACTCCCATTGGGAGCCGGATTCTTAAGGTTCTGAGATTCGATTACATAGGTAGGGGGCGTGATGCAACGCCATGAATACAACCCGCAGGGGAACTCCCGATTTTTTGCTGCTGATTCTGACTTTCGCCCTGGTTGCATTCGGACTCATTATGGTGTTCAGCGCCAGCTCCATGTCGGCAGCCTATTACAACGGGGATGCCCTGTTTTTTACCAAGAAACAGATTCTCGGCATCGTGCTGGGCATTATCGGCATGATTTTTTGCATGAATATCCATTATACCAAGCTGAAGAAGCTGACTCCCCTCTTTTTCATGATCGTAATGATCTCTCTTGTCCTGGTCCCGTTTATCGGCAAAGAAGTAAAAGGCGCACGGAGTTGGTTTCCCATCGGACCTCTTCAGCTGCAGCCCTCGGAATTTGCCAAGATTGCAGTTGTGATGTACTTGGCCGCTTTGATCGCCAAGAAGGAAGAGAAGTTCCGCGACTTCCAAAAAGGCCTGCTTCCCGCCCTGTTCATCGTAGGTATGGTAGCGTTCCTGATTATGCTGCAGCCGGACTTCGGCTCTGCCGTGATCCTCTCCATGGGGGCGCTCCTGGTCATCATTGTCGGAGGAGCCAATCTGAAGCAGCTGGCTTTCCTGGGAGCCGTGGGTGGAGCCTTGGTTTCTGTGGTCCTGGTTATTATGTTCCTGGCCAATTCCGAATTCGGCTACCGGATGGAGAGAATTACCACCTTCCTGGACCCTTGGGCGGACGAAACCGGCTCGGGCTTTCATGTGATCCAATCGCTTTATGCCTTTGGCCATGGCGGCTGGACGGGAGCGGGCTTCGGCCAAAGCATCCAAAAGCTTCATTTTTTGCCCGCGCCCCACAATGACTTTATTTTCTCCATTATCGGGGAGGAACTGGGGTTTCTCGGCAGCTCCCTCTTCCTGCTGGTTTATCTCCTGTTCATCTGGCGGGGCATCATTGTGGCGCTGCGTGCAACGGACACCTTCGCCAGCCTGACGGGGATCGGCATTATCGGCACCATTGCCATTCAGGCGTTAATCAATCTGGGCGGAGTGACCAATTCCATTCCCCTGACAGGAGTGACGCTGCCGCTGATCAGCTACGGGGGCACCTCGGTGCTGGTCACTCTGGCCAGCCTCGGCATACTCCTGGGGATATCCCGGGATTATAACCGGGAGGCGGAGGAAGCCCACAGCCGCGGTACAGCGGCGCACAATAACCGGAAGAAACAGGCGGTATCCCGGTAAATCGGGAAAAGAAGGAGAGGCCCCAATCGGAGCCTCTCCTTCTTCGTATCCGGAGCACTTATTTTAGCAGCTTCTGGGGCTCCTCCGTCTCTTCTTCACGGAAAGACACACCCTCCACCTTGACATTGACCTCCACAACCCGCAGGCCTGTCATATTCTCAATGGCTTCCCGGACATTGTACTGCAGCTCCCGGCATACTTCCTGAATTTTCGAGCCATACTGGACGATTACGCGCAGATGGACAATGGCCTCTACCTGGCCTACTTCCACGGTAATCCCCTTCTGCACATTTTTGCCGCTCAACCGTTTGGCGAACCCTTCGGAGATTCCTCCGGACATAGCCGTGATACCCGGCGTTTCCAAGGTCGCCAAGCCTGCAATGGTTGCCACCACATCATCGGATATGCGGATCAATCCCGTTTCAATCATGTCGGACATGGCTTCCACTCCTTTGCTGCAATCGTTTCCCCTTCATTATAATAACGGAAGCCGTCCAACGTCAACGAGACAGACAGGCCGGTCTCCTTTCTTCCCCGCAATTTCAGCTTGTCAGAAAAAGCCAGTCCTGTATATAATCGATTAGGATTCTTATTCCCGCTCCAAAAAGCGGGCAGAGGACGCATTTTATTCATACGGAAAGGGTGGCGCATGCTGCATGTTGCTGTTGAAGAAAAATTGGTTTTATCTCGCCTTGGGCCTGACCTTTATTGCCAGCGGCAGTGCCCATTATCTGGGGCTGTCGTCGATTCTCCAGTTTGCTTTGGCCGGCGTTGCGATTATTTTTGTGGCGGGATTCCTGGGCAGGGCTACGGAAAGTGTCGCCCACTATGCCGGTGACCGGCTCGGAGGGTTCCTGAATGCAACCTTCGGCAATGCCGCCGAGCTGATTATCGCCATCATCCTGATCAAGGATGCCGTTAACGGCAAACCCGCCCTGTTCGATACCGTCAAGGCCAGTATTACCGGCTCCATTATCGGCAACCTGCTTCTGGTATTGGGATTAAGCGTGCTTTTGGGTGGGCTCAAATTCAAGAACCAGACCTACAACATCCGGATGGCTTCCCACAGCTCGTCCTTGATGCTGCTGTCGGTCATCGCCTTGTTTATCCCGGCTATGTTCGCCTCGCGGATGAACCACGAGCATCTGACCACACTGAGCCTGACGGTGTCTATTCTGCTGGTGGCCGCTTATTTTCTCTGGCTGCTGTTTTCCATGGTCACCCATAAGAATGAATTGGCCGACGAGGCGGTAGAACATGGGGAAGCCGCCTGGAGCAAAAAGCTCTCGATCCTGTTTCTGGTCCTGGCAACCGTTATGGTAGCCCTGGTCAGCGAGTGGATGGTAGGGACGCTGGAGGACTTCTCCCACCGGTTCGGCTTATCCGAGCTGTTCGTGGGCGCCTTCGTCATCGCCATTGTAGGCAATGCTGCAGAGCACTCCGCCGCCATTATGCTGGCCCTGAAGAACAAAATCGGCGCCGCTGTGGAAATCGCTGTTGGCAGCAGCCTGCAGATCGCCCTGTTTGTGGCTCCGGTTCTTGTAATCGTCAGCGCCTTGATGGGTCAAACCATGGATATTGTGTTCACCATCCACGAGCTGGTGGCCATTGGGGTGGCTGTCTTTATTGCCTCCTCCATTTCCCGGGACGGCTCCACTAACTGGTACGAGGGTGTCCTGCTGCTGACCGTTTACGTGATTCTCGGTTTTGCCTTCTTTCTCCTGATGTAATGTCATTTACAGCCTGAAGCCGACCGTTCCCCATAAATACCCACAAAAAAAAGCCCGAGGAAGCAACCTGCCGGTTACTCCTTCGGGCTTTGTGCTTCAAACAGAAGGGCCAGATTCCGCTCAAGCCTGCTCATGATCTGCTTGCCGTCCTCTTCAACCACCAGTCCTGCACGTATGGCAAAATCCACCTGACGGGAAAGCCCGTACATCTGGGTGTCGAGCACCTCTTCATAGAGGGGACACTTTCGGGTGGTCAAATTCTCCATTTGTATTTCAATCAGCTTCTCAATGCGCTCCGCATCTTCCTGCAAAAGGTTGAGAGACTTCTGCTTGAGATCCCGCATGATTTCCGGCTGCTGCATTCTAGAACTCCCCCTGCCTCCAAAAAAACATCTCTTATGCTCTATATTATTCGAAAATGAAAGAATAAACAAGTAAGCCGCCCTAGGGCGTGTCTGAAAACTCGCTTGAGGGCACCTTTCAACGCCTTTTCGCCCCTGACTTCGTTACTTCCCCTTGACGTACGCCCGGTACGCCCGCGGGCAAGTGCCTTGCCTGGAACGAAAACTCGCTAAAATTTGCTCCCCTCGGAGTTTCAAACACACCCTAAGGCCTTTGCAGAATTCGGATAATAGGAAAAAACCTGCCCTCTACAGGCAGGTTTCACTTGCAGCCGTTGGCGGCCGCTCCTAAGAAATTAGTCGTTAACCGCGTTTACGGTCATGTTGTGCTTGGCGAACACCTCAACCATGGCCTTCTTGGCGTCGTCCGCATCCGGACCGTGAACATGCAGATTATATGTACCGCTTGCCAGAAGCGTAGTGAACAATCCGAGGATACTCTTCACGTCGATATACTTGTTATCGTATTGAAGGACGATGGAAGACCGGAATTTGTTGGCAGTTTGGGAAATTTCTACAATCGCAGCGTTATTGGCATTAGGCATTGTAATCCCTCCATAGTTAAGCAACTTTTTATTTTTGGGTGAACCCTAGAAAAACTTACCTTAATAATACATGTGAAAAGGGTTACAAGCAAGCTGAACTTTTCAGCTTTCTCTACTTCAGATTCTCCGGATTCAAAACCTCCAGCTCCGGCAGAACAAAGCGTCCGTCCTTGCGGATCAGCACATCGTCAAACCAGATTTCCCCGCCGCCGTATTCCGGACGCTGGATCAGCACCAGATCCCAGTGCACGCTGGACACATTGCCGTTGTTCGCAGCTTTATAGGCCTGTCCGGGGGTAAAATGGAGGCTTCCGTCTATCTTCTCATCGAAGAGGGTATCCTTCATCGGATGCTGGATATACGGATTAAAGCCGAAGCTGAATTCCCCGATATACCGGGCTCCTTCATCCGCATCCAGAACCGCATTGATCCGGTCCGTATGGTTGGCGGTGGCCTCCACAATTTTGCCGTCCTTGAAGACAAACCGGATGTTTTCATAGGTTACGCCACCATTGATGGAGGGTGTATTGTAGCTGATGACACCATTCACGGAGTTGCGTACGGGAGCGGTATACAGCTCTCCGTCCGGGATGTTGCGGCGGCCGCAGCACTTGACTGAGCCGATGCCCTTAATGGAGAAGGAAATGTCCGTGCCCGGGCCGGTGATGCGCACCCGGTCGGTTTTGTTCATAAGCTCCTGGAGCGGGTCCATGGCCTCCGCCATACGGGCGTAATCCAGGTTGCATACATCGAAGTAGAAGTCTTCGAAGGCTTGAGTGCTGGTTCCCGCCAGCTGAGCCATAGCCGCATTGGGATAACGCAGAATGGCCCAGCGGGTATGCTCCACACGCTGCTCCATATGAACCGGATGGCTGTACAGCCGGCTGTACAGCTTCATCTTGTCCTCGGGCACATCCGACAGCTCGCTTTGGTTGTCTCCTCCGCGGATGCTGATGTAGCATTGCATCTCCTTCATCCGGGCCAGATCCAGCTTGGCCCAGGTTTGGATTTGCTCCTCGGTGCAGCCTTTGAGGATGCTGGCAAGCACAGCGGCATCACGCAGCTCCACAAACGGCATACCGCCCCTTTTGTAGACCTCTTCCACCAGGCACCGGACAATTTCCTTCTCGGAGCCCAACATATCGATAAGCACCTTATCCCCCGGCTGTACATCCAGGGAATATTCAATCAGGTTTTTCGCCAAGGTTTGAAGTCTGGGATCGCGCATAATGTCTCCTTTCACATGACGGGCCGCTCCTCCGCAGTTGCTGCGACAGAGCGGCCCCGGTTATTTGACCGGCTTGCCGGTCAGCTTGTTCTTGAACACCGTGCCGAGAGCCAGCAGCATTACAAAGACGGCGCATAAAATGGCCAGCCTGCCTTTGTATTGGCTGAAGTGGAGCAGATCATGGCCGATGAAGGATTCCAACAGAACAATGGGCAGCTTGCCGATAACGGTAGCCAGAATATAATCCCGCGCCTTAATCTTGACCACCCCTGCCCCCAGGCTTACGGCAGTTGAGGGGATAACCGGAATCAGCCGGCCCAGCAGGACGTAAAAAAAGCCGTTCTCCTCCATCCGCTTGTTGAACACGCGGACGGCATTGTAACGCGACAGGGTTTTCTCAGCCTTGGCTCTGCCTGCCGAACGGGCGAACCCGAAGGCTGTAATGGCCCCGAGCACGGCCATCAGATAGTTGATGGCAATCCCCCAGCCCAGCCCAAATACAAGCACATTCGCTCCGGCTACCAGGACAAACGGAATAAACGGCACCATAACCTGAACATAAACAATGGCCATTCCCAAAATGACGGAAAAGGCTCCGAAAGAGCGCAAATAGTCCGAGAGCTGCTGCACATTCATACGGGTAAGATGCTTGCCGGTATCGGTAAACAGAATAAATGCCACCGCCGCCGCAATTAAACAGACCGGGAGGAGAATCCGCCCCGCCTTTTGCCAGCTTTTAACCAAAAAATTAACCCCCTGTCCAATTCCCTCCCCTATTGTACCATGTTTGCACATGATGTAAACGCCTTAAAAATCGTATATTGTTCGAACTGTTTCCCCCCGCGCCCCGCCCGTTTCCCCATAAACCATCCGGCTCTCCATAATGAGCCGCTCCGGCTTCCCCGTAGCCGGGTTCAGACGGATGGTGCAGCTGCCCTCCGCTGTCAAGGATCGGGCCATTGCCTCTAAGGCATCGAGCTCCTTTTCTGCTGCGCCTCGGGCCTGTTGGTCCGCCAGCAGCTCCGTTGCCCGCCGCAGCTCCGCCAGCCGCAGCTCCATTGCTTCCTTCACGGCACGGCTCCAGCTTTCCGGCGCCAAGGAAACCACCAGAGTCGTCGCCTGCAGCTGGGCCGTGGGCCGCTGGATCTCAACGGAGCGGTCCATCAGCTGCACCAGCTTGACCGCTTCCCGGTAGTCTGCAGACCAGCGGCCCCAAGTAGAAGCCAGTAGATCCGGCTGAACCGCAGGCAGGACGATACCGTCGGTGACAATTTCCGCCCCGGACGCCTTCACCGTGATTCTGCCCTTGTCCAGCTCGGATAAGGCTCTGACCAGAAGGCTCTCTCCCCTGTCCGAATCACCGGCCATCTGCGGCCCTTCCGCTCCGCTGCAGCCCCCGGAGAGCCACATGCCCGCTCCGATGACCGCTGCCGCTATTGCAGGCTTCATACCACGCATGAACAGCCCTCCTTCGAACCATTGATTCAATGCCAACCGCTCAACAGATAAGTTAGCTTATCCCAAGCCGGGGTTGTTTACCCGTCTTTAAAACGCAAAAAACCACCCTAAGGTGGTTTCGGTCTTCTTGTGACTCTGGAATTTTACCCGATCATGATCCGGTTGCGCCCCACATGCTTCGCCTTGTACAACGCCATATCCGATCGGTAGAACAGGCTCTCCACACTGATTTTGTCATCCTTCCAGTGCCACTCGGACACCCCGCAGGAAACGGTCACGGAAGGGCGGGTATCCTTCTCCACACGGAAGCGGATGCGTTCGGCAATCTTCAGGGACTGCTCCGTCATCACTTGCGGCAAGTAGATGGCCAGCTCCTCGCCGCCCCACCGGGCTGCTATGTCCGTGTCCCGGATGCAGGAGCGGATGATTTTGCTTACCTGGATCAGGATTTCGTCTCCCACCTGATGCCCGTATGTATCGTTGACCTGCTTGAAATAGTCGATGTCCACCACAATCAGGGAGCCGCAAATATCCTTCTTCTGATGGTTGCCCACCTGCTCGTCCAGGAAATTGCGGGCATATAACCCCGTCAGGTTGTCGGTGATCACCATCCGCCGCACCTCCGCATGCAGGGAGGCGTTGGTGAGCGCCAAGCCGATGTGCCCGGCCAGAACCTGCAGCAGCTTGTAATTGTCGTAGGAAAAGAAACCGGGCTGCTGATGGGCCACCAGAATGGCCCCTTTGGCTTCTTCATGGACAATCAGGGGAGCCACGATCAGGGAGCGGGCGCCGGTAAGCTGCATCAGCCGGGAAACAGGGGCTTGCGGCTTGGCCCAATAGTCGGAGATGATCACCGGCTCCTTGGATTTGCACACCATTCCCGCGAAGCCGGAGTTTTCATCGAAGGTTTCATGCAGGATGGCCGGAACATTGGCCGCATGCACCGCAAATTTGCCGGTCTCCTGGTCAAGCTGGAGGATGCAGCAGTAATCCGCCTTGAATATCTGCATCAGCTCAGCTGAGGCGAAGTTGAAAATATCATGCATTTTGAGACTCTGGTTCAGCTGTTTGGTCAGCTCATTAATCAGCCGCAGCTCATTCACCAGAAGATTGGACTGCTCATACAGCTTGGCATTCTCGAAGGCCGATCCGGCGGCGCTGGAGAGCACCTTCATGATCTGGGCATCCGACGGGCCGAAGTTGCCCTTATGGGAATGCAGGTGCATGACCCCGTAAATCCCCTGTTTCCCGCTGATGGGAACGGCCATCTGAAATTCACCGGGTTGCAAACATTCGTCAATGACGATTTTGCCCTCCATAAACGCTCTGGTGCAGACATGCTCGTCCATGCCCGTAAAATTCAGAACCTTCACCGGCAGTCCCGAACGGGGCTGATCCTGGGTCATGAGGAGGTCGATCCGCGCCTCCGGATACAGCTCATTAATCCGGCGGATGATGCCCCCAAGCACCTCGTCCGTATCGATTTTGGAATAGAGGTCCAGGGCCATCTGGAACAGGATGTCCTTCTTGCGGGCCTCCCGCTCCTCCACAAGCCGCTCAGCCCGTAAAAAGGCGCCTGCCGTTTTTTCGATATGTACGTAAAGCCAGCTAGGGAAGCCCAATGCAAGCCTCATTAAATTATCCAGGCTTGCGGGATATCCTTCCCGCATGACCATCCCCAACAGCAGGGCGGGGTTGCCGCGGCAGTCATGCAGCACAACCTGAGCAATCCGCTCCCCTGACAGCTGGAACAGGACATTGCCGGGCTCTTCCAGGCCAAGCCCCAGCAAACCCTCCCGCAGCTCCTCCGCCGCGCAGCCAAACAGTTCCGCCTCCCGGAATTCCAGCCAGCTGCCCGATACGTCCCGGATAAACCAGCCCTTGGCTTCCGCATGCATAACCGGCTCTGCCTGCTTGGCCCAATCGGAAAATGCGGCTTTGGCCAGAGCAATCCATTGTATATCGTTGCCAAACAATGCAGCCGAAGCATCACAGTAATCAGGGATCAGCTGCAAACTGACCGGGGCGGCATCGGCTGCTCCATTCTCCCGTAACCTCTCTTCGGATGCCGGCTCCCGGCGTATGCTCTGGCTTTCCATTACGAATCCCTCTTCTTTAATACCCGATAGGCACTCCCATGGGACTGGGGTGCCTCTCTGAATTTTTCAGTTAGTTCTATGATACTATTTTTTTAACCAAGATGCACCTAAGCATTTAATAAAAAATGATGATTCTGCCGCTTGACTTTTTAGCCCCATTTCTTATAATATAGTTTGTTGAGTTCACGCGGAATTTTTCCGCAGGTGGAATGACAAGTGTCACCCTTACTGATTTTGTTGCTGATGGGACAGCGGCTGAACTTTCCTGTCAGGCAGGCCCCCTTGGGGACAGGCCTTTAAACAAAGTCAGGCACTTTACGTTCACCATGGATCACTCCAACAAATTGAAAATTAAAAGGAGTTCGTTGATACATGGCACGTTACACAGGTCCTAAGTTTAAGTTGAGCCGCCGTCTGGGAATTTCCCTGTCCGGCACAGGTAAAGAATTGGCAAAGCGCCCTTTCCCTCCCGGAGTGCACGGCCCCGGCCAAAAGAAGAAATTGAGCGGTTATGGCGTTCAATTGCAAGAAAAGCAAAAGCTGCGTCAAATGTACGGTTTGAACGAAAAGCAATTCCGCAACCTGTTTAACAAGTCCGCCAAGATCAAGGGTATCCACGGCGAAAACTTCATGTTCATGCTGGAAAGCCGTCTGGACAACCTGGTTTACCGCATGGGCCTGTCCAACAGCCGTGCAGGCGCCCGCCAATTGGTCGCTCACGGTCATATTACCGTAAACGGCAAGAAGGTTAACATCCCTTCCTACCTGGTTCAAACAGGCGACGTAATCGGTCTGCGTGAAAAAAGCCGCAACCTGACTGTTATCAAGGAAGCTATGGCCGGCCGCGCATTCATCCCGAGCTATGTGGAATTCAATGAATCCGCTATGGAAGGCCGTTTCGTCCGTTATCCGGAACGCGCCGAGCTGTCCCAAGACATCGACGAAAAGCAAATCGTCGAGTTCTACAGCCGTTAATCCTTACGATGTACAACAAACAGGCCCATGCGCAAATGCATGGGCCTGTTTGTTTTCCCGCCTTTTCACCCAACCCATGCCCCTCTATGACCGATACCGGTTTTCCGTGGGATAAAGAACCGCATGAGGCGGTGTCCATTTGGGCGGGCCGTACTTTTTCAGATAGGACAGCTTATTCAGGTAGCCGCCTATGTCCACCTCCTGGGAGAAACGCTGGAACAGCTCCCAGCAGGCGTACACGTCGTTCATGGCCCGGTGTGCGCCCTCCAGCGTAATGGCATACTGATTGCAGGTTTCCTGGAGCGTGTAGGGATAAAACAGCAAATCCCTGCTGATGGTCAAGGTATCCACGAATGCATTGTCAAAGCTCCGTTTGGCCAACCGCATCAGGGTGTGGTGCAGAAAAGCCAGATCGAAGGCCGCATTATGGGCCACCAATATGCTGTCCTTCACCATCCGGTTCAAGATCCGGAAAGCCGTATCCTCATCCATACCGTCCACCAGATCCGCATCCTGGATTCCGGTAATCTCGGTAATTTTGGGAGGGAGCCTCCCGTCGAACCGGACCAAGGTGGAAAACTCGCTGACCACCTTGCCGCCTTTGCAGCGGATAGCCGCAATTTCTATCACCCGGTCCTTCTCCGCATCCAGCCCCGACGTTTCAAAATCAAAAACCGTAATGTATGAATCCTTCATTTCATTCTCCGTATCCTTCGTAAATTTGTAATAATGAGAACCATAATCATCCATTCGCCATTCCCATTGGAAAATCCTTCTTCCAAACGAAGAAGCGCCCGGATCTTGGTCACATTACCGGAGACGGAGGTCACTAACGGAAGCCAGAGCCCTTATCGGGCGGAAAAACGGGAGACTGGAAATCTAACGGAAGTGAGCGCGCCGCTATTTGGCCTGTGCAGCCTCAATAAGCGCCTGTTTGGGGGAAAATAACGGCTGTGGCTTCCGTTAGAATCCGGAAATGTCGATTTTGGGACAAAAAGCGGCTCTGGCCGCACTAGCGATGCGTCAAACCTAACATGGAATTATCCAATATTCCTAAATATGGGTTAATTTGAACGTTGTCACCTG
>NZ_JBJURJ010000011.1:0-251398 GCF_046098205.1 Paenibacillus mesotrionivorans | reverse complement strand
CGTTTATTTGCTCCCGCGCCACGTGCTCCGACCCTGCTAAACCGGAGGGCTTGACAAAAACGTTCATAGCAACGAATATCACAAGCCTTATTTCTTGAAAAGCAGCATGTTCGAAAATGTAACGAATCTGAGCCACGCTATTCCGTATCTCATGGCCCGTTTCAGCTCATTTTTGACAAAAATAAGCTTCCACAGATTCATTAGAACCGCAAGAAGGCCCAAATTGATAAAATAGCATGGCTGGTGTTCGGTAGAACCGATCAGCCGATATATCAAAAAAGCGGCCAAACGAATATCGTTGGCCGCTGCATACTATTTAAAGTCATCCAAGGTTCGAGGGGAAGCCACCAGCTTCAACTTCTCTGTATCCGCTTGGCGGGAGGTAACGATTCCTTCGATGACCTCTCCATCGTATGCGATCATTACAAAACATTCGCTCACTCCGGGTACGTCCCCCCAATGATCCTGACCCCACTCATTCAGGAAAGCGATGCGCTCCTTTTCGGACAGACCTTTATAGGTCTTCACATGTTCCGGCCCGGTTAAATAAAGAAACATCGCTGCCTGCTGCGGCGTCAGATCGTCCTCCTCACTGTCCAAACCGTCGATATAGTCATACCGGACGGACTTTTTCAGCTCCAGCAAGCGGTATTCAGCCGTTTGTTTGATCTTCTCCGGGTCAGGCTGATAAACGTCCTGATAGAAAAGCCCACCGTTCTTCAAGGTGCCGTCCTTATTGTACAGCTTGCCCTCACCGTTGGCTTTCCCTCTGAATACCTCTCCTTCATAGTAGGTGCCGTCCTTATAATAGAGGGTGCCATTTCCGGTTCGCTCAGTGTTAACCACATCTCCGGTATATTCCTTGGCGCCGTCTGCACTGTAGAAGGTTCCGCGCCCACTTGGCCTGCCGTTGTCAAACTCCCCGTCGTACTGCAGCTTGCCGGCTTTATAGAGCTTACCGGTGCCGTTGCGCAGCCCGTACATGAATTCTCCGTCATACACCAGGCTGCTGTCCACGTATTCCTTGCCGGTTCCCTCCTTGTAGGAGCCCTGGAATTCCCCGTCGTATACCAGCTTGCCATCATGGTATTGCTTGAAGGGACCGAACATCATGCCATACTGGAAGGAGCCCACGTACTTATCCCCTTCTTCTGTCCAAAGGGTGCCTGGGCCGGAAAGGGCATCATCCTCGAAGTATCCGTCAAAATTCAGGCTGCCATCCGCAAAATAGATTTTTCCGGCTCCTTGCCGTTTGCCGCCGGTATAGCTGCCAGAGTAATAGGTACCATCATTGTACACCATTTTGCCCTGTCCCTCCGGCACGTTGTCCGCAAAGGCCCCATCGTAATAAGAGTGGGCATCATAAGGGTCGGTCATTTTGCCGTGGCCCTCCATACGGCCCTCCACAAATGTACCCTCGTACCACACGCCCCCGTCAATCATATATTTCCCGCGGCCATGAGGAAGACCTTCCTTACTCTCCCCTTCATATTTCAGTTGATTCGAATACAGGGTTTCGTAAACGATGGAGCGGAAAGTAGTATCAATATGAATAGTCCGGATATGGGCCAGCCATTCCACGTTCCGGCCGGTAGCCTCCCCAATAAAGCGGAGGGGGACGAAGGTGCTGCCGTTTATAATCCGGGGAGCCAAGGAGAGTTCTGCAGCCTTGCCGTTTAACAGCGCGTTGTTACTGCCAATTTGCATGGAGATGCTGAAGCGGTCCTTGGTGCCTGTTACTGTTTGCGTGTCCGCATCCCATCCTACAATCAGGCCAAGTGTTTCGAAAATAGCACGGAAGGGCACCAGTGTAGTGCCATCCTCCAGTAGAGGGGCCTGCTCAAAGGACACGCCTTCTCCATCAACCAATACCTCAATAGCATCACTGGACAATTCACCGGGGGCTCCCGATACTTCCACCCCTTTTTGCCGGAGTTCTACAATAACGGCCGGTGCCTGTTCGTTCAGAGGATTGCCGGATAAATCTACATGTTTCAGATTTTTCAGTTCAAGAAGCACGGAGATATCGCTGATCCGGTTGCCGCTGAGGTTTAGCCAACGGATAGACATGCCCGCAAGTGATTCCACATTGGCAATTTGGTTGTTTTCCAAGAGCAGGTCGGTCAACTCATTCAAATCTTTAAGGGGAGTCAGATCGCTGATTCCGTTGTTGGAGGCTAGAAGCTGTTGAAGCTTAACCATGCCGTTGAGTGGGGAAAGATCCTGAATGCCGGTGCGGGTCAAACCCAACATCTCTACATTCGTCAAAGAGGCAAGTGGTGTAAAATCCTCGATGGGGTTGCCGTCCAGCACCAGCTTGGAGATATTCACAGCATGCTCGAGTCCCTCAAGGCTGCGGATATTTTCCCCTTGGTAGGCGTAGAGAGAGGTGGCTTTTTGTAAATCCTCCGTGGTCAAATCTCCGGTTGGCTGAGCTATACTTACCCGGAGCACTTGCTCCAGAGCGGGATCAGGAATAGCTGCCTTGGTGCTGCCGGAGGCATAGGTTGCTGCGGGATGAACCATCATCAATAACCAAAAGAGGGCAAGGCCGGGTAAACAAATGGATTTCAAAAATGTGCGGGAATTTTTCAAGACATTCGCTCCTTCGGAAAAATGAGGAATTTATATATGTCTAAATGTAGCATGAAACCTGTCCGCTTCCCAGCAATAAAAAAGCAGTATCCTTTTCACGGCTGCAGGTGGAGATTTGCATCACCGGGAAAAATGAATCATCCCCCCGGAAGGGCGAAATTTGGTGCAGGGAGCGGATATCGGTTCTTTCAACGGTGGCCGGCCTTCCCTATAATAGGCCTCATCACCGGTATGATGGAGGCCTACATCAAGGCCGGGCTGAACAAGGAGGGGATTCCCATCCAACCACTGACTGCAGAAGAGATAACCTCCGCACCCCAGGTAAAAAGCCGTTATGTGCGCAGCCGGATTAAACGGAGCCGGTTCCTGTATCTGATTTTCTTTCTGCCCTTCTGCTACTATGTATTGTTTCATTATTGGCCCATGTACGGCATTATTATCGCCTTCAAGGACTACAACATTGCCAAAGGCATCACCGACAGTCCATGGGCGGGCGTACATCACTTTCAGAAATTTCTCTTCGATCCATACTTCTGGAAGCTGGTGCGCAATACCATCATGATTAATGTGTATGAGCTGATTTTTGCCTTCCCGGCACCGATTATCCTGGCACTGCTCTTAAATGAGCTGAAAAGCGTCAAGATGAAGAAGTTCACCCAAAGCGTCAGCTACCTGCCTCATTTTATCTCCACCGTTGTGGTATGCGGGATTCTGGTAAACTTCCTGACCACAGACGGTCTGATCAACCAGATCATTGTCTGGTTCGGCGGCGAGCCCATCCAATTCCTCATGAAGCCGGAATGGTTCCGGACCATCTTCGTCGGGTCGGGCATCTGGCAGAGCATGGGCTGGGGCTCCATCATCTATCTGGCAGCTCTGACCGGGGTGGACGAGGAGCTGTACGACGCGGCCAAAATCGACGGGGCCAACCGGTGGCGCCAACTGCTGGCGGTGACTCTGCCGGGCATCGCCCCCACCATCTCCATCATGCTGATTCTCAACATCGGGCGGCTGATGAACATCGGCTACGAGAAGATCATCCTGCTGTATAACGGCTCCACCTACGAAACCGCGGATGTCATCTCCACCTATGTCTATCGGCGCGGCCTTCTGGGCAGTGACTTCAGCTACGGCACCGCCGTAGAGCTGTTCCAGGCCCTCATCGGCTTGGTGCTCCTGGTTTCGGCCAACCGCCTGTCCCGAAAAATCAGCGAAACCGGCCTATGGTAGAAGGGAGAGGGCGATTATGAAAACGTCATTAGGCTCCAAAGTGTTCGACACCATTAATGTGATCCTGCTGTGTCTGGTTATTTTCATTACGGTGTACCCGATGTATTACATCTTCATCGTCTCCATCAGCAACGGCAATCTGGTGACCCGCGGCCTGATCAATTTTTATCCCCGGGATATCACCTGGGACGCCTATATGATCGTGCTGAGGGACCCCAGCATCTGGAGGGCATACGGCAATACGGTGCTCTATACCACAGTGGGTACTGTAATTAATGTAGCGATGACGGCGCTTTGCGCCTATCCCCTGTCCCGCAAGGATATGTACGGACGCAATGCCCTGGTGATGATGGTGGCCGCCACCATGTTCATCAGCGGCGGGCTGATCCCGCTGTATCTGGTGGTGCAGAAGCTGGGCCTGATCAACAGCATGTGGGCTCTTGTGCTGCCGCCGGCGATAAGCGCTTTCAACATGATTATTATGAAAACGTATTTTGAGGGCATCCCCATGGCCCTGCAGGAATCCGCCTATCTGGACGGGGCTAACGAAATCCAGGTGCTGTTTAAGGTGATCATTCCCTTATCTTTGCCGGTAATGGCCACCATGGTGCTGTTTTATGCGGTGCATCACTGGAACAGCTTCTTCCCGTCTCTGATCTATCTGAACAGCAGCGACAAGTATCCGGTGCAGGTGCTGCTGCGCAATATTGTCATTGCCGGGGAATTCGCCGACCAAACCGCCAGCATCGGCAGCTCCTCCAACAACTTCCGGGTGGTGGCCACCAACTACAAGTTTGCCGTCATCATCATTACCGTGCTGCCCATCCTGGTGGTGTATCCATATCTGCAGAAGTATTTTGTGAAAGGCGCTATGGTGGGGGCATTGAAGGGGTAGCTCAGGTACAATAAAGAAAAACGACCGGCTTCAACACATTAAAGGGAGGTTGTACAGATGACGAAAAGATGGATGAAAACAGCTTCATTGGCCGTAGCAGCCGCAGTTCTGGCCACCGGCGCGGCAGCATGTTCGGGAGGCAAGGAGGCGGAGAAGACCGCCGCACCCCAATCTGCATCGCCAGCGGGGGGAGCCAGCACCAACCCCGTTTCCGCCAAGGAACGAGAGGTAACGGTAACCTTCCCGGAGCATCCTAACCAGCCGGTGAAGAATCAGGCTTTTGTACAGCAGGAAATTCTGAAACAAACCAATATCAAGCTGAAGTTCGAGAACGTGCCCCAGAGCAACTATAGCGACAAGAAAAAGACACTGCTCGCCACCAATAATCTGCCGGACATTATCCAGATTGATATGAACGATGTTAACAGCTTTGCCTCCTCCGGGCTCTTCCTTCCCTTGAAGCAATATATGGATAAAGGACTGCTCCCCAATTTCAAAAAATTCTGGGACCAGTACCCCGACATGGCCAAGTTTACCGCCAACGGCGAGTTGTATGGCTTCCCGGCCGTCGGGCGCAACGAGCTGAAGAACGGCTTTGGCCCGGTTATCCGGACGGATCTGTTAGAGAAGCATAACCTGGGTGTTCCCAAAAGCTATGACGAGCTCCTCACCGTGCTCCAGGAGCTGAAGAAGCTGTATCCGGATTCCGTACCGTTTTCGGTGCGTAAAGGCAGCACCTCCATGCACCAAATGTTCAAAACCATGTCCTATTCCCTGGGTTCCGGGGTAGGCGGAGGCGGCAACGGCATCTATTTCGATAAGGACAAAAACGGTGGCCAATATGTGTTTGGTCCGGCTACACCGGAGTTTAAGGAGGTGCTCACCTTCTTCAACAAGGCCTATTCCTCCGGAGTGCTGGATAAGGATTATGCCGTCGCTACCCAGCAGCAGTGGACGGAGAAGCTGACCAGCGGCAAGTCCTTCTTTTTCTTCGACAACAGCGGCTTTGCCCTGGATTACACCAAGCAGCTGAAGGCAGCGGTGCCCGCCGGCAAGTTCGAGCTGATTCCTGTTCCCACCAACAAAACAGGCAAGGCAAGAGCCGAGTTTTATGCCACCACCTTGTCCTCGGACCGGATTTTTGCCATCAGCTCCAAGGCCAAGGACCCGGAAACACTGATCAGGATGTTCGACTGGATGTATACGGAGAAAGCCTCCAACCTCATGAGCTATGGAGTGGAAGGGGTTCACCACACACTGGATGAGAAGGGCCAGCCCAAGCTCAAGGCCGATTATGTCTCCAAATTTAAGGAAGGCCAGCCCACCTCCTTCTATGCTATGTATTCCGAGCTGGGTTCGGGCAAGCTGAGCTTTACCCCGTATTTTGCCAATATGGATCCGCAGGTGCAGGTGGAGAAGCTTCTGGGCACCTGGAGTGACATCCACGAGAAATATTGGAAGACCATTGCCGACGACAAGGCCTATGTGGATCCGGTGATGGACCCGCCTCTGACCAAGGAGGAATCCAGCCGGGTGAAGGAGCTGCTGGCGCCCCTCAACACCATGCTGGAGCAGGAGTATGACAAGTTTGTCATGGGTCTCAAGAAGATTGACGACTATGACGCCGTCATCAAAAAAGCTAAGGACTCAGGAGCCACAGAGATCGAGAAGATCTATAACGATGCCCTGGCCCGTCTGAAATAAAATCAAAAACCGGCGGAGGACGTTACAATGAGTATAAGCCAAAATTTGATTGCCCCTGGTGTTTATCCCACTATGATCACCCCCTTCACAGATTCGGGGGAGGTGGACTATCACGCTCTGGAGCAGCTGGTGGAGTGGTATATCGGGCATGGGGTGGCAGGACTGTTCGCCGTCTGCCAGTCCAGTGAAATGTTCGCGCTGTCCTTGGAGGAGCGGGTGTCCATCGCCCGCTTTGTCCGGGAGCGGGCTGCGGGACGGGTTCAGGTAGTGGCCTCCGGCCATATCTCCGACAGGCTGGAGGATCAGATTACCGAGCTGCAGGCGATGGCAGCCACCGGCGTTCAGGCCATTGTGCTGGTCAGCAACCGGCTGGCCGCCATGGAGGAGCCGGACGAGGTGTGGAAGGAACGGGCCGCACTTCTGCTGGAGGCGGTGCCGGAGATTCCCTTCGGAGTATATGAGTGCCCGTACCCCTACAAACGTCTGCTGTCGCCGGAGCTCCTGGCCTGGTGCGAAGGCACGGGCAGATTCCAGTTCCTGAAGGATACCAGCTGCCACAGCGGCCAAATCGCCGATAAGCTGGCGGCAGTGCAGGGCGGCTCGCTGAAGCTGTACAATGCCAATGCCGCTACCCTGCTGGAATCCCTCAAGCTGGGAGCACATGGCTACAGCGGGGTGATGGGTAATTTTCATCCTGACCTTTACGCCTGGATGTACCGGCATTATGCGGACCGGCCTGAACAAGCAGGGAATCTGCAGTGGTTCCTGGGCCTGACCTCTGTGATCGAAAGCCAGTATTACCCGGTGAACGCCAAGTATTATTTGAGCCTGGAGGGCCTTCCCATCGGCCTCCATACCCGCACGAAGGACTGCCGCCACCTAACCTATGCCAACCGGCTGGAGCTGGAGCAGCTTCATGCGCTGACGGCCTTGGTTCGGGAGCATTATAAGCTTGGAGACTGCGGCGAAATAAAGGACCGCTAATTTCCCCGCAGCTCCTTAAAGGAGTGTTTAGACGTGAAGCTGAAGTCCCAACTGAAGGAATTTCTGTTTACAGACGACCGTCCTTTCCATAACTGCCATGCCTCTACCGTTATCGCTCTGCCTGGTGAGGATCTGCTGGTTGCATACTTCGCCGGGTCCAAGGAGGGCAACCCGGATGTGGCCATCTGGTGCTCCCGCAGGATCGGGGGAGTCTGGTCCCCGCCGGAGCTGGTGGTTGACGAGGCGGAGCTGGTGCACTGGAATCCGGTGCTGTTCCGTCAGGACAATGGCCGGATCGTATTGCATTACAAGGTAGGCAAACCCATTCCCCAATGGCAAACCAGGGTAACGGTATCGGATGACGACGGCCGTACCTGGAGCACACCGGAGGAGCTGGTGCCCGGCGACCAGGGCGGACGGGGGCCAGTGAAGAACAAGCTCATCGCCCTGCGGGACGGCACCTGGCTGGCTCCGGCCTCCCTGGAGGGGGAGGTATGGGACAGCTTTGCAGACATCTCCACGGACGAGGGGAAAACCTGGACACAAAGCTCCTTTGTGCCGGTGCTCCATCCCAGGGACCAGCCTCTGGCAGAGGGGGAGACCCGGACGCGGGTACCCGGTATGGGCCTGATCCAGCCAACCGCTTGGGAATCGGCGCCCGGTCAGGTCCATATGCTGATGCGCAGCACAGGGGGTTTCATCTACCGCAGCGATTCGACCGATTCGGGCAGGACTTGGTCCCCTGCCTACCGCACTTATCTGCCCAACAATAACAGCGGCATCGACCTGGCCCGGATGGAAGACGGCACTCTGGTGCTGGCTTACAATCCCATCGGGATGTACCGGGGGCCGCGGATGCCCTTATTGCTTAGCGCCTCCCGCGACAACGGGGACAATTGGGAGGAGCTGGTGGTGCTGGAGGGTGAATACCGCTCCTATACCATTCCGCTGGAATACGGGGAATTCTCCTATCCGGCGGTGATCGCCCAAGGCAGCACCGTCTACGTCACCTACACCTGGCGGCGGGAGCGGATCGTCTGCTGGACGCTGGAGCTGGAGCAGGAATAAAGAGTGGCGATAGTCAGGAAGAACGGAGGGAAAACACGTGATCCGTGAATCTGCGTTAAGCGGCTTGTTCCGCAATCCTCCCACTGAATACCGCTCCGTGCCCTTCTGGGCATGGAACGACAGGCTCCGGCCGGAGGAGCTGGAGCGCCAAATCCGGGATATGCACAGCCAGGGGATGGGCGGCTTCTTCATGCACTCCCGGGACGGGCTGGAGACGCCTTATCTGAGCCGGGAGTGGATGGATGCCATCCGCCTCTCGGCTGATCTGGCCGGGGATTTGGGCATGAAGGCATGGCTGTATGATGAGGACCGGTGGCCATCCGGTACAGCAGGCGGGGAGGTTCCCGCCATGGGTGACGAATACCGCTCCAAGGGGCTGACGCTGGAGGTTCGGGCAGCCGGATTCGGCTACCCGGTGGATCATAACGTGGCGGCTGTATTCCGCGCCAGGGTACAGGAGCGGCAGCTGGTTAGCTGCACCCGACTGGAGGATGCTGCCGCCCAGAATCCGGAGCTGGGGTCGGAAGAGGTGCTCTTGATATTCCGGGTGGAGGTATCCACCAAAAGCGAGTGGTTCAACGGCGAGTCTCCCCCGGACAGCATGAATCCGGACACGGTGCGCCAGTTTATCCGGCTTACGTATGAGCGGTATAAGGAGGAGCTGGGCGACCGGTTCGCCGAGCGGGTGGCAGGGATTTTTACCGACGAGCCGGGAGTCCACGACCGGCACTGCAAATATACGCCGGGGCGGGGCTGGCTGCCCTGGACCTATGGATTGCCCGTCTTTTTTATCGAACGCAGGGGCTATGATATGATGGATTTGCTCCCTTATTTGTTCTATGACGGGGAGCTGTCGCCTATGGCCCGCCATGACTATTGGCGGACCGTCACGGAGAAGTTCAGCGAAGCCTTCTCCCGGCAGCTGGGGGAGTGGTGCGGGGAAAACGGCATCGCCTTTACCGGGCACTATCTGTGGGAGAATGCTCTCGGCGTAGCCACCCGGGTGGGCGGCGCGGTGATGCCCCATTACCGCTACCAGCAGGTGCCGGGTATCGATATGCTGTGCGAGCAGACGGAGGAGCATCTGACCGTCAAACAATGCACCAGTGTGGCCAATCAATACGGCCGCAAGTTCGTCATCTCGGAGACCTACGGCTGCACCGGCTGGCACTTCACCTTCGAGGGGCAGAAGTGGATGGGAGACTGGCAGTATGTGCTTGGTGTCAACATGCGTTCCCAGCATCTGGCGCTGTATTCCCTGAAGGGCTGCCGGAAGCGGGATTATCCCCCTGTTTTCAATTACCAGGCCTCCTGGTGGAAATATAACCGGCTTGTAGAGGACTACTTCGCCCGGATCGGCGCCGTGCTGTCGGAAGGGAGGCCTGTCCGCCGGCTGCTGGTGCTGCATCCCGCCTCCACCGCCTGGTCCATGCTGGGCACCACCCCCTATGAAAATATACGCCGGGGGCTGGATGCGGATATCCCGGTAGTGGACCGGTACGGGAATGACTTTAATGAGCTGCTCCGACATCTGCTGGGCGCCCATTATGATTTTGACCTGGGCGATGAGACGGTTATGGCGGAAGCAGGCAGCATAGAGAACGGGGAGCTGCGGATCAACCTGGCCGCCTACAACACGATCGTTTTGCCGCCCATCCGCACCATGCTGGAGAGCACCCGCAGGCTGCTGGAGGAGTTCCTGGCGGCAGGCGGACGCATTACTGCCATGGCTCCGGAGGCCTCCATGATCGAAGGCCGCCCGTCAGAAGCGGCGGGAGAGCTGTACCGCCATCCCGGCGTTACGGTGGTCACCGGCCTTCAAGAGCTGACAGCATTGCTGGAGCAGACACTTCCGCGTACAGTAAGCATACGGGAGGCCTCCAGCCATCAGGAAACGTACGAGCTGCTTTATCTGCTGAAGGAAACGGATGAGGGACATACTTTATTTGTGGTGAACAATGACCGGAACCGCTCCTTTCAGGTGACAATTGAAGCGGCGGTGCACGGACAGGTGGAGGAATGGGACCCGCTTACCGGAGAACGGCGGGCAGTGGTGGCGGAGGCAGCAGACAGCGGACATATCCGTTTTCAAGCCTATTTTGGCCCGGCCGGCTCCAAGCTTTATGTGATATACAGCCAGGATGCTGCTGCAGGACGAGTTGAGCTCCCTCCGGCGGCGCAAGCCCCTGTTGCAGAGAAACGGACGGAGGCAAATCTGGGGCCGGTATTTGTCTTCACCCGGACTATGCCCAATGTGCTGACCCTGGACAGCTGTTCGTACAGCATCGCAGGCGGGGCTTGGTCGGAGGAGCTGCAGGTATGGCAGGCCCAGCGGGACATCCGCCAAACCTTGGGGATGCGGCAGGTGTACGCCAACGGCATTACCCAACGTTATAAATGGATTGGACAGTACCATCCCGCCAACGGGATGGAGGTGGGGCTGCGGTTTGTCTTTACAGTAGAAGAGGTGCCCGAGACGGAGGTGTATCTGGTGCTGGAGGCGGCGGAACGGTTCCGCATCCGGCTGAACGGGCAGGAGGTGCCGGGCATACCCCAAGGATGGTTTGTGGACCGGGCCTTCACCAAAATCCGTCTGCCCCAACTTGTTCAAGGCCGTAATCAGCTGGAGCTCAGGTGTGCGTATCATGCGGACATGGAGCTGGAGGACTGTTACCTCACCGGAGACTTCGCCGTCACTCCCGGCCGCAGCTTGGTCAAGGAGCCTGACTCGCTCACTCTGGGGGATTGGGGGCAGCAGGGGTATCTCCATTACAACGGCAGCATGATATACCGGATGGAGTTTACCCACAGCCACGCCACCGGAGGCCAGGCGGAGGAGAGAACGCTGCTGATGCTGGGTCAATATGAGGCCGTTACCGTGGAGATCAGGATAAACGGGGAGACCGCCGGACATGTGCCTTGGCGGGCGGCGGACGGAGTGGAGCTGACCGGATACCTGCGGGAAGGCGTCAATCACCTGGAGGTGGAGGTGATGGGCAGTCCGCGCAATATGTTCGGCCCTTTCCATCAGGCGGCAGGCGATCAGCCCACCACAAGCTGGGAGTCCTTCCGGACAGAGGGAGCGGGGTTTACACCGGAATACCGGACAGTGCCTTACGGATTAATGGAGCAGGTCCGCATCGTGAAGATATAACAGAGAATCGAAAGGGGCGCTAAGCATGGGGCAGCGGGGACGGACGGGAAGAAGGACAATACAGGGCAAATCCAACCGGCTCTTCCTGAAGATACTCGGCTGCTTTCTGTCCCTTTTGATTCCCATCATCATTATCGGGGTTGTGGAGTACAGCTATTCGGCCCACCTGATGGAGCGGGAGTTCGCCAGCCGGATCACCACCAATCTGGAAACCGCCTCGGAGGCGATGGATTCGTATATTCAAACCTCCCAGATTACCGGGGTCAATTTTTTGAATGACGAAACTGTCCAGCGGCTGCTGATGCCCAAGGATAAGCAAACCCTGGAGGATAAAGTGGAGCTGTGGAGGCTTCCCCGGATTTTGCAGCGCCATGAGAATGTGATCAGCAGCTTTACCGATTCAACCTTTGTCTATGTGGATGACCAGGATGTGTATGTGAGCGGCGGAGCCAACTCCTTTGAATCCTTCTTTAAACGGATGTACCGTTACGAGGAATATGACAGCGCTTACTGGACGGGGCTGCTCCAGACGGACAAATTCATCGACCTTCTTCCGGCCACCACGGTCATCCAGGACGGTATCAACACGAAGCAGGTGGTGCCGCTGGTGCTTTTTAACCGGGTGGGCAACGATCAGGCGGTGATGGTGGTCAATCTGGCCGTATCCACGGTGGAGCGGGTGCTGGCCGGCAATGCGGTGTTTGATTCCACCACCTTTGTGGTGTTGGACGGCCAAGGCAACAGGCTCTACGACCAGCGGGGCTATCTGGACAATGTTCCGGAGGCGGAGCTGGCGGAGGCCTTCAGCGACGGCAGCCCGACCCGGGAGATGAAGGTAGCCGGCAAGCGGTATGCCGTTGCGCATATCAAGTCGGATTTGTACGGCTGGGACTATTATTCCTTCACCCCCTATTCGGAGTTCAACCGCCATACCGGCAGCATTATGGAGATGACCCTGCTTTTATGTCTGGTGCTGATTGTGATGGGGGTTGGCTTCTCATTTGTATTCAGCCTCAACATCTATAATCCCATCCGCAACATCAGCCGGATGATCAGCCAGGAGCCGGAGGGAGGCACGGACGGGCATGAGCGTGCCGCCAATGAATTCGATGTGATCCTGCAGGGAATTAATCGCCTATCCGACAGCAACCGGCAATTCAAAATGAAATACAGCAAACATACCAGCGAATATGTGGAATACTCCCTTTTGTTTATCTTGCGGGGCCATACACTCAATGAAGAGGCCATCCTGCGGGAGACCCTGCGGGTGGACTTCGGCTTCGAGCATGCCGGCTTTATCTGCTGTACGGTGCTGTTTGATTTCAAGGAGCCCTTCTATGCCGATATTCAGGACACGGAGCGTCCTCTGATCATCGGAGGCATCAAGAAAATAGTCTGGAAATTCCTCGCCGGCGCTTTTCCCGCTTATGTGGCGGAGTACCGGCCCAATCTCTTCGTTTGTCTGGTCAATGTGCCGGAGCCTGGCCAAGCAGCGCAAATGAAGGATGCGTTCCAGCAGATGCTGGGGGTGTTCGCCTACGATATGCGGATGTACTATGACATTGCGGTGGGAATCGGCACCTATTACGAAGGGATCAATGATATCGGTGTGTCCTTCAATGAAGCCATGACCGCCATCACCAAACGGGATAAAGAGCAGCGCTTCGAGATTCTGTACGGCAGCCGGATGTGTGACGGATGCCTCGGCCGGTATGAATATTCCTTATATGACGAGCAGCGGATTCTGAACAGTCTGAAGCTGGGGGAGGAGGAAACTCTGCGGGAAACCGTGGAGGCGATTCTGGAGAGGAATGCGGGCGGGGGTATCTCCTACGAGCAGCAGTTGGCCCTGCTGAAGGATATGCACACCTCGGGAATCCGCTTTTTATCTGAAAAAGGGCTTCAGGCCGATATGGCCGACAAGGATGAATTCCAGCTGCTGCTGGAGGCTCCCTCCGGCCGTATGCTCCGGGAGCCGGATGAGCTGAAGGAGCTGCTGCTGGAGTTTTACAGCCGGGTGCTGGAGATCACGCAGTCGCAGAAGGGGAGGAAGCCGGGGAATCTGGTGTCTCTGATCGAGCAGTACATCCGGGACAACTATGTCCGGGATTTGGGGCTGGAGCAGATTGCCGCGGAAATGGGCGTGTCCGAAAAGTACGTGTCACGGGTGTTTGTGGAAAAAACGGGTTTGTACGTCACGGATTATATTAATCTGGTGCGGGTCCGCAAGGCCTGCGAGCTGCTGGAATCCACTGATCTGAAGGTTCACGAAATTGCCGGACAGGTAGGTATCCTAAGCCGGACCACCTTCCTGCGGGTATTCAAAAAGGTGGAGGGCATCACCCCCAATGAATACCGGGCACTCCGGAGGCGGCAGCCCTAAGCCAGGTCCATGCCGCCGGGAGGGCAGCCGACCATGTCTGCTTAACAGTATAATTCCATTGCAGATGGAATCCGCAGATTGGGAGAAGCCTAGGAATAATCTTTGGCCCTTAGAATCCGTCCGCGGGCCGGGAATGTTGCGCTGTGCGGAGCATTCCTGCTACACTATTAATTGATTAATCAATTAATACAAGTGAAGGAGCTTTCATATGGCAAAGCAAAACGGGGCCTCCGCTAACCGCCGTGAAGAGATTATCCGGGCGGCGATCGAGGTGTTTGCGGAAATCGGCTATTATAAAGCCACCACCGCCAATGTGGCGAAGCGGGCGGAGATTTCCCAGCCCTACGTGTTCCGCTTTTTCGATACCAAGGAGGCGCTGCTGCTTGCCGCGCTGGAGACGGCTTGGGCCCGCATAGCCGGGTCCTTCCGGAAAGTGGCCGATTCCGTTGGTGCCGGCAGCCTCGAGCAGGAGCTCATTGAAGCATATGAAGAGATTCTGGCAGGACACAGACCGGAGACCCTCCTGCACATGCAGGCGCAGACCATCCCGGATGCTCCCATCCGCGAAGTGATGCAAAAGGGCCTTAGGGAGGTGCGCGGCATTGTTCTGGATGCATTCAGGAAGCATGGCATCCCCAATCCTGAGGAGCGCACCATGCTGTTTCTGGCCAGAGGCATGCTCTGCAACATTGCCATGGCGCTGGGTTTGCCGGAGTTGATGGAAACGTAAAGGCCTTTAAAGGTCTTTTTTTCTTCTTTTATAATTATTGATTGATCAATAACAAAAATGCTGGTATAGTGGAGACAACAAGTTATTGATTGATCAATTACAAATTCAAAAGGAGGAATTTATTATGAAGAAGGCAATCGTCGTCGGTGCTTCAGGAGGTACGGGAGCTGCTATTACAGAAGAGCTTGTGAAACGGGGGATTCCGGTTATTGCCTTCGGGAGATCCCGCAGCAAGCTGGAGAGCCTGGCCGGATCTTTAGGGTATCCTGCCCATTTGTCGCTGGCGGTGGGAAATGCCTTCAATCCGGAAGATATAGTATCCGCCGCCGCAGATGCGGAGGTCCTCTTCCACTGCGCCAATGTTCCGTACCACGAGATGGAGCGTCAGCTGATCCCGCTGGGTGAGGCTGTGCTGGAGGCGGCGGACCGTCTGGGCCTCAAGGTAGTGGCGGTAGATGGCATTTACCCTTATGGCAGACGGCAGGCGACTCCGGTAACTGAGGAGCATCCGAAGCAGCCCCATACCCGGAAGGGCAGGATTAGGCTGGCATTCGGAGAAATGGTCATGGGGAGCCGTTGGAGCCGCGCGCGGGCTTTGATCGTCCGGCTCCCGGATTATTATGGACCTACGGCCAATGAGGCTTCTTATCTAGGATCAACATTGGCAGCGGTGGCGGCCGGAAAGCTGGCTTTTTTTATCGGCAATATGCGGGTGCCCCGGGAATATGTCTATTTGCCGGATGCGGCCCATATGATTGTCAACATTGCCCAGAGGGACCAATCCTATGGGCAGGAATGGAATATTCCAGGTAACGGCGCAATCTCGGGAAAGGAACTGGTTCGCATTGCCCGCCGGGCCAGCGGCTCCAAGCTTCCTGTCATTCCGTTGGGCAGAGCCAGCCTGTCTCTGCTCGGCAGATTCGTTCCTGTCATGGGTGAAATTGTGGAGATGCTGTATCTGACGGAAGAACCGCTGCGGCTTAGCGGAGGCAAGTATGAGCGGCTGATCGGGGCCATACCGGGGACTTCTTATGAGGAGGGTATTGCCGCAACGATCCGGAGTTCATTCCATAATCAATATGTCCGGTCATAATCCCAAATCCACCTCTTCATGAGGAAAAATCCCGTTATAACGGGGTTTTTTGGCTTGGGTACGCTAGTGATTATGTCCGTAACCGTCTCCATGGGCTTTAATGGTGGCAGGGCCTTAAACTGCTTTAAGGAACGCCCGCTACCCAACAGGAGGAGAGGACATGAAAACAAGATTCATCCGGTTTATCTGTCTGGCGCTGGTTTTTACGTGTATGTTTACATACCAGGCGCTGAATGTTCAAGCTGAGACAGGAGGGGTAACCATTACGGCCAAAAACGGCAAGCAGCTGGTGCTGGGTGCCAAGTCCCTGTATGTAGACGGCGCTCTTACGGCAAGCAATCCGGCCACCTTTCAATTCAAAACCCTTCATGAAGCGGTAGCCGCCGCCGTGGACGGCACACAGGCTGAGCCGATGACCATTTATATCGAGCCTGATGTGTACCAAATGAACGGGACCCTGCATGACCGGGGCCTGTATGTGGATAAAGACTGGGTCAGCCTGATCGGCCTTGCTGAAGACGCCCGCGATGTGGTGCTGGCGGATAACCGGGGGCATACCATCGGTGCCGAAAGCGCCAGCGGTTCCTCTCCCGCCGAGACCATCTTCATTACCGGAACCGGCTTCCATGCGGAGAATCTGACCATCGGCAACTATTGCAATGTGGATCTGGTCTATCCCCGCGATTCTTCCAAAAACCAGGAGAAGCGCTCCTCCACCATTACTCAAGCCTATGTTATTGGAGCGGCCAACAAGGAAAAGAAGCTGGACCATTATTCCTTTGACAACGTTCGTTTCGTGAGCATGCTGGACACTCTTGCCCTTGGCGAAGTGGAACGGGTATACTACGAAAACTCCTATGTGCAGGGTACAGATGACTACATGGGCGGCGGTGTGATTCAGCTGATGAAGAACACGACCCTCCACAACTTCACCAACAAGCCGATCTATGCCGCTGGCAAGGAAGGGATGGCCTTTATCGATTGCGTGTGGGAGATTGATTTTGCCGACAGCCAAGATTTGTTCCTGGCCAAAAATTCCTCCACCCTGTACCTGATCAACAACAGCTTCAAGGATCTGAACGGCAATCTGGAGTCCATTCAATGGGCGCCATATCCGGCAAGCAACATTAAATCGTATGCCTACAATATTACGCTGGACGGTAAACCCTACACGATTCTGCCGGAGGAAAACGGCACGGTTCTGAACCAGGAGCAGCTGAAGGCTTATTCCGTTTACAGCCTGCTGAAGGGTGAGGACAACTGGGATCCTGCTGGTATGAAGACCGTCGCTGCAGCAGAGAAGGATCTGCCCATCAATATCTCCGTCACCCAGTCCGCTGCCATCCGCACGGGTGAAGGCTCTGCCGAGCTGACCGCCGGTGTATTCCCGGCCAGCGCCAGCGAGAACATTACCTGGTCCATCAACAGCGATGCTGCTGTACTCTCCGCCACCACCGGAGCAAGTGTGAAGGTGGAGGGACGCAACACCGGCGAGGAGCCGGTTAAGGTGACCGTAACCGCTACTGCTGATAATGGAATTTCCAACCAGGCGGTGGTTACCGTATCCCCGTCCTTTATTGATGCACCTGCTTTTACCCAAGCACCTGTATTGATCGAGCCGCAAAACGGTACCGTATCCGTTCAATATGGTCTGGACCTGTCTTACGAAAAGGGAGTACGAGCCGATCAGTCTCTCGTTACCTGGTATCGTGTAGATGACAAGAACGGCTCCAATCCGGTGGAAATGGCCGTATCCCGCGGGAATAAACCACTAAGCACCTACGCGCTTACAGTGGGCGATGTGGGCTATTATGTGATGGCATCGGTTCAGCCCAAGCATCTGCGGAGCCATGAAGGCCCGGCAGTTACCGCTGTCAGCAGCAGAGCCATTACTCTGGAAGATATCTCCGGCACTGGCATCGAGAAGTATAACTACCGCACCACCTTCGAGCATTTCTCCACCACCTGGCAGCCGAAGCTTCTGAGTGGTGTCTGGACTGTGGATACTCTCTATCCCCAGGACCAGAAGGTAGAGTGGAAGGCAGAGGAAAAAAGCGCCTGGAGCTATACCAAGGGTATTAACGGGGCAGCGGACAGCCAAGGGCTGTTGACCACAGGACGCGGCGGACGCCTGCTGTACCCGCTGGACGGACGCTTCGGGGATATGTCTCTCCAGCTGAAGCTCAACCCGGAGAAAACCGCGGGCCAAGGCTTCGGCAGCGCGAACGGACAATATCTGGAGGTTTACATCAAATACGATGCCGCTACCCAAACCGGTTATGCGCTTCGTATTGAACGGACCACCAAATACGGGATTGCTACAGACTACACCCTGTATGAATACGTGAACGGAGCGGGTAAGCCCATCAGCGAGTCCGTATCCACCACAGCATTTAACCCGGGCGCCACCATTGACCTGCGGGTAGAGAACAACACCCTGTATGCAAAGGCAACCTCGGCCACGGCCCAAAGCTCCGATCAAAAGGAAGCCAAGCTGCCCAATGAAGTATCCTTGTCTGCTTCTGTTGGCGGCAATACTTTCGGCGGCTTCGGCATCCAGCATACCGGCACCGTAGGCGGCGGCAACCGCACCCAGCTGTTGGAGCTGGCGGTTGCGTACAAGGAAGCGCCGGAAGCACCTGCTGTGGAGCAGCCTGCCGCACCGGAAGCCCCTGCAGCCGAACAACCGGCCGCAGAACAGCCGGCTGCCCCTCAGGAGCCCGCAGCCGCTCCGTCCTACACCACCTATACGGTGAAGGCCGGCGACAATCTGAGCGCCATCGCCAAGGCACTGCTGGGCAGCGCCAACCAATGGCGGACCCTGTATGAATGGAATAAGGACATCATCGCGAACCCTGACCTGATCTACATTGGGCAGGAGCTGAAGATCAAGCGGTAATCTGCCGCCGTAACAAAAATAGGAGCCCTCCGCAACGCTGCGGCAGGGCTCCTGCTGTTGGGGCGGGCGCTGGTGACGGCGCTGGGAGTGTGCGAGGGACGGAAATAATATGGCCATGCGGCAACTGAGGGGATATTATCCGGGGTGGCTGCCGCTTATCGCAGTAACTAGGTCGCTCCGTCGTCGTCGGATTTTCTAACGGAAGTGAGAGCCGCTATTTAGCCGAAAACCCGGGGTTTGAAATTCTAACGGAAGCAGGAGCCGTTATTCCGCTCCAAACGGGCATCCCGCAGGCTGTTTGGTCCAAATAGCGGCTGTGGCCGCCGTTAGAATGCGGGAAGCAGCGAATTTGCGGAAATAGCGGCTGTGGCCGCCGTTAGAAATGCAGCCGGACATCAGAGCCGTTATTTCCGCGGCAAATCTTCGGCTTGGAATGCTAACTTCCGAAAAACCAGGCTAATCGGCCCGAAAACCCCCGCGGCCAGAACCTCTGCCGGAGCATCAGGTTTACCGGGAGAGCTGGTCCCCAGCCTGCTGCTGCCGGTATGCCTCGTTGTATTCGGCAATCATGCTGCTGCCGCCTTCCTGACGCCACTTCTCCACCGCCTCCGTAAATCCGGCGTCGCCGGAGCCCTCCTCCAGGATGTAGGCATAGGTGGCGTCCCGGATCATATCCGCCAGGCGGGTTCCCTTTTCGGCGAAGGTTTTGGAATCCAGGGCGGCGGTGGGGTCCTGGATAACGATGGCCTCATTATCCTGAACCAGCCGTGCCGCTTTCTGCCGGACGGGCAAGGTGAAGTAGGAATCCCGGATCCCGGTGTCATGGCCGTTTCCGCGCTGCAGCAGGGTGGCATAGGGAATCACTTCCTTCTCCAGCAGCTGCCTGTTTTCACTGGACAGCACCTTGCCCTCCACCAGTGTATAGTGGATACCCTCGACCCCATAGGTGACCAGATTCGCCATCTCCGGCTCCATCAGCCGGTCGAAGAAGCCGAGAATGGCCCGCAGCTCCTGCTCCGTTTTGACGGAGGATTTGGGGAAAACCACCGCCGAGATATAACCGGGCAGTCCCCATACGCCTGTTCCCCGGGGCCCTTCAATCCGGTTCTGGACATCCAGGACAGCAGCAGGGTCATGGGCGGCAAGCTTCCGGGAGAAGGTCTGCACATCCTCCATGGAGCCGATGTACATGCCTGCTTTGCCGGTTAGCAGCAGGTTAATCTGATCGTTTTTGCTCATGATGGTAAAATCCCGGTTAATCAGCTTTTCCCGGTACAGCCTGCGGAAGAAGTCCATTGTATCCCGGTAGCCGGGGAACAGGAATTCCGGCTGCAGCCCATTCTCTGCCAGCCCCCAATTGTTGGGGGTGCCGAAGTAGGAGGACACCGTTTTGAAGGCGCCGAAGACCAGATCGCTGCGGTCCGCCAAGCCGATGGTGTCCGGCAACCCGTTGCCGTCAGGATCATCCTCTGTGAAGGCCTTGATCATCCGGTACAGCTCCTCTACGGTAGACGGGGCCTCAATCCCCAGCCGGTCCGCCCAATCCTTGCGGTAGATGATGCCCTGGCGGGAGGAAGGCACCTCCGCATAGATGGAATACACCCTGCCGTCCACGGCGGTATTCTGCAGGATTTCCGGCCGCAGCCTGCTCAGGTTGGGGTAGTCCTTAAACAGATGGCCGACCTCCCAGAAGTAGCCGCTTTTCATGGCGTCCCGGTATTGCTGGAAGGAAACCTGGTTTTTGATATAGACCACCTGCGGCAATGTCCCTGCTGCGAAGGAGGCTTCCATGATTTCGTCATAGTTGCTGTCCAGCACCCATTGGATGTCAAGCTTGGTATTGGTTTTTTCCTCAATCAGCTGCTTGAGGGTTTCCGAGGGGTTCCCCGCATTCATCAGATAGGCCATGGCGGTGATGCGGAGAGGCTCGGCACTCTCCTCCTTCGGGTCTCCGGCTGGCGGCCCGGAGCAGCCGGCCAAGCCGGCCGGGACTAGCCCTAAGCCCAATAGAAGCGGTATCATGAAGTAAGACCGGAAACGGCTCATATCCTTTTTAAAACCTCCTGGTGACACATGTAAGGTAAAGTTGATTGATGCTCGTAAAAGGAGAATCTGCGGTGAATGATATCTCGGCTAAAATTGTCATTAGAAGTGCAGTCGGCGGCGATGCCGATACACTGCGCAGTATCTTTCGTTGCGCTTCGCTGACCTATGAGGGTGCCCGTGAGCTCTTCGCTGCCCATCCGGAATGGCTCGAGTGGGACGATTCCATGCTGCCGTTCGCGCGTGTTGCTGTTGTGGACGGACGTGTGGTCGGTTTTGCGTCTGCACGTCCTGTTGATGATTTCCTTGAGCTTGAGGATCTGTTCACAGATCCCCATTGGATGCGCAAAGGCGTTGCAACTGCCCTGATCGAAGACGCTGCGAGCCGCGGCTTGCGTATTGAGGTAACCGCCAGCCCGCAGGCGGCAGGGTTTTATGAATCTGTTGGTTTCATCACTAACGGCGTAACCCACACACAAGGGGGACCGGCGCCGCGGATGCAGCTTGATGTTACGTGAGCGGATGTTCGCCGGACTTCTTCTCCTGCCCATTATACCTGATATCACCCTGCTTGCCTCAACGAAATCGCGGCGATGTGGTACACTTTAACCAGCTTCGAACAGCATGGTTTTACCGGAGGTCCTTATAGTGAAGCATAGAAGCATTTACCGCAGTTTATTATGGTTCGGGTTCGCCATCGGCGTGATTCCGGTGTTGGCGTTCGGCGTGTTCTCTTATATGAAATCCAGCGGTGAAATCCGCTCCCATCTGGATCAGACCAGCCATGATCTGCTCCGCCAGCTGGCGGGCAACGTGGAGCAGGTGCTGAAAAACACCGATACCAACCTCAACCAGGTGGTGAATTCCGCCGCCGTGCAGGATGCCCTGTACCAGCCCATTACCAGCCGGGAGTTTGCTCTGAACAACAGCTTCCGCAAAAATCTCAGCAACCTCCAGTCAGGAGGCTCTCCGGTGACGGACGTGGTGCTGTTGAACTTCAGCGATAATTGGCTGATTAACAACGAGCGTCTCTATGAGTTTGAAGAATTCCCCGCCAAGGACGCGCTTCTGGCATTCAACGACCTCCCGTATGACTCCAGCTGGTCCCTGCGGCAGACGGGATCTCTGGGATCTCCGTCCTCGGAGGTGTCCGGGTGCAAGTATACCATAGCCCTGTCCAAAAAACTCCCCGTCCGCAGCTCGGAAAAGCGGGGCCTGGCGATGGCCTATATCCCTAGCTGCCGCCTGGATCAATGGGTGGATCTGGAGTCGGATTTTCAGGATATGTTTATTATCGGGCCCGACCGGCATCTGCTGTTCCACCGCGACCCGGCCCTGACCGGCATGTCCGCCATGGATACGGGCTATATCACCAAGGAAACTCTGGATAGGCTGACGGAAGAGAGCGGCCAGATGGAGGTCGAGGCAGGCCGGGGGGACTATACCCTTACTTATGTCCGCTCGGATTACAACGGGTGGATCTACGTGCTGGTAACGGATCTCAACCTGATGTCGGCGCAATCCACACAGCTGGCGTGGGTGATGCTGATTATATTCCTGGCCATCGTCTCTGTTACCCTGTGTTTCGTCTGGCTGGGCAGCAGGAGCATGTATACCCCGATTCAAAGCCTTCTGCAGCGGATCGGCAAGCGCCAGCCTGTGCGGGCACAGAATGAATTTCAGATGATCGAGGAGCACCTGGACCATTTAACAGCCTCTAACTCCTATATGAAAAAGGAAATCTCCATCAACACCCGGCAGCTGCGGGTGCTGTTTCTGATGAAGCTGTATCAGGGCCAGCTGAAGGAGTCGGAGATCGGGGAGCAAATTGCCCGTTACGGCTTGGGGGAACGGATGAAGCAGTGGGACAGGCTGGCCGTAGTGGCCATGCAGACCGATACTCTGGAGGGAACCCCGTATTCCCCGGGAGATGCTGATCTTCTTTTGTTTGCCGCCAATAATATCGTAGAGGAGAGTCTGGGGCCGGAGATTTGCTTTCCTCCCGTCACTCTGGACCAAACCCAAATTACCCTGATCGGGGCGGCAGGGATGACGGAGGATGCGTTCCGCCGGCATGTTTTTTCCCTGACTGAAACCATGCGGCGGAATATGGAAGCTTATTTGAAGCTATCCATCAGTATGGGCATCAGTCTGCCCTTCCGAAGCGTGCGGGAGTCCGCACGGGGGTACAGAGAAGCGGCGGATGCCCTGAAGCACCGCCTGAAGCTGGGAACAGGGGTAACCATCCATTTTGCAGACGTCAACCGGGGCCATCATTCCGCCTTGTACCATTATCCGCGGCAGCTGCTGCATGAGCTGACGGATGCGGTGAAGCTGGCGGATGAGGAGAAGGCGCTTGGAATATTGCATCAATGGATGGAGGAAACCTTCTCAGCTGAGCGCAGCCCGGGTGAATACCAGATTGCGCTGGTCCGCCTCCTGAACGATTTGATGATCCTCATGCAGGAGTCCGGGATAACGCTGTCCCAGCTGGAGGCGGAGGAGTATGCCCAGCTGTATAATGAGCTGCTCCAGCTGTATGTGCCAGGGGAAATCGAAAAATGGTTTGCCCGCCGTCTGGTGGCACCTTTGGCCCGCATCTTCCAGGAGCGGGGGGATTCCCAGTACCGCAATCTTTCCGAGGCTATGATCGACATGATCCACAAACGGTTTGATACGGATTTCACCCTGGAGGAATGTGCTTCGATCCTGCACTACAACACCCATTATCTCAGTGGTGTGTTCAAGCGGGAGACCAACCAGCTGTTCAGCGAATACCTGGCCGCCTACCGGGTTCATATGGCCAAGCGGTGGCTGGTGGAAACGGATATGCCCATAAAGGACATCGCCGAACGCCTGACCTATAACAACTCGCAGAACTTTATCCGCTTTTTCCGGAAGCAGGAGGGGATCACCCCCGGCCAATACCGGGAGCGGAACCGGCAGGACGGCGGAGGAGCCGCATCGCCAACCAAATGAGTCCGGCTCCAACCAGAAGGCTGATAGTGTAAATCGGCCAGTAGGTCCATGGGGAGATAAACAGCTTCAGAATACCCGCGCTGACGAGAACATAGTGGAGGCCGAGCAGAACAGCCACAACTGCCAAGGTCCACCGGAGCTTCCGCGTCCAATAAATGGCGTTTGTCAGGAGGATCCCCTTCAGGAAAACATACGGAACCGTGAAGGCAACATCATCCCGTGTTGGATTTTCAAAAAATCCCGGCTCGAAAATACCTATGTTCACTAGCATTCTTACAAATGCCAGCGTATTTAGGACACTTAAGGAAAACATCAGCAGGCTGACGTATTGGAAGAGGCGGTTTCCGTGCTCAACTCGGCGCGCCCAAAAGCTAACCAGCCAAAAGAAGAAAATAAACGCGACGAAGGAGTAAGACAGTCTCCACCATTCATGCTCATAAATTCCCAGCCTCAAAAACAGCCACTCAATCCCAATCATTAAACAAGAAAATAGGATGGCCCAGCGGAACCTCAGCCGGTAAATCACCATGGCCAGGCCTAGGGTAGGGACCGTCAGGAAATTGGAGATAAACGCACCCATCATGCTGTCCATATACGGGTCTGGCAGCATCCGGGGATGATAGGTATAGGAATGGAACAGGACCAGAATGACATATTCGAAGACGTAGATCATGCCGACATACGCTAAGAACAGGAATACAATGAAGTAGCTTTTAGTCCGGACAATAAAAAAGATGAGGGTAGCTAAAGCTATTAGGGCCAGCACCGCAAACGATACAGTATTCATCATATTTTGGGGTCCGTCCTTTATAGGTGTGTTGGACCGGAGAGTGTGCACCCTCCAAAAAGGCCTAATTAGCAGTATGCCCCAAATGTAAAAACCCATGAATTTTACTACACATATATTAGTCGCTTGACAATAGTAAGTAAATAACTCTATAATACAGATATACGAAATGGAGGGATCACAAATGATTAACGTCTATTCTGCAGCAGACAGATTCTCCGCAGACCATGGTTGGCTGCAAAGCAATTTCAGCTTTTCCTTTGCCGAGTACCGCGATCCGGACAATATGCATTTTGGTCCGCTCCGGGTGTTCAACGATGATTTTGTCGCCCCGCTGAAGGGCTTCGGCTCCCATCCCCACAAGGAAATGGAGATTGTGTCCGTCGTGTTGAAGGGGGAGCTCCAGCATCAGGACAGCACGGGGAACCGGGAGGTGCTCCGGCGTGGTGAGGTTCAACGGATGACCGCTGGTACCGGGATTGTCCATTCGGAGATAAATCCATCGGGGGAGGAGGAAGTGAACTTCCTCCAGCTGTGGTTTATGCCCGGCGAGCAGGGCTTGCAGCCATCCTACGAGCAGATCGCCTACGATCTGTCCGCCATGAAAAACCGTCTGCTGCCGGTTGTCTCCAACACAACCCATTCTGACAAAACTGTGTTTATCCACCAGGATCTGACCCTCTACCTATCTGAGCTGGAGGCAGGGCAAACCCTCACCTTCCGGCAGGAAGCAGGGCGCCGGATTTACCTCTTCGTTATCGAGGGTGAGCTGACGCTGAACGGAGAGGAGCAGCTCGGGAAGCGGGATGCCGCCCGGATCAGCGGTGTGGAGGAGCTTAACCTGAACACGGCCGCGGGAGCCAGCTTCATGCTTATCGACCTGCCGTAACGCAAACAAGGACGCTCCCAGTGGAGCGTCCTTTAATGTGTGATGTTCAGGCAGACGTCATCAGACCATCATGTCGCCGATTCCCGTGCGGTCGATATCAGCCTTCATTTGATACAACGTTCTGAATTTGCTGTAATGCTCTGCCCATACAAGAATATAGGGACTGGTCACAAACTGGTCTACACCGCCCGGAATCTCCAACTGGCAGAGCTCCGGGGACAAGGAGGCTGTCAGTACTTTCTCCAAGGAGCTGTAGGAACGGTCCTGCAAACCACGGGCATAGGGATGCGAAGCTTCCAGCTTGACGGGAGCCGTAATCCGGAGCTGGTTATGCAGGTCTGCCAGCTCCTCCAGAACCTCTTCGATCCGGTGGACAGCCTGGGCGGCATCCGGCTCCAAGATGGCCGCTTCCAGCATCCGGCCTTGCCGAGCGGCGGCGGGACCAATCCGGGCAAGCTCCCGGGATATCCACTTATAGGTGCCAGGACGGTATTGTCGATTGTACAAAAAGATCAGCTGCACCGCTTTTTCCGCCAGCCGGTTGAGGGCAAGCCGGGCGGAGAAGGAGTCCCCCCTGCGGTCCGCGAGTACCGGCACATACAATCCTCCAAAGTGGCTCCAGGCCTCCTTCAGCTTGTACAGCCAAACCCCTTCCGGCAGATAAGCCAGCCTTTTGCGCAAGGCGGTAATTTCCCCCGGAGGGTCTATAAATATCCGCCCCCGAGTCCATTCCAGCAGCTTCTGCTCGGGGATAACCAGCCAATCCACCCAGGCTGGCTCCGCAGCAGTCATTCCCAATTGGATGTGCATGTGGCGGGAAAGGGTTGTGATGGCGACATGATGCAGACCGGTGCTGTCCTTATGAGGAACAAGGACCTCCCCGGCTTCATCCGGGGTAAACCGGGCCGGACAGCCTCGAAATGAGACGGGTACTTCTTCAGTCAAGGCCCGGTCCAATCCGGCAGCATGCTCCGCATAATCTCTTTCGGTTAGCCAGATATGGCATCTGGCTCCCCACTCGTGATCGCGGGACCATTCATCATCATGCCCCAGCACATCTGAGCCGTACCCAATCAATCCGGCTGCGTGCCGCTCCAATAAAGACGGAAAGCGGTGGGCTATAATCGGCCTTACCACCTCCCAATAGAATGCTTCGCAAAGATCAAGTCCTTTCACTGATATGCTCCTTTTGCAGGCGCGCCTTGCAGATATACCGGTACCCCTATCTTACCAGTTTGCTCCAATTTTACTAGACTGTTCATAACGGTTGTGTTATCATTTAGATTGAAGTCTTGGTGGAAATCCGGACTCTTTTTTATAAAACTAAAGCCTGATGCGATCAGGCTTTTTTATTTATATACGGGAATGAGGGAAGCCAATGAGGATCGTCAGATTTGAATCTTCCTATGCAGAAGCCGCGGGCCGCCTGCTGGCTGCGCGCCATGCGGCTGAGAGGCAGGGCACACCTGTCCTGCAGCAGAGGTTCGAGGAACCGGAGCAGGCCGCCCGGATGATAGAGGATCTTCTGGCCCCGCCGGGAGCCGTCGGAGTGGCTGCGTTCCGGGGAGAGAAGCTGGCCGGTTATCTCATCGGCAAGCTGGAAACAGATAAGCTCCGTGAGCGCCATGTATGGGTGGCCTATGCCGGAGCGGCGATTGCCGAAGGGGAAAGTGCGGAGCTGTACCGTGATTTGTATGCCGCCGCTGCGGCGGAATGGGTGAAGCGCGGTGCCTTTCGGCATTATGCGCTGGTGCCTGCCGGAGATGCCAGAGCTATGGACGGGTGGCTGCGGCTGGGCTTCGGGTATGAACAGGTGCATGGGGTGCAGACGATTCCCCCGGAGCTTGAATTGCCTCAACGGGCCGGCGGTATAGAAATCCGTCTGGCGCGGAAGGAGGACGAAGCAGCTATACGGAAAGCGGCGGTATATATCATGGAGCATCAGGCTCAGGAGCCTGTCTGGGGTGTGGCTTATGCCGAAGACCGGAAGAGATTTGAGGATGGTTATGCGGCTCTCATTGACGATGAATCCGGGTTTTTATGGGTGGCTGTCCAGGACGGCGAGCTGCTTGGATTTCAGGCCTTTTTTCCGGCGGAGGAGTCGGAGTCCGATATGATGATGCCCGGCTCGTGCATCTGCCTGGAGGTGGGGGCCACTGCTCCCCATGCCCGGGGGTTGGGTGTGGGCAAGTCGCTTACCCGTTATGGCCTCGTCCATGCGCGCCAGGCAGGGTTTGTGAACTGTGTGACGGATTGGAGAATCACCAATCTGGAGTCCTCACGGTTTTGGCCCCGACGCGGCTTCGCGCCTTATGCGTATCGCCTCGTTCGGCAGGTGGACCCGCGGATTCTGTGGGCTACCGGCAGAGAAGGGTAACAACCGGCCTTGTATAGGGATGTGGGATGAAAATCCTTTTTGGCGTGTTGCATTCCTCCGCAGCCCGGTATAGAATAAATCAGAGAAATCTTGGAAACCTGATTTTTTATAGTGAATAAGGGGTGAGAGTATGAAGCGCCAGCACCGGATACGGACCTGTTCAGTCTCAGCCCGGAGGTTGGTCATTTCATATATTTGCTTCATGGGGACACTAAAGCGGCAGCCGCTTTAGTGTTTTTTTATTTGATAAGGAGGCGGTTGTATGACCAGGTACAAACGGGTATTGATTAAGCTGAGCGGAGGGGCGGTGGCTGGAGCATCGGAGTTCGGATTCGAGCCGGAGCGGCTGGACCATATCGCCAACGAGATTCTGTCTGTGGTAGAGTTGGGGGTAGAGGTGGGGCTGGTTATCGGGGGCGGCAATATCTTCCGCGGCAATATGGGGGAAGCCTGGGGAATCGAACGGGCGGAGGCGGACAACATCGGGACGTTGGCCACTGTCATTAACAGTCTGATGCTGCGGGGAGTGCTGAAGTCCAAAACCACCCGGGAGGTCCGGGTGATGACCGCCATTCCCGTTGCATCCGTGGCAGAGCCTTACATCCGGTTACGGGCCGTGCACCATCTGGAAAAAGGCTACATCGTCATTTTTGCCGGAGGCAACGGTCAGCCCTATGTAACGACGGATTATCCCTCTGTGCAGCGGGCCATTGAAACCGGCTGCGACGCGCTGCTGGTGGCCAAACAAGGGGTGGACGGCGTGCTGCATGCCGATCCCCGCAAGGACAAAACGGCGCGGCGGTTCGTGTCCCTGCACTACAATGACGTGCTCTCCCGCGACCTGCGAGTGATGGATCAGGCGGCATTCATCCTCGCCCGGGACTACGAGCTGCCCATGCATGTATTCAATTTTGACCAACCCGGCTCCATGAAGGCCATCTGTCAGGGCATTGACCGCGGCACTTATATCAGCAGCCGTTCGGTGCTGGAGTTGGAGTAACCATCGACAACAATAAAGGAGAACATACGATGCACACCAAAGAAAGCCTGTTCAAGCAACTGGAGGAAGCCCAAATTCCCAAGGAGGGGACTGTGCTCATGCACTCCTCCATGAAAAGCATCGGCCAGGTGGACGGCGGAGCGGATACCGTCTTGGATGCGCTGTCCGACTATATGAAGGACGGCCTGCTTGTGCTGCCCACCCATACCTGGTCCTATATCAACGCGGACAACCCCCGCTATTCGGTTGAGGATTCCCCCTCCTGCGTGGGTATTCTCACCGAGCTGTTCCGCAAGCGCCCCGGGGTGATCCGCTCGCTGCATCCTACCCATTCGGTTGCGGCCTTGGGACGGGAGGCGGCGGAATATGTAGAGGGGGCAGAGTGTTATGATACCCCCTGCCACCGGGAATCCCCCTGGGGCAAGCTGCTGGACCGCAAGGCTACCATTCTGCTGGTGGGGGTAGACCTGAAGCGCAATACCTTCATCCACGGGATCGAAGAGTGGGTGGACATTCCCGGACGGCTGACCGACGGGCATGAACCGCTGGTCACCGTACTGCCGGACGGCAGGGAAATTCCCGTACCGTCCCGCCGGCACTGCGGGCTCCGCTGGTCCCTTCACTTCTGGAAGGTGGAGGGAGTGCTGGAGCGTGCGGGAGCCATCCGCCGGAGCCAACTGGGGGATGCTCTCATGTGGGTATGCGATACGGTCCGGATGAACGAGGTGCTGTCGGACATGCTGAAGGAGAATCCGCATCTCTTCTCCGACAATGAGCCGCTGCCGGGAGAGCCTGCATCCTCTTAACGCATTGCCAAATCCTTCAATCGTCGGGAATGGAGAAGGAAACTCTCGTCCCTTCATTAGGCCCGCTTACAATGGACAAACCCTGGCCGTACAACTGGATCAGACGCCGGTTGGTGTTGAAAATACCGATGCCGCCGGTTCCCTTCCGGGTCGGCTCCAGGAGCTGGTCAATCTTCCCTTGGTCCATACCCTTGCCGTCATCCCGGACTTCGAACCGGACGGCATTGTTTTGCCGGGAAATGCGGATGTATAACGTGCCTCCCTTGGATCTGCTGAAAATTCCGTGTTTGATGGCATTCTCTACCAGCGGCTGCAGCGTCAGGGGGGGCAGAAGCGGATTAAGGTGGGGCTCCACCTCCCACACCACGGTCAGGGTGTTTTCGAATCTTTCCTTCTCAATATACAGATAGGCCTTAACCAGCTCCAGCTCATGGGAAAGCTCCACCAGTTCGCCCGTATTCATAAAATCAAAGCTCACTCTCAGATAGGTGGCAAAGGAATACACCAATTGCTGCATTTTGGCTGTGTCCAGCTCGCTCAGCGCCATGATGGAGTTGAGGGTGTTAAACAAAAAATGGGGGTGGATCTGCGCCTGGAGATAAGCCGCCTCCATCCGCAGCCGCTCGTTGACGGATTGCTTCAGCCGGATCAGGGCGCTGATCCGGTATCTCAGCTCCAGAGCATCCACAGGCTTGGTCACATAATCGTTGGCTCCCGATACGAAGCCGGTATAAATATCGGCGGGCTGGCTGCGCGCCGTCAGGAGCAGCACCGGGAGCTCCGATACCGAGTACAATTCCCGGACCCGCTGCGTCAGCTCATAACCGGACATAAAGGGCATCATCACATCGGCAATCAGCAGATCCCACTTGCGGGTCCCCAGGAGCTTCAGCGCGTCACGGGCGGAAGTGGCTGTGGTGACGGAATAAGGCTCTGTAGAGAGGATGCCCGCCAGCACCGTCAGGTTCACCGGGTCATCATCAACCGCCAGGATTTGGGCTTTTCCGTTATGCCAAGGCACCGGCAGAGGGCCGGGGTCCGTAACCTTGCCGGCGTTTGCATTCAGGAAGAAGGGCTCGGCGTTTCCCGTCACTTCGGGGGAGAGGCCGGGCTCTTCCTTTTGCGGCGCGGAGGAACCGGCTGTATCGGCCACGGGCAAATCAAAGCGGAAGACGGAGCCCTTGCCTTGCTCGGAGCAGACCGTTAAGGCTCCGCCGTGCAGCTCCACCAGCTGCTTGCAGATGCTGAGGCCAAGCCCGATGCCCTTGCCGTCGTCAGCTCCCTCCGGGCCTTGCTCATACGGCAGGAATACCCGTGCCCGGGTTTCCGCATCCATTCCCATCCCCGTATCGGAAACATGAACCAGCAGGCGCCTGTCCCGCTTTTCCGCAGAGACAGTAATAAAGCCTTCCTCCGTAAACTTAAGTGCATTGTGCAAAAGATTGTACAGGATTTGAATCAGTCTTTTCTCATCCGCCATAACCGGCGGCAAGGAGCCAGGTATGTCCGTTTCCATCTGAATCGCCTTACCCTCCATCATAAATTGAAGCATGCCGATCACTCCGGGAACTACGGCTTGGATCAGCACAGGCTTTTGCTGCAACACGATACGCTTCTCCCTCAGCCGGGCGTCATCCAGAAGATCGTCCAGCAGGTCGGACATGCGGCGGCTGATGGTAATCAGCAGCTCCATATCCCGGAAGCTTTTCCCGTCTATCTTGTCCTTCTCCTTCTCCGCTACGGTCCGGGCAATATTCAAAATCCCGTGCAGAGGCGTTCTCAGCTCGTGGGAGGTATTAGCCAGGAAGTGGTCTTTCCGCTTATCGGCCCGGCGCAGCTGTTCGTTCAGGACTGCATTCTCCCTCGCGTGGAGGTAGTACTTTTTGAACCAGTACGCGCAATAACCGATAATGGCAATAATGATATCCAGCGGATAAAAGACGGGACAGGACGTGTTCCACAGCCCCCAAGCCGTGTCGTTCATGATACCCGCGGCGGAGAGGAGGAAGTATGTGGTGCCGTCACCGGATTGCCTCCGGAAAATCATGGTGCCGAACATACAGGCAAACCAAAGAAAGGGAAGCAGATAAAACATGTGATAGATTCCCAATGCCGTAGAAATATGAATCCAAGGAGCTGGTGCAATCAAAACAAAGCCGGAATAGGCCAAAAGCGCTGCGGTAAACAGACGGATCGGCATATTGGCGGCGGGAGCGGAGGATAGCCGGCGGAATAACAGCAGGATAAGATAGGCATACCACACATAGGAGAGCAGCCGGATTTTCAGAGCCCCTGCGTAATTGACCGGCAGCCATAACAAGAGAATATTGTCATTGCCGACGATAACGGATACGGCCACCAGCAGGGTAAGCAGGCAGACAAGCAGTAAGGTCCGCTCTTGAGTATGAAATGAGAAAAGTATAAAGGCATACAGGGCATGCAGCAGGAGCACCAGGAAAACCATCAACTGAAAGCCGATGGAATACCAGCGCACAAAACTGATGGAGGCCTGAGAGCCGAAGCGGAGAGTGTGCAGGATACCACCGTTTACCGGGTTTTCGTAGTTGGCCACATGAATCAGGACATCAAGCTCATCAACTCCTTCCACGTCATAGCAGGTGGCCGTGTATGAGATGCTTTTCGGCGAGTACGAATCATCCCCCTGACGGGAATCCCGTTTTTCGTCCATATCTGTCCCGTTGATGTATACGGAGGACGAGGCCTCCACCCCGGCCATCCAAATGGAAAGGGGGTTTTTGACGGGATCAATCAGAATGCGCAGCCGGTAAGTGCCGGTTCCGTAGGCCTTGCCGGAGGCGTCGGATACGAGGCTGCTCCAGTCTCCCGGTACCTGAATGGGCCGGAACCCCGTCTCCAGCTGGGGAAGCTCATCCTGATATACCAGCCTTCCCGGGTAAAGCTGCCATTCGCCATCCAGCCTAAAGGTCGGGGACTGCTCCAGATTGCGGCCCCGGAGGTCCAACACGCCATTTACAGCGGAGGCTTGTTCCGAGGAAGGGAAGATGCTCCCCCACATCATCCGTAACCCGAACAAGAACCCGACAAATAGAAGGACAAGAAGAATGTTTTGGAAGGGTCTATTGTTTAAAATTGGAATCATGCCCATTATTTCGGCGCGTTCCGCTGAATTCCTCTTTTGCGTGGCTAAACCCCTCCTCTAATTTTTCCTCCGCTGTTTCCGTCCCAAGATGACGAAACTGTCACCTTCCGCTGTCCTAAAGACATGGTTAGAAATCCGCCTTCCGGCTATAGTAGGTAACAGAATAGGAGGAAGCGCCATGGAACCTGTAATCCGCACCAAAAACCTGACCAAGCATTACGGCAATACGCCGGTGTTGAGGAACCTGGACCTGACCATCACCGCCGGGGAGTTTACCGCCGTGATGGGACCGTCCGGATCGGGCAAGTCCACTCTGATGAATGTGCTCTCCACCATTGACCGCTTCTCCGGCGGAGAGGTCTGGGTGAAGGAGCAGTCCCTGCTGGATTTGAACAAAAATGAGCTTCGGCGGTTCCGCCAGGAGCATGTAGGCTTTATTTTTCAGGATTACAATCTGTTGGATACCTTGACGGTCAAGGAGAATATTCTCCTTCCCTTATCCCTGCGCGGATTCAAAACCGGAGAGATGGAGGCCCGGCTGGGTCCCTTGGTGTCGGCGCTTCAGATCGGAGAGGTGCTGGAGCGGTATCCCCATGAGATATCCGGGGGCCAAAAGCAGCGGGCCTCCTCCGCACGGGCTCTCATCACCAAGCCGGACATTGTGTTCGCCGACGAGCCTACGGGAGCTCTGGATTCACGCTCGGCCACCCAGCTGCTGGAACAGCTGGCCCAGCTTAACGGCTCCTTCGGCACCACCATTCTCATGGTGACCCATGACAGCTATGCGGCCAGCTATTGCCAGCGGGTTATTTTCCTGCGGGACGGTTCGGTCGTCAATGAATTGTATGCCGGCGGGCAGAGCCGGAAGACCTTCTATGAACGGATTCTGGACACCCAGAGCATGCTGGGGGGACAGGCGGGATGAAGCTCTTCGACCTGACCCTGCGCAATGTCCGCCGGAATTTTCGCCTGTATACCATTTATCTCGTTTCCATGATCATAGGGGTCATCATCCATTTTACGTTTTCGGCATTGATGTTTAATCCGGATATTCTGGATATGGTCAAGAACCGGGGCAATTTTCAGAACGGCATCAGGATTGCCTCCGTCGTGGTATTTGTGTTCATTATTGTGTTTATCCTGTATGCCAACTCCTTCTTCATGCGGCAGCGGCAGCGTGAATTCGGCCTGTATCTGCTCTTGGGGCTATCCGAACGGCAGATTACCTGGATGGTTTTCTATGAAACCTTGATCCTGAGCGGCATCTCCCTTTCGGCAGGAATCCTGCTGGGTGGATTTCTCTCCAAGCTGTTCGGGATGCTGCTGATGAAGCTGATGCAGTATGAAGAGACCGTGTCCTTCTCCTTCCCGCTGCAGGCCATCGGCACTACAGTGGCGCTGTTCCTGCTGCTGTCCGTGATCATTGCCGTCCAGAGCCATATCGCTATCCGGCGGGTGCAGCTGGTGGAGCTGTTCCATGCCGGGGAAACGGCGGAGAAGCCGATCCGGTCTTCCCCTGTCCTGGCGCTGCTGGCTGTTCTTCTGCTGGGCGAGGCGGTGTTTGTGTTAAGCCGGGGGATGAATTCCGCCCTTTGGCGGGAGCATGCTACGGTTTGTATGATTCTGACGGCTGTGGGGGTACTCGGGGGAACCTATCTGTTCTTCCGGCAATTCTCCGGATGGATCTTGGGCGTGATTTCCCGCAGGAGGCGCTACTATGAGGGCAATACCATGCTGTGGACGTCCTCTCTCCGCTTTCAGGTGCGGGGGAATACCTCCAATCTCACCTTTATCACGCTGGCAGGGGCGGCTATTATTCTGTTAACCTGCTTTGTGGTGGTGAACTACCGGGTGCAATTCGACGCGGTGCGGATGAATGTGCCCAACGGCATCGCCTTCGAATATCCGGGTGAGCGGGCCAGTGCAGCCATCCGCAGCACTATTGAAGCGTCAGAGCATCCGGTGAAGGATTACCGAAGGCTGGAGCTGATCCGCACCCAGGCCGTGACGGACCGGAGCGTGGCATTCGAGAATCCGCAATATTACGAAGAGCCGGTTCTCCTCATGGCGGCAAGGGATTATAACAGCCTGGTTGCCTGGCGCGGGGATGATGAGCGGGTGCAGCTCCGGGGAGAGGAGGCGGTTTCTCTGTCCCAGGGAACGGATCTGGCCCGGACGTATCCGCCTGAAGCGCAGCCGGAGTTTGTAGTGGGTGCGGCTTCCCGGACTACACTCCGGCTGGCAGAGATGAAGGATTACGCTCTGCTCGGCTGGGCTACCATTCCCGGCCATTCCATGGAGAAGAAGCCTGCCGTCATCGTGATCTCCGATGGAGCGTTCGAGCAGGCCCGTCAGGCGGGTGAAGCTGTTATGCTGGAGCTGTACCAGATCCGTGACCCGGAGCATGCGGAGGATTTGTCGGCGGAGGTGTACCGGCTGGCGGGAGAAGGGGCCCGGCCAGGTTGGTATTACTCCTCCTATGCGGATGTTTATTCCATCCAGATTGAGAGCTCGTCGCTGCTCCTGTTCGCGGCGGCCTTCCTGGCTCTGATCGCCGTATTCGCCCTGGCCAGCGTGGTCTACTTCCGCCAGCTGAAGGTGGCGGCGGAGGAAGCGCGGCAGTATGCCGTCCTCCGCAAGCTGGGTGTGGACAACCGCCGGATACGGAGCGCTATCCGCAAGCAGCTGGTGTTTATTTTTGCTCCTCCGCTGATTTTGGCCGTGGTATTCAGCTGGCTGGTCATCCGGTATTACATGCTGGAGTCGCTTCAGGATTTCCCTGATCTCCCCGGGATTGTCCTGGTTATTCTGGGCATATACGGTCTGGTTTATCTGTTCTTTTATCTGTCCTCCGCCAGTCTCTATTACCGGATCGTCAACCAGCGTTAAACCAATAAGAAGCCCTGATAGACCGTCTGCCGCGGTTCATCAGGGCTTTGTTGGTGCAACGGTATCCAGATAGGCGTCATAATTGCGGGGGAAATGAACGGTCATTTCCGTAAACCGGCCCACCTCCGAAGCACAGGTAATGTAGTGCCCCAGCTTCCTGGACAGCTCCTGGGCCAGATACAAGCCCATGCCGGTGGAATGGGCGTAGGCTCTCCCGTTGGTGCCGGTGAAGCCGCGGTTGAACACCCGGGGCAGATCCTTCGGCTCAATGCCGATGCCGTTGTCCCGGATAATCAGCAGCCTCTCCTCTGTGGTGGCGGCCAAGGTAATGGAGATCTCCCCCTGGACGGCGGTATATTTCAGACTGTTGGTCAAAAGCTGGTTCAGGATAAAGGCCAGCCACTTGGCGTCACTTTGGACGGTGGCCGGAGCCAGGTCCAGCCGGAGCTGCACCTTCCGGGAGATGAAGGTTTTCGCATGGTTTTTCACCAGCTCCTTCACCAGCTTCTCCAGGTCGCAGTTCACCAGCTCATAGTCCTGATTAAAGCTGTCCAGCTTAGCGTAATAGAGCGCCTGATCCACATAATGCTCAATCCGGGAAATCTCCTCCTCCAGGCTGTTCGCGTCCATGCCGGTCTGCTGCAGAAGCCGCAGCACGGAAATGGGGGTTTTGACCTCATGGAACCAGGAGACGATGTAATTGTAATGATCATTCTGGCGCGCCCGGACTTCGTTCAAGGTGCGGATATGCACTTTCTCCCGGGTATCCAGCGCCTCCCGGCACAGCTCCGCCTCCAGGGACAGTGCGGCCGCTTCCGGTTCGTACAGCTGCCTGGCGGCCTGCAGGGTCAGGACATACCGGCGGATGAAAAAGCAGCTCCACAGGAGCACCAGAAGCGCCAGCCCGTACAAGGCGGTCTCCCCGCGCAAAAGGGCGGCCGGATCGGCCGCAACCACCGCCAGCATAATGCCGTACCCCGCCAGAAAAACAGCCAGGTACGGCAGCTCATATTTGAAAAACCGCCACAGCTTCATTCCGCGATATACCCCATTCCTTTGCGGGTGGTGATCAGATCCTCCATCCCCAATTGAGCCAGCTTGCGCCGCAGGCGGTTGACATTGACGGTGAGGGTATTGTCATCCACGAACTGCTCTTCCCGCCAAAGGGCCTGCATCAGCTCCTCCCGGGACACAATTTTGCCGATGCTGCGCATAAACAGCTGCATGATGATGAACTCATTGCGGGACAGCTCCGTGCTTTTCCCCTGGTAATGAAGCGTGGAGTTGGCCACATTCAGCGTTAGTCCCCGGTGGGCCAGCTGCAAGCTCTCCTCGTGGTACAGATAATTGCGCCGCAGCAAGGCGTTCACCTTGGCTACCAGCACCCCCAGATCGAAGGGCTTCTGGACAAAGTCGTCGGCTCCCATATTCATGGCCATAATCATGTCCATATTCTGGTTGCGGGAGGAGAGGAACAAAATCGGCACCTTGGAGGCGGCTCTAATCTGCTGGCACCAGTGGTAGCCGTCCAGTACAGGTAAATTGACGTCCAGCAGCACCAGCTGCGGGCCCAGCCGGTTGAACTCCGCCAGCACCTGGTCATAGGCTGTTACCTCAAACACCTGGAACTGCCACCTGCGCAGCGTATCGGCCACAATGGTGCGGATTTTATCGTCATCCTCTACCAGCATAATGGAAAACATGGATATTCCCCCGTGGAAAAAGAATGCAATCATTTCCTCCAGTATACTAGCTGGCCCGGGGAAACACCAAGCTTATGCGGTGTGGCCGGGGAATGGATATTTTGCAGCGGGATGGGGATAGTATTCCTGAAAAGGAGTGATATCCCATGAGTGCGGAACAGGAGCAGCTTGTCCGGGAATTATCCGATCAATTGTCTGCCTTCACATATAACTGGAGCATCTACTGGAGTACTTATTCCTTGTTCACCTGGCAGTTCTGGGTTTTGGCAGGGGTTGTGCTGATTCCCCTCCTGGTGCTGTTTTGGAGGTTGGACCGGCAGCGTCTCCTGCAGGTTCTTTTTTATGGACTGGGGGTGCATACGGTGGCGCTGTATTGCGATTTGTACGGCACCTCCCATGCCATGTGGGTGTATCCCTTCGTGCTGCTGCCGTTTCCGACAGCCAGCTTCGGGCTGGATGCTTCACTCATACCAGTATCCTACATGCTCATGTATCAGTGGACAGTTCACCGCCACAAAAACTACTACTTATACATGCTCCTGCTGTGCGTCGCCTTCGCCTTCGGAGTGAAGCCTCTGATGCAGATAACCCGGTTTATCCGGATTCGCGATACGACCTATTGGGAGCTCTTCCTGTTCTATGTGGTCATCGGCCTTGTACCCAAGCTGACAACGGACCTGTTTCTGGCTCTCCAGCGGAAAGCGAAGAGCCGGGTTTAGCAAAAAAGAGCTGGTGGGCACCTTGCCCCTATGCGGATCCCTTAGCTTATTGCCGTCAGGACAGTGTCCTGGCGGTTTTCGGTTTGTCCGTATGCTTACCTGTATCCGCTGCCGGGTAAAGATGTGATACCGACAGAATGCGGAAGGAGGAAGCATAATGAAATGGAGCGGCAGAAGAGGCAGCGCCAATGTGGAGGACCGGCGGGGAATGGGCGGGGGAACACTGGTGGGAGGCGGAGTAGGCGGAATTCTGATATTGCTCTTGGTAACCCTGCTGGGCGGAAACCCAGCGGATATCCTGGGCAATATGACCGGCAGCTCCAGCCAGCAATCGGCTTATCAGGGCACGGCCCAGGAGGAGGAGCTGGCCCAATTTGTTTCCGTGGTTCTGGCCGATACCGAGGAGGTCTGGGAGGAGCTGTTCCGGGAGAAAGGTATACAATACAAGGACCCGGTGCTGGTGCTGTACAGCGGAAGCGTAAGCTCGGCTTGCGGCAGGGCTACGTCAGCGGTGGGGCCCTTTTACTGTCCAGGAGATCAAAAGCTGTACATAGACCTGAGCTTTTATGAGGAGCTGCAGCGGACCTTCAAGGCCCCCGGCGATTTTGCCATGGCGTATGTGGTGGCCCATGAGGTTGGACACCATGTGCAGACTCTTCTGGGCACCTCGGCCCAGATGGACGCGCTGCGCCAGAAGCTGAATGAAACCGAATATAACCGGATGCAGGTTAGAATGGAGCTGCAGGCAGACTACTTCGCCGGGGTATGGGCCCATCACGCAGAGGATATGGAGGTGTTGGAGGCGGGGGATATTGATGAGGCGCTGACGGCGGCCAATGCCATCGGCGATGATACCCTGCAGAAGCAGGCCCAGGGTTATGCGGTCCCGGACAGCTTCACCCACGGCACCTCCGAGCAGCGCAAACGCTGGTTTCAGAAGGGCTACGAAAGCGGCACGATTGAGGGTGGGGATACCTTCAACGCCGGTGAGCTTTGAGCAGTAAGGTCCTGGAAGACTTGTTTTAGGTATGACAAACTTCACAAGTCCCGAAACTTGACGGCTTCGGGGCTTTTTTCCATTGATATATATTCAAATACTTACATAATTCGATAATATACTGCTTGATTTTTCAAATTATTTGGTATATATTGTAGAAAATTGCCCTAATACACACCATAATAATCCAGAATGGAGAGATCATTAATGTCTAACCAGAATTACGGAGTTGCGCTGAATACTTCCGAAAAAACCATTATTTCTCGGGCTTCCGGCTTTATTAAGGTAGAGGACGCTGCCGAAATTATCCGTCAGTTTAAGGAAGCTATCCAGAAGGTGAACACCAAGGAATATGCGCTGATTATCGACGGTAAGGATGCTAAGACTGTTTCCGCCGATGTGGTTCCGCTGCTTCAGGAGGTTATGACCTTGTACACTAACACTCCCTTCAAGGCCAAATACATGATTGAGCTGAGCTCGGGCATCCAGGCTAACCAAATCAAGCGGGTAGCCGGCGATCACAATGAGCTGGTGAAGATCGGTTCCGTGGAAGCCGCAATCGCAGACTTCAAGCAGCTGTAAGAGAATAGTCGAGCAGAAATAACAAGCCCCGTGGGCGCAGTGATGCGTGCCGGGGCTTTTTTATGCATCGTATGAAGGAAATAGGGCCTATTTCAGAAGCGCACCGTCAAACTTGTACAGGAATGAGGAAATGATGTATCCGGCTCCGGCGGAGATGAAAACCACATTGTCCCCGTCCTTGATTTTCCCGTCTTGCAGGGCGTGGCTCAGTCCGAAGATGGGGCTGGTATGGCCGGTATAGCCGTACTTGTTCCCCACAAAGGTATACAGCCGGGGATCATCCTCCAGACCCAGGTTTTTCAAGGCTTCCTTAATGGCATAAATGGAGAATTGCGAGAAAATGATGTGGTCGATTTGCTTCAGCTCCAGGCCGTTGCGCTGGGCCAGCTCACGGATCAGGATGTTCCACTTTTCCGGCAGGAAGTCGAAATCCACCGGCTCCCAGCCGCCCTTGCGCTTAGCCAGGGGAAGGGACTCGTCATGGATGCGGGCCATGCCGCTGTCCGGCATTGTGGTCATGCGGTAATAGCTGCTGTCGGAGAAGAATTCGGAATCGATCACACCGAAGCGTTCGTCGCTTTCCACACGCTCCAGAACTACTGCTGCGCCGGAATCCCCCCACGCCCCGTAATACAACTCATCATCCTCATTGCACCAGGGAGAAATATGTACACTGCTCACCAGAAGAGCATAACGGAGCTTCTTATGGTCCATGTAGCGGTAAACCTGGTCGATAGCGGTAATCATACCGGTGCAGTTGGCATTGAGGTCGTACACAATATGAGCGTTTTTGGTTTCCAGTTCCCTGCTGATCAGAAGGGCGTTGGTAGGAATCAGGTACTCCGGGGTATCGGAGGCAAACACAATCATTTGAATCTGGTCAGGAGAGAGGTTGGCATCTTCCAGAGCCCGTTTGGCAGCGATGACGCCCATGGTAATGGCGGTTTCACCCGGATCGGCGTAATAACGCTCCTCACGGCCCAGATGCTTGTACAGGCTTTCCACATCCTTGCCCACCTTGCGGAAATGCTCAAAAATCACTTCGTTGGTCAGTTTGTTCTGGGGATGGTACGTGCCGACTCCGGAAATTCTAACATTAGAATGCTGCATCAGAATATCTCCCTCCACGAAATGGTTTCTACCTGCTCTTTATGTACTCCCATAACCAGCTATAAGGAAGCTTGGTGCATTATGCTTCTTATGGTTATAACTTAGTATAACAGGCACATCTTGGAAAATAAAACCGATAATAGTCGGCGATTTAGTAATAAAATCGCAGATTATTCGTCTAATTAATGGATTATTAGGAGGATATCAGAGTAATTTGGCGTTTTTTGGCCAAATTAGACAGTTATACCGTTAGATTCGTTATAAGCTGGGATAAATTATAGGAGAAGGCATCACTTCGGCTATCCAAATCAGAAGAAATAGTGCATACTAAAAATAAGGTACTTACAATATTTCGGCTTCTATGCCGTTTGGGAGGAATAGGTGTGGAGATTGGGATCAGCACATTCGTAGAAACTACCCCGGATGTGAAAACAGGGGTATTAAAAAGTCATGCGGAGCGGCTGGCGGAGGTTGTCGAGGAGATGGAGCTGGCGGACCAAGTGGGACTGGATGTGTATGGCATCGGGGAGCATCACCGCCAGGATTATGCCGCATCATCGCCGGCTGTGCTGCTGGCTGCCGGAGCGGCGAGGACCAAGCGTATCCGGCTGACCAGTGCGGTTACGGTGCTGTCCTCCGATGATCCGGTGCGGGTGTATCAGGATTTTGCCACCCTGGACGGCATCTCCGGAGGAAGAGCGGAGATTATGGCTGGCCGGGGGTCCTTTATTGAGTCCTTCCCTCTGTTCGGCTATAACCTGGCGGATTACGACGAGCTGTTCGAGGAGAAGCTGGAGCTGCTGCTGCAGATCTGCCGGGGCGGCAAAATCAATTGGAGCGGCAAACACCGCCCCGCCATTTCCGGGTTGGAGATTTTCCCGCGGGCGGTGCAGAATCCGCTTCCTGTCTGGATCGGAAGCGGCGGCAATCCGGAGTCGGTCATCCGCGCAGGCATGCAGGGATTGCCCTTGGTGCTGGCCATTATCGGAGGCAGCCCCTTCCGTTTTGCCCCGCTGGTGAAGCTGTATAAGCAGGCGGCGGCCCAAGCGGGCTTCGATCCCGCCAAGCTGCCTATTGCCTCCCATTCCCACGGCTTCGTTGGCCCAGAGGATAAGGCGGCAGCCGATTCCTTCTTCCCCTCCACCCAGGCGGCGATGAATGTGATCGGCCGGGAGCGGGGCTGGCCCCATTATGACCGGGCGGCGTATGATTATGCCCGCAGTCCGGAGGGAGCGCTGTATGTGGGGGACCCGGAGACGGTAGCCCGGAAGATCATCGCCCTGCGCAAGGAAGTGGGCATCACCCGTTTCTTCCTGCATCTGCCCTTAGGCACCATGCCCCATGATGAGGTGATGACCGCCATTGAGCTCTTGGGCACCAAGGTGGCGCCTATTGTCCGGGAGGAGATCACCCGCTGGGAAGCGGAAGGGAAGGCGGACTGAAGCAGACGAGGGGAAGCGGCGGCGTTTCCCTCCGGAAAACACAAATAACCCCCTCAGCTCCATGCTGCAGGGGGTTATTTGTCCTTGTGGCTAAGCAATGAATTCGTTCCTCCTCACAATCCATACCACTGACATGGCCTGTCAATTCGATGGTCACTTGCTGCCGGCGGCAACTTGACTGCCTGAACCGGATAAGGATTGTTTACTCAAATACAACGTGCTTGTTTGCTCCTCCGTTTCTGACGGATTCGGATTCGCCCACCGAAAACTCCATGTCTTGCGCAGATGGCCTGCGTAGGCATTGCACTTGCTTGCTTAACCCTCGGTGCTTGCATCACCCTTCCGGAAGGTTTACGAAAAAATGTCGGCGGCTCCCAACCTTAGGCTTTACTGTTTGTGGAAACAGCCTCTCAGGGGAGATAGATGCAGCTTTACATCCGCTGCCAGCCCTGCCGCACTCTTTTCCTGTTAGGGATACGTCCCTTACCCGTTTCGCCGTTTGCCGGGTTGGCTTTCATTACTTTCGCTTCCTTTGTGGTGATGTCTATATCATAAGCCATCCCGGCGGAATTGAAAACCTCGGAAATCCGCCATTTCCGGCGATAGTTTTGAATTTTCAGTCTATTTCTCGCGTATATTCGCGTATCCTTACAATTTCTTAATAAAACGCTTACAAACCGTTGTCCATCCGAAGTGCGTTTACCGGACACCCCTCTATGGTATAGTAAGCAATAACCAAATTGAAGCGGAGGTGGGGGCCATGTACGGGCGGAAATGGGGCATCGGCGTGCTGGTGCTGTTTATTTGCTTTGCGCTGGCGCTGGGTCTCTTCTTCCGGTCCACCGCCCGGATCCGGGATATGGTGGAGCCGCTGGCTCCGCATGGCGGTGAAGCCCCCCGCAAGCGTATTGTGCTGGTGTCCCAGGAGCTGGACAACCCGTATTGGCGGGCGGTAGAGGAGGGGGCGCGGGCCGCCGGGGAGGAATACGGCATGGATATCGAATATACCGGCCCTTACCGGATCAATCCGGAGGAGCAGCTCCGTCTTCTGGATCAGGCTATCGCTTCCAGAGCGGACGGCATTCTGATTCAAGGGACGGGGGACCCCGGAAGCCGCGCTTTGGTTTCCAAGGCGGCGGAGAAGGGCATTCCGGTGGTGGCGGTGGATGCGGATGAGCCGGACAGCGGGCGGGTTGCTTACACCGGAACGGACAATGAAGCGGCGGGAGCGGCCATGGCGGAGCTGGTCGCGGAGGCCTCCGGGGGAGCGGGCCGTGTAGGCATCCTGGCGGGTACCCTCCGCGCCGACAGCCAGCGTCTGCGGGTGGAGGGTTTCCGTCGGGCCTTGGCCCGTTATCCGGAGCTGACCGTAGCCGGAGTCCGGACGACGGACATTTCCCGGCTCCAGGCTGCCAATGAGGCGGAGGTTTTCCTGTCCATGGAGCCGCCAGTCCGCTTTATCGTGAGCTTCAGCTCTCTGGACGGTCTGGGCGCCCTGGATGCTGCAGAGCGGCTGCGGCAGCCATCGGAGCTGCCGGAGATCTTCGCCTTTGATGATCTGCCGGACACGGTGGCAGCCATCAGTCAGGGCCTGATCCGCGCCTCCGTGGTCCAGGAGCCGCGGCAGATGGGACGGGAGGCGGTGGTTTTGCTCCAGGCCAGGCTGAATGGCCAACCGGTGCCGGAGAAACGCTATACGCCGATCCGCATTCTTCAGGAGCCGCCGACTGCTGTGACGAAGGGCGGTGGCCGCTCATGACGGTCCGGCGGCGCCTTCTGGTGCTGGTTCCCCTATTGGTCGCGATGATGAGTGCGGTGCTGTTCCTGGTGTTTCAGAGCGGCCGGCTGGTGCAGGACGGGTACGGACTGATGATGAACCGGCTCCTGCTGTATCAGGAGACGGTGCAGGCGGCAGAGGCCGGCATTACTGCATTGAACGAATATTTAATTCACCCCGCACCCGAAGAAGAAACCCGTGCGGGCATAGCCCTTGCGGAGCTGGAGCGGCTGCGCGACTCCCTGGAGGGCCAGGCGGGCGGGCATGAATACGCCGCCTCCCTGAAGGGCCACGCCGGTATGCTGGCTACCCTGGGCGAGCAGGCCGGCGGAAGCTTGAGGGCTGCACAGTCGGGGCAGGTCTCCGCCGCCTTGGATCGGTACCGGGAGGCGGAAACCACCCTCGGCTATATCCGGGAAGGCGGCCAGCGTTTGGCCGGCCAGGAGCTGGCGGCATACCGTCCCTTGTACGCCGGCATCCAGGCGGAGAATGAGCGGCTGAACCGCCTGGGGATTGCGGTGTTTGCCATCGGCACCCTGCTGAGTGTAGCCATGGCCATTTGGGTGTCCCGGAGTGTGACGGAGCCGGTGAACCAGCTGGTCCGGGCGGCGGAGGCGGTGTCCTCGGGCAATCTGGAGCCGCGGCTTCCAGAAGCCCGTTCCGGCAGCGAGCTGGACACCCTGACCGCCTCCTTCCGTCAGATGCTGGAGGGTCTGCGGGCGTCCATTGCCAAGGACCGGCGGCTCTCCGAGCAGGAGCGGCTGGTGAAGACCTTGGAGCTGCAGGCGCTGCAGAGCCAGATTAATCCCCACTTTTTGTTCAACACCTTAAATTCCCTGTCCAAAATGGCCCTGCTGGAGGGTGCGGATAAAACCAGCGGCTTCACCGTCCAGCTTTCACAGCTTCTGCGCTACAATCTGCGCAGTCTGGATGCGGCCACTACCCTGCGGGAGGAGCTGGCCCATGTCCGCACCTATCTGGGCATTCAAGAGGCCCGCTTCCGGGGCCGGGTGCAGGTGGAATTTCAGGTGGAGGAGGAGGCGCTAAGCACCCCGGTTCCGCCGCTTTTGCTGCAGCCCTTGGTGGAGAATGCTTTTGTCCATGGGGTGGAAAGACTGGAGAGCGGCGGACAGATCAGAATTGTGCTGCGGCGGGACGGCAACGATACCGTCATTGAAATCGCTGATAACGGACAAGGCATGGACACGGAACGGCGGGCGGCGCTGCTGGAGCCGGGAGGCGGACCTGTTGCGTCCGGCAGCGGCTCCACGGGGATGGGAGTCCGCAATGTGTTCCGCCGGCTGGAGCTGGCCTGCGGTCGGGAGGATCTGGTGGAGATCGACAGCGCGCCGGGACAGGGCACACGGATCCGAATGCGGGTGCCTGACCCCGTGGAGAACCTGCGCATCATGGAAGGAGGGGATGCCCATGTACCGTCTTCTCATCGCGGATGACGAGCCTTTGGAGCGGGAAGGACTGGAGTGGATCATCGGGAAATCGATGCCGGGCAGATTCACTGTCACCCATGCGGAGAACGGCCGGGGGGCCATTGAGCTGGCGGCGGAGGAGCGTCCGCATATCATCTTTATGGACGTGAACATGCCGGGAATTCAGGGACTGGAGGCACTTCGGGAAATCCGCTCCTTCCTGCCGGAGGCCAAGCTGGTGATGGTGACCGCCTACGATTATTTTTCCTATGCCAAAGAAGCGTTGTCCCTGGGAGTGAAGGAGTACATCGTCAAACCCGCCTCCCAGGAGGAAATTGTGCTGCTGCTCCAGCGGCTCACGGAGGAGCTGGACCGGGAGAAGCAGAAGCGGGCGGCGGAGCTTTTGCTGCAGGACCGGGTATCCCAGCTCCTGCCCCTGGCTGAGAGCGAGCTGGCCATGTCCTTGATGCTGCGCTCCCGTCCGGAAGGACCGGGCAGCCCGTCGCCGGACTGGCTGGATTTCCCTCTGGACCGGGGGCTGGCCGTGGTGGCCGCTATGCCCGCTGTGCCGGAGGCTGCGGAGCGGCGGCTCTACGACGCCTTCCGGCGGATGGCGGCAGGCTTCGGGCAGGGCATCACCAGCTCCCCGGTGGACCACCATTTGGCCATGTTCCTGCGGATGCCTCCGGAGGGGCAAGAGGCGGACTGGATGATCGGCGTCCGCCGCTTCGGGGAGCAGCTGAGGGAATATGCCCTGACCCGGCTGGAGCTGTCTGTTTCGCTTGGCATCGGTACGCTGCAGGAGGGTGCTGCCGGGTGGCACCGCTCCTACTACGAGGCGGTATTTGCCTCCGGCGCGGCCCAACCGGGAGGGCCGGCGGTTTTCTTCGCCGATCTCAAGTCGGAGGAGCGCCTGCTGTATGAGGAGGAGCCGCAGGGGGAGGCCTCCCGCAGAGAGGACCGCAGCTATGTGCTGGCTGCGATGGCCCGCATCCGCCAGGAGCGGGAGGAGGAGACCGCCACCCTGATGGACAAGGCCAAGGCCTTCATCCGGGCTCATTACACCGAGGAGCTGTCTTTGGAGAAGGCGGCGGATCACGTCCATCTCAACGCGTATTATTTCAGCAAAATCTTCAAGCAGCAGACCGGCGAAACCTTCATCGACTACCTGACCTCCCTGCGGATCGGCAGGGCCAAGGAGCTGATGGCCCAGGGCGGCTACAGCCAGAAGGAAATCTGCTATCTGGCGGGCTACAATGACCCCAATTATTTCAGCCGCGTATTCAAGAAAGTAACCGGCCTTACCCCCACGGAGTACCGGGACAGCCGCAGCGGAGAGGCGGAGGACGGGTAGGAAGGAACGGAATAGAAAGCCGCATCATTTTGCCGCCCGCCTTAAAATAATGCTACTCCTGTGTCTTCGGCGGGCCGCAGCGGCCCGGATCACAAAGAAGTGCTGGGAATCCGCTAAAAACCTGCTGGAGTTGGACCCCTTCCTTACATACAGCCCGCGCTATACTGGAGAGGAAGGAGGAATGACCGATGAATTCCGACACCATTCTTACACAGACACCGGAAAAAGGCAGTCTCCGGTTTGTTATACTCGTATCCTTAGTCGCCGCGTTGGGCGGCTTTCTATTCGGCTTCGACACCTCCGTGATGTCCGGTGCCAACGGCTATCTCCGCCTGCGCTTCGGCTTGGGTGACGCCATGCTGGGCTGGACCGTCTCGTGCATCATCATCGGCTGTATTGCCGGGGCGGCCTTCGCAGGCATGATGGGCAACCGTTACGGACGCAAGCGGGTGCTGATCGTATCCGCCCTGCTCTACATCATCGGCATCGGCGGCTCCGCGCTGGCGGGCGGATTGGTCCCGTTTATCGCCCTGCGTATGCTGGAGGGTGTGGCTATCGGCATCAACTGCTCCCTGTGTCCCATGTACAATGCGGAGATTGCCCCGGCCAAATACCGCGGCAGGCTGGTGGCCATGACCCAAATGGCGACCGTTACCGCTATTCTCAGCGGCATGCTGCTCTCCTATTTCATTGCGGGAGCCGGCAATGAGGCCTGGAACATCACCTCCGGCTGGCGTTTTATGTTCGGAGCCGGTGTGGTGCCGGGCACCTTGTTTCTGATCCTGCTGTTCTTCGTTCCGGAAAGCCCCCGCTGGTTAATCCAAAAGGGCAGAGCGGAGGAGGCCCTGCCCATTCTGCTGCGGATTCACGGGAATACCGCCGCCCGGCAGGAGGTGCTGGACATTAAACGCTCCTTCGCCGAGGAGACCAAGCTTTCCTTCGGGGAAGCGGCCCGCCAGCTGATGAAGGGCAAAACCCGGAAAATCCTGGTTATCGGTACGATTGTGGCCATGACCCAGCAGATCACAGGGATCAACGCGGTGATGTATTATGCGCCGGAGATATTCCGGCAGACCGGCTCGGGCACCAGCGGCTCTCTTTTGCAAACTCTGCTGGTCGGTGTCGTGAATGTGGTGTTCACCGCCCTGTCCTTGTGGCTGGTTGATAAGCTGGGCCGCAAGCTGCTTCTCTTGATCGGCTCGGGGGTGATGACCGTAAGTCTGCTCCTGATCGGAGTGTCCTTTGAGCTGGGGCAAACCGGGGGTGTCGTCATTATAGTATGTATACTCGCCTATGTGGCTGCCTTCGCCGTGTCTCTCGGGGCGGTGGTGTGGGTGCTGCTGGCGGAGATGTTCCCCAACCGTATCCGGGGTGTGGCCACGGCTATTGCCAATATGGCGCTTTGGGCGATGAACTTTGTGGTCTCCCAGTCCTTCCCGTCTCTCCTGTCCTCCATCGGACCGGGCAAAACCTTCTGGATTTATGGAGCGGCTGCGCTGTTCACCTTCCTGTTTACCATGTCCCAGGTTCCCGAAACCAAGGGCAAATCCCTGGAGGAAATCGAAGCCATGTGGGAAAAAAACCACGCCTCCTTAGCGGATGAACGGGGCTTTGCCCCCAGCCTGCAGGAGAATTAATCGGACCCTACCCTGAAATAACATGGTCTGTGCCGCAGGCCGGATATGTTATGGAAGCCTCGAAACCGGCAGAACCGGTTTGAGGGTCTTCTTCGATATTTCATCGAAATACGGTGCGGCGGGAACCGCAGCATGAGTCGCTATACGCTTGTTCACAAATTTGTAATAAATCCATTGCGGAAAGCCTGTCCCTGGGATATAGTAACGTTGAAGACCATTCAGGGCATCTGTCCGTGGAATGCCAGAACACTTCACCGGACAAGTCCACAGGAGGGAATTGCGATGGCTGAGGCAGGCAAAACCGCTGTCCGGATAGAAGGCCGGGAGTTTATTCTGGAGAAAACCTTTGATGCTCCGCGGGAGCTGGTTTTCCAGGCGTTTACGGAAGCCGGACACTTAAAGCATTGGTGGGGGCCTCAGGGCTGGAGTATGCCCCATTGCACCGTCGACCTGCGGCCCGGAGGCGTCTGGCATTATTGTATGAAATGTGAGGATCCCGAGCAGGGGGATTTTTACGGTATGGAATCCTGGGGCAAGGGTGTGTACGGTTCGATTCATGCTCCTGAGGCACTTACCTATACCGACTACTTCTCCGATGCGGAGGGCAATGAGGCGGAGGGGATGCCTGCCACGGAGGTGGAGCTCTCTTTTGCTGCAGACGGGGACAAAACCCGGGTGGTGTGCCGCAGCATCTTCGATACGGAAGAGAGTCTGCGCCAGGTAATGGAGATGGGGATGGAGCAAGGCATCCTGGAAACCTGGAGCCGCTTGGAGGCCTATCTGCCTTCAGTAAAATAAAGAAGCCTTGCAGCAGGCCCGTCCATGATGGAACGGGTCCTTTTCTATTTCAGGCACATTCACAGCCAGCTTTCAGAAAGGGTTCAGGGGGCTTTCAGCTTGGCAGGATACTGTAGAGGTATTCCAAAGACTGAAAGGATGGGTGCAGAACATGCGTAACCCTTTAACCTCCAAATTGCTGTCCTTTGCCCTGTTGTCGACAGCCCTGGCCGCCTGCAGTGCGGCTCCGGACAATGCAGCGACCTCGGCATCCGCCTCTGCAGCTGCGGGCTCCGCTTCTCCGGCAGCCTCCGCCGTCGTGGAAGGCAATGTGACGGCAAGTCCCGTAACCGCCAAAATGGTCACTTACACCTCTGACGATAACTATACCGACTGGACGAAGGAAAAACCCAATACCATCCAGCTAAATGGCAATACCGCCGCCATTACCGGAACCGGCGCAGCCGTGGAGGGCTCCACCGTTATGATCGCGCTCCCTGGTGTGTACGTAATCAGCGGTACGCTGAACGATGGCCAAATTGTCGTAGACAGCCAAGGCTCCGGAACAGTGAAGCTGGTGATGAACGGTGTGGACATTACCAGCAAGTCCAGTGCTGCCATTTATGTGAAAAACGCCGACAAAACGGTGGTTTCCTTACCCGACGGCACCGAGAACGTCCTGACGGATGCGGCGGAGTATGTCTACAGCGATCCCAAGGCTGACGAGCCCAACGCGGCGCTGTTCAGCAAGGACAATCTAACCATCAACGGCACCGGGGCGCTCACCGTGAATGCTAATTTTAACAATGGCATCATGAGCAAGGATGAGCTGAGGATCACTGGCGGCCGCATTACGGTTTATTCCGTGGATGACGGTATTGTGGGCCGGGATATGCTGGCCGTGAAGGATGGCAGCATTGTGGTGGAGGCCCAAGGCGACGCCCTCCGCTCCACCAATGACGAGAAGGCGGACAAGGGATATATCGCTTTGTCCGGCGGGACCTACAAGCTGACCTCCGGCAGGGACGGCATCCAGGCCGCAGGCTCTCTGCTGATCTCTGGCGGGCAATATGCCCTGACCACGGGTGGCGGCAGCGCCAATGCGGCGGCCAAGGCTGAGGACAGCCGGCAGCCTATGGGCGGCGGCTTCGGGGGCGGAGCTCCCGCAGGGAATGGTGCGCCGGCTGGCTCCGGCAACGCGGCTCCGGTGGGCGGCTCCGCTGCCACAACAACCGCCGCAGCCACCTCTGCCGCAGCCGCGCAAACCTCCAGCGCCAAGGCCATCAAGGCAGCGTCCGATCTGGCGATTACCGGAGGTTCCTTCACCATTGACTCCGCTGACGATGCCATTCACAGCAACAATACCCTGACCATCGGCGGTGGCGAGCTGAGCATCACCTCCGGGGACGACGGGCTGCATGCGGATTCCGCGCTGACGGTTTCCAATGGTACGATCTTCATCAAAAAGAGCTATGAAGGTATCGAAAGCAAGCAGATTACTCTGGCCGGGGGCAAAATCGAGGTCACCGCCAGCGACGATGGCATCAACGCAGGCGGCGGCAATGACGGCTCATCCGTAAATGGGCGCCCGGGACAAAACGGCTTCAGCGCCTCAGGCGACACGTGGCTGAATATTACCGGCGGCAGCATCGCCGTAAATGCCGCCGGCGACGGGCTGGATTCCAACGGGCTTATCAAGATGTCGGGCGGAACCGTTACCGTTAACGGCCCGTCGGACAACGGCAACGGGGCGCTGGATTACGACGGCACCTTCACTATGACCGGCGGCTCCCTGGTGGCTGCAGGCAGCTCCGGCATGGCACAGGCTCCTTCGGAGGAATCCTCCGCGTATTCCGTCATGATGAGCTTCTCTTCGGCCCAAAAAGCAGGCACAACGGTAACCCTGACGGATAAAAGCGGCCAGGTGGTGGCGTCCTTCACCCCCGCCAAGCAGTTCCAGACCATTGTGTTCGCTTCCCCTGGTCTCAGTAAGGACGGCACCTATACGGTTTATTCCGGCGGCACCGTATCCGGTCAAACCGAAGCGGGCCTCACCAGCGGCGGAACCCTCTCCGGCGGCACCAAGGTGGTGGAATTTACGCCGTCGGGTCCAGTGACTTACCTGTCGGAGACAGGTGTGACCACGAAGCCTTCCGGCGGCATGGGCGGTGGCCGCATGGACGGCGGCAAGGGCGGCCAAGGCCAGATGAGCGGCCAGCAGAGCCAGCGCGGCCAGCGGCCGAACACGCAGGGCCAAACCGGGGGGCAGCAGTAGGGTCCCGGTGTCCTGCGCCAAAATCGGGAAAACCCCTAACGAATCTGCCCTAACGAATCTGGGCATCGCTATTTGCCTACAAATGAGTGTTTTTAAAATCTAACGAATCCTAGCCACGTTATTTCTCCGGATTGGCGCAGAAATGCTTCCAAACGGCCGAATAACGTGCCACAGATTCGTTAGATTTTTTTCATGCCCATTTGGGCCAAATAGCGTGTTACAGGTTCGTTAGGTCTGTCCTCCATCCCGTTTCCCCTAACCCATCGGCGGGCAGAATCGTTTCAATGATTTTTTCCGGATATTCTCGGGCTTGGGGCGGACATTTATAAGAATCGGTTATGATATAATGGTCCAGAAACGTTCAAATTTGAAGAAACGGAGCGTGCCCTGAAAGATGGACACCAACTGGAAACGAAGAATTACCCTGTTTCTTGCCACTCAGACCATATCCCTGTTCGGTACCGCGCTGGTGCAATACGCCATTACCTGGCATATTACCCTGACCACCCAATCCGGCAGTATGATGACCATCGCCATTGTGTGCGGCTTTTTGCCCACCTTCTTCCTGTCGCCCTTCGCCGGAGTATGGGCCGACCGCTATAACCGCAAGCGGCTGATCATGATTTCCGACAGCGCCATTGCGCTGACGACTCTAATTATGGCCCTGCTGTTTATGGCGGGGCATGAGTCCCTATGGCTGCTCTTCGTGATGTCGGCCATCCGTGCTTTGGGTTCGGCGGTCCAGACGCCTGCCGTCGGGGCGATTCTGCCGCAGCTGGTGCCCGAGGACCAGCTAACCCGTGTGAACGGGATCAACGGGAGTATCCAGGCCTTGATTATGCTGGTGGCCCCAATGGCCAGCGGCGCATTGCTGGGATTGGCCCCCCTGTCCACCATCTTCTTCATCGACGTGGTGACCTGCTTCATTGCGGTGAGCACCCTGTTCCTGTTTCTCCGGGTTAAGGACCACGACCGGATGCAGAAGGCCCAGGAGGGCGGATATTTCGGCGATCTGCGGGAGGGTGTCCGGTTTATTGCCACCCATCCGTACCTCAAGCAGTTCTTTATTTTCAGCGGGTTTTTCTTCGTGCTGGTGGCGCCTGCCGCCTTCCTCACGCCGCTTCAGGTCGCCCGCAGCTTCGGGGACCAGGTATGGCGGCTGGTAGCCATTGAAATTACCTTTTCCGTAGGTATGATGCTGGGCGGTCTGCTTATTGCCTCCTGGGGCGGCTTCCGCAACAAGATCCACTCCATGACGTTGTCCGGTGTGGTGATGGGTGCTTGTACAGTAGCCTTCGGCTTGGTGCCGTTCTTCTGGATATACCTCGGTTTTATGTCCATATTCGGCTTGGCCTTGCCTTTGTTCAATACGCCCTCCACTGTACTGCTTCAAGACCGGGTCGATAAGGATTTCACCGGACGGGTATTCGGGGTGTTCGGGATGATCAGCAGCTCCATGATGCCCATGGGGATGCTGGTATTTGGCCCGATGGCAGATAAGGTGGCTATTGAATGGATTATGCTGGCGACCGGCGCCCTGCTGATGCTTTTATCCCTCTTGCTGTTGAAGAATAAAGCTTTGTTAAAGGCTGGGTCGCCACTGGAGCCCGCTGCGGCGGAAACGGGAGCAACCTAGGGCAACTCCCTCTCGGAGCAAAAAAACGTCCTGCATTCTCCCCAGGGGAGGTTGTACAGGACGTTTTAATTTTGGCCGGGTCCGTAATCGTACCCGCGCTCCGGATCAAACTCATGCTCGGCCATTTCCGCCACCACCTCTGCGTCACCACCGGCTGCCGCTTCCCCGTCACCGGCCGCCGCCTCCAAAACCGCCAGTCTTGACTGGTCCTCCAGCAGCTGTGCGGCCTCTTCCTCCAGCAGGGAGGGTGGGGCGTTATCGCCCAACCATGCTTGATCCAATTGACGGCTGCAGGCAGCGTTACTTTGCAGATAGCTGTAGATGATTTGCGCCTCATCCACGTCAAACCGGGTAATGGGGCCTTGTGTATCCGCCCCGGCAGAAACATAGGCGGACCGGACCCGTGCAGCGATTTCCCGGGCAAGAGCAGGCGTTGTCTGTTCGTCGGCGGCAAGAGACAGCCGGTGATTCAGGAGCAGGCGGTTGCCTTTGATCAGGAACAGCTTGGCCCATCCACCGTCCATCTCCTCCAGCACTACTGAGATATGCCCCGTTTCCGCAAAGCTGATCATCTTCTCCTTTTGCAATAGATACGCGACTGCCCGGCCTTCATCCCTGTATCTGGCGGCGGCCTCAAAATCAAAACGTTCGGCGGCCTCCACCATCCGTTTTTCCATCAATTCGGGAATGTCGGTGCTCTGCCCCTCCAGGAACAGGATGATCCGGTCCACAATCGCCTCATAGGCCTCCGCTGCTTTGCCTCCGGCACACATGCCGATGCACCGTCCCAGCGCATGGTTCAAGCAGGGGCCGCTGCGGCCGGAAGGGTTGCTGCAGGCAATCCGCAGACCTTCCTTGATGCCCTCTAACGCGCGTTCCACCGTGCCGCGGCTGCTGTAGGGGCCGAACCGTCGGAGGCCAACCTTATCCTCCGGACTGTAGCTGACGGAGAAGTAGCGCAGGCCGTTTTCCCTGGCCCGGTGGAGGGTGATGTAGGTGTAGGTCTCGGGGTTTTTCATTTTGCGGTTATAGGCGGGGCGCAGCTCCTTAATGAGGCGGCATTCCAACAGAAAAGCCTCAAATTCCGTATCCGCATGCCGAACCTCCAGATCACGGATATGGGAGACCAGCACCCTGGTTTTGGGGCTGTGGCCGCTGTTTTTGACAAAGTAGGACTGAACCCTCTTGCGGAGCTGCTTGGCTTTGCCCACGTAGATGATATTGCCCAGGGAATCCTTCATCAGATAAACACCGGGGGTAAGGGGAAGCGCCTTGACCTTCTCTTTTAATTGCTGCTGCATGCGAGCGCCTGCCCTCCCATCCGGCGGGTTTTTCGCCGTTTTCCTTAATGATAGGACAGACAGGGGGGCAGTGCAACCAGAGGGTCTTGAATTCCTAACGTGACGCGGCTGTATCCGGCGCCGTCCGACCCGGCCGGGCCAGCTTCACTAATTCGGCTTTGGCATCGCTCTTGCCCAGGATCAGGTCACGGATAATCTCGGAACCGAGTGTGCTGTATACCGTGCCGTTCCCGCCATAGCCCAAAAGATAGTACAACCGCTTCCGCTCCGGATGCTGCCCGATAAAGGGCAAATTATCTCTGGATTCTCCGAAGACCGCTGCCCAGGCATATTCGATTTGGATATCCAGCATGGGAAAAAGACTCACCAGCTCCTGCTTCAGCGCCTCTGCCCGGCGGGCAATCAGTTCCTTGTTATGGGGCACCTCCGGCTTATCCTCATCCAATCCTCCCGCCACAATCCTTCCGTCCATGGTGGTACGCAAATAGAAGTACGGGCGTCTGGTTTCCCAAATCAGTACCCTGTCCTTCCACGCGGCTTCCAGATTCTCCAGAGGGCGTGTAGCGACGGCATAGGAGCGGTTAAGATCCACTCCGCTCTCCTCCAGCCCGGGAGGCTGGCTGTAGCCGGTGGTCACGATGACGTTTTCAGCGGTAAAGATGCCTTGGGGGGTGTGGACGCTTATGCCGTCCGGTCTGTCCTCCAGGGATGTGACCTCCGTACCCTCGAAGAAATGAACACCCTTTTGGTCCAAATATGTAAGGATAGCTCTGACGAACCGGAACGGATTCAGCTCCGCGTCCCCGTATGTAAGAAGTGCCGCCGGTTTCCGGAAGGGGTAGCGCCGTGACACCTCATCCGCAGTCAGGTAGTCAACCGGGAAGCCGTTTTCGTGGAGGGCTTGAAATTCCTTTTGCAGCAGCTCCACATCCGGATCGACACTGGCAAAGTACAGACTGGCCCGGCGGATAAAATCTGTCGGCTCATGCAAAGAACGGGCAACCTGCTCCAGCCGGTCGATGGCCTTCACACACATCCGGTAAAACTGCACCGCCTTGGTTTCGCCGATCTGCTGCATAAGCTGGTGAAGCATGATGTCATTGGAGTATTGAATGAGCCCCGTGTTGGCCAGACTGCTGCCGCAGGCCATGGCACCCTTGTCCATCACCGCCACCTTGAGTCCTTCTTCGGCCAGAGTATACGCGGTTAAAGCGCCGGACATGCCTCCACCCACCACAATGGCATCATAGCGGGAAGCGGGCTCCCTTTGAGTCAGGCGGAGCACCGAAGCTCCGGTAGTGTTCCAGTATAATGTGCCATAGTATAAATCCATCCCCATCAGCCTCCTGCTGGTTTTACCAATCCTTACCCTGGAGGAGCGGCGGCAAACCGCTGCTTCCTGCGGGACTGCTTGGTCCGCCGTTGTCTGCTCTGGAGCTGCTTACTTCACCGCTGCCCACCGCTCCTACTGCTGCCACTCCACCACTGCCGTTCCACGGTTGCTGCCCTGCGACTATTTACTCCAACGCTGTTTACTTCACCGCAGTCAGATCTGCCCCAGTCTGTTTCCGCATAGTTGCTCTCTCTATCACAGTCAGCTCCGGCTCGGCCGGACGCCCTGGCGCCTTTGTAGGATGTTCCTCGGGAGGGGAGGTCATACTCTTCAGTGCACGATTGGCCGCCGAAGTCGAAATTGGTGTTTTGGCTAAGATGAAAGTGGATTCGGCGCTGGGATGGAGGCGATCATTGGCCAGAAGGTAGGTGGCGCGCTCTAACGGAACTGGGAAACCCTTAGGGGGCGAAACCGGGTGTTTGACAAAATAACGGAACTATACGCCCCTTAAACGGCCACGGGGCAGGTTTTTCTGCCTCTTTGATGCGCTAAGAGTCTGTTAGTTCCGTTATAATTTGGAACAGCTAATTTTTCACGTTTAAGAGTCGCTCAGTTCCGTAAGCCAACCTCGTATGAGGATAACTAAGCTGCATAAACGGTAAACCAAGCTGCATATACGCTGCCAGGCTATACCCGCTGGATTTCGGTCATTTTCTGCTGCCCTTTCATCTATCTCCTGAGCCAATGGGATAGTGTCCGAAAGGACTCGGCGATACACCTTGTATCCGCCAGCCTGACGCATGATTCCCTCCAGGTTTTGAAGCGGATCCTGAAGTTGGACCCGCATGCCAAGGTGGTGATGTGCTCCGGCAGAGGCACTCCGGAGGTAATACAGGAATGCCTCGGTTACGGAGCGGCAGGATTTGTGGCGAAGCCGTTTCTGCCCCATGTATTAGCGGATGCAGTTGCTGCGGCCCTACATTTACCCGTCTTCGGGTGACGTACTAACCCGCATACTGCTCCACGTACCAGTCCAGCATTTTGCGGGCGATGCTGACGGGTGAAGGAATAACGGGAAGCTTGTCCGAGTCAAACCAGCCGGCTTCCACAATTTCTTCACCGTCCACATGGATCTCGCCGCTTTCGTAGTCTGCGATAAAGCCGATCATCAGGGAATGGGGGAAGGGCCATTGCTGGCTGCCGAAATAGCGGATATTGGTCACGATAATCCCAATCTCCTCTTTTGTTTCCCGGCGGACGCAGTCCTCCAGTGTCTCTCCCGGCTCCACGAAGCCTGCGATGAGACCGTACATATTATTGGTAAAATGCTTGGCCCGGGCGAGGAGCACCTGCCGGTCCTTGAGGATGACAGTAATCACCGCAGGCGCCAACCGGGGAAAGCTCACGCTTCCGCAAGCCGGGCACAGCAGGGCATGCTCCTTGGGCGATGGGACGGTTTCGGTGCCGCAGGTGCCGCAAAAGCGGTGGGTCAGTCCGAAGGCTGCCAACTGCACAGCCCGGCCCGCCAGATGGAACAGACCCTCGTCCATTTTGCCATAGAGGCTGCGTAAGGGGTGGAAGGCCAAACCTTCAACTGACGCGATCTCGGATTCTGCCGACGCGGCGTAACAGGGGGTGCCTTTCCAGGTGCCCACATATTGAGTCCGCCGGATAGCAAGACCCAACTCCCCGGATTCGGCGGCTTCTGGAATCTCTACGCCGTCCGCGGTTTCCCGGATCAGGAGATTTCCCGTCCGTGAGATAAACCAATAGGCAGCAGCGCCCGGCTCGTGGTCGGGAATATAAGCGGGTTGATAGTGGGTGTAGATGCTCTCTCGAGGTGCAAGCATGTGCAGGACCCTTTCTCGTCGAGTCTTCATTGTCAATATTCTAAAGATAGCAGATGTCCATAGGGCTGGCAATTTGTCTTGGAATTTGGGACAATACAGACAGAACGAAAAAAGGAGAGTCCTTATGAACAAGCCTTCGATTTACGGACTGGCCTTTGATGAGCTGGTAGCTTGGCTGGAGAGCCGGGGACACCGGAAGCACCGGGCGCTCCAGGTATGGGATTGGCTGTATAAGAAGCGGACGGCTGAGTTTGCCATAATGTCTGACGTCCATGAATCCTGCCGCGTATTGCTGGAGGAGCATTTTGCCGTCCAGACGCTGGAGGAGCATACCCGGCAGCAGGCAACGGACGGTACAATCAAGTTTTTGTTCCGTCTGGCCGACGGCGATCTGATCGAAACGGTGCTGATGCGCCATAAATATGGATTATCGGTTTGTGTTACCACACAGGTGGGGTGCAATATAGGCTGCAGCTTCTGCGCCAGCGGCACCATGGCCAAGAAGCGGGACCTGATGGCCGGAGAGCTGACCGGCCAGGTGATGATGGTACAGGCATATCTGGACCGGCACGAACCAGGCGCTGCCGTTACCCATCTGGTGGTGATGGGGATCGGGGAGCCTTTGGACAACTGGGATAACCTGATGGCCTTCCTGCGCATTGTAACAGACCAAAAAGGCTTGGTGATCGGGCCCCGCCATATTACCGTCTCCACCAGCGGGCTGGTTCCACGGATCCGGGATTTTGCCGACGCTATGCTGAAGGTGAATTTGGCTATCTCCCTGCACGCTCCCAATGATGAGCTGCGGACCCGGATTATGAAGATCAACCGGGCCTATCCCCTCCGTGAGCTGATGGACGCCATTCATTATTACCAGGATACCACCAGGCGGCGGATTACCCTGGAATACATTATGCTTCAGGGCGTCAATGACCAGCCTGCCCATGCTCTTGAACTGGTCCGTCTGATCGGCGAACGGAAGAATGCCACCGGAGTGAACCTGATTCCCTACAACCCGGTGGATGAGTTCCAGCAGTATAAGCGGAGCAGCAAGGAGGCGGTGGATGCGTTCTACGATGTTCTCAAAAAACACGGCATCAACTCCACCATCCGCCAGGAGCAGGGGGCGGATATCGACGCGGCCTGCGGCCAGCTGCGGTCCAAGCAGCTGCGCGGCGTTTAGACCGGCGCAAGCAAAAAACCTTCGGATCTGCCGGAATGGCAGGCTCGAAGGTTTTAGCATGTCCGGTAAGTAAACTGTCTGTTTTAGGGCGGTGCCAGCCAGTAAAAAACCTCAAAATTTCGAAGCACACCATAAGACAAGGTCAAAGCCAGCATGATTCCCATTACAACACTGCTTGTGCGCTTCATTCCCTTGCGTTTTGTTGTCCAATGAAGCAAGTATAACGGAATCAATACAAAAGGAAGTGCATTGAAGCGCAGGGCTTGTGCAGGCTCAAGCTCCAATAAAGCCAGGAGCATCCGGGTGATTCCGCAGCCGGGGCAATAAAACCCGGTGACCGTGTAAACCGGGCATGGAATCCCAATATGCGTGTAGGGAAGCCATACCTTCAGGTAGAGCAGCCCACCCGCCGCCGCTGCCGTCAGAGGCAGCAGCTTTTTTGGCAATGGGCGGGGAAGACGGTTAATAAGAGGCCATTTTGTTAACATCGGACTGAACCAGTGCCATGACGACAATTCCCAAGCCGAAGAAATTCAGGATCAGATAGATGAGTGCATTATCGGAGGCGTGCCAGCCCCTTTGATGCTGGGCCTGCTCCACATGCCGTCCGACTTGGAATGCCCATACATAGCTCCAAATTCCGCAGGTGATTAACGATAGGAGGAAATGCTTGCCTCCGGTAAAATCACGATCGCCGCTTACCTTCCCAACATCACTCGTCAAAACAATAAACCAATAAATACCATAAATCCCACAGGTAATTAATGTGAGGATCACTGCAGCTGCTACACTGCGCTGTTCTGCCATGGTTCACCGTCCCAATAAAATGTCGTATACTTGTCTACAAAAAACGACAAAGACTAGCTTGAGTATACTGAATTGTATTGGAAGGTTCAAGAAAAAATTCCTCTGTTATTCCATCTGCAATGCCGTTCCTTCGGGAACTACCTGTACCCAAGTGTTGCCCGGCAAAAGGGGAACCTCCTTGCTGTCGGCATACACGCGGAGCATACCGTCCTTTTGCTGCCAGGTAACGTCCAGCGCTTTACCCTCTTGGATCAGCGTGCCCTTGCCGGGACCGGTGACGTCCACGCTGCGGCGCCCTTCCTTGTCCAGCACGGCATGTTTGGCCTCCAGCACCAGCAGATTGCGTGTATGAAGCTGTACCCCGGTTTCCTTATCTGCGTGGGGTTGGCCATCCATACTCCGCAGATAGGCTTCTTTTGAGGTATCATAGTCATAGGACACTACATATCCCCGGATATACGGAATCTGTACATGGGTGGCTGGAGCAGTGGTACCGGCGGAGCCGGAGGCCGCAGGGGAGCTGCTTGGTTTGGCAGCAAACAAAAGGCCCTTTTGCTTCCACTCCTTGCGGAATTTCCGGGCTTCCGCACCTTCGGCAATTTTGGCGGTGGAGGTGTAGAGGTTATGTGGCGCTTTGCGGTCTGAGGCCCGCCAGTAGAAGGCATGGTCCCCGTACACCTGGTCCAGATGGTTCAGCTTATGGCTCTGCAGCAGGTTCATGGCATCCTGGCTCCAGCCTGCATGGACGATCACGGCATCCAGCATTTCACCAAGCTCTACGAAGTAAGGCCTGATGCTGCGCACAGGTCCGATGATCTCGGCAGGCTGGCTTTGGAAGACGCTGACGAACCGGGTGATTTCCCCCTCCGCCAGGATTTCAAAAACGATATCGGCTTGCTGCAGACCGGATTGCGGTCTGGCCTGGGGGGCATTTTCCACCATAACCATATAGGGGCGTGTCAGCATTTCGGTCTGGCTCCCCAGCCCTGTCAGGGGATAACGAAAGGGAGCGGGAGTAGGTGTGGCCGGCAGGGCGGACGCGCTTTGGGAAGCGGCAGCGGATGGAGTAGATGCACCCGGCGGACCCTCGGAGGAAACATCCGGGGAGCAGGCCGTCAGAACGGCGGCGGTGCAAGCTCCCATCAGCAGAAGACGGAAGCGGGACATGTGGCGGGATTTCATAACCATCAGGGACAGCCCTCATTTCTGTTATGGGCGGTCTCGCCCAACGGATTCGTCTACTTTCATTTCGCCGCGGAGCCGTCCGAATCCTGTTGGGTATACTGAAAAATGGAAACGTTTGGTGACATAGAGTGAATACGCCTGACCACAACGCACAACGAGGAGGGCTATAATGAAGCCTGCCCACAACATGATCAAACGCGCCGCGGCCGCCATAACGGCCGGAATCTTGCTTATTGCCGGAACGGCGTGTCAGTCCTCCGGCAGCGGCAATATCTCTGGCCAATCTATGCTTCCCGCTTCTTATTTCGGGGGCCAAATCCAGGGGGCGGCAGACCGGGAGGAGCAGCTGCACCGGTTTATACGGGAAAAACTAAGCGGCCCTGACGGTGTTCAGACCAATTACATCGACACCGAGCAGAACAGAGAGCTGGCTACCGGGCATGAAATTTTAAGCGAATCGGCGTCTCTTCTGCTGCGTTACCAGGCACTGTCCGGCAAGCGGGAGGAATTCGCGGTGGGCTGGGAGCAGGCCAAACGGGTATTTGACCGGGAGCGGCTGTTCAGCTACCGGTACAGTCCGAAGCTTCCCAAGCAGTATCCGCTGAATGCGGCAGTGGATGATCTGCGGATGATCCGCGCCTTGTATGAGGCGGGGGAGGCCTTTAATGACAATGCATACACGTCACTGGCGGACAAGTACGGGCTGCGCTTTGCCAAGTACAATATCTTGGACGGTGAAATGCGGGATTTCTATGACGAGACGTACAATAAGGCCAATTCGTTTATTACGCTGTGCTATATTGATCTGAAGACACTGGGCAGGCTTCCTTTACCCTCCAAGGAGCATTCTGATTTGATAAATAAAATGCAGAAAATTGTCGCAAATGGGTACATTTCCGACTTGTTTCCCTTCTATCAGACAAGGTACAATTATGAAAGCAAGTCTTATGAAGCAGATTCCATTCATACGGTAGAATCGCTTTTGACTATACTTTCGTTGGCCGAAATAGGCCAAGCGCCGGAAGCCAGCCTCCGTTATATCAAACAGGAGGTGCTGCACGGCGCGCTGTTCGGTGCATATTCCCTTGCCGGGAAGCCGCTGAACGGCATCCAATCCACCGCTATCTATGCCTTGGCTGCAATGATCGGCTCCGAGACTCGGGACCGGGAGCTGTATGAAGCGGCAGTACAAAGAATGCAGGCTTACCGGGTCGATGATCCCGCCAGCTCTCTGTTCGGGGGCTTCGGCGATACCGGAAGCGGCCAGGCTTACTCCTTCGACAACCTGATGGCCCTTTTAGCCTACCGTTACTAATAAATATGGAGGGTGATGCAGCATGGGTTTTCCGCGCATACCGTCCGGGTTACAACGGGCCGCAATTTTTGCGGCCCGTTTCGTTTCACCGGCGGTGTTGGCAGCGTCCGGCGTCCTGATTATTACGGTGCTGGCTCTGTTTGTGCCACCCTTCGTGGGTATGGCGGATAACGGCGACTACTACCGGATCCTCTACGGCAATGGGATTTATTTCAGCCAGCCGGATTATGACAGCCAGTACCTGGGCCACTTTGTCCGGGAATATGGCATTTTTCAATATTTTAATGAGCATCAGACCCTGCTTTATTCATCCCAATCCCTGTTCATTCGCCTGGCTCTGGCGGTGAACAAGCTGGTTTACAGCACGACGGTATTCGATATCCGCATCCAGGCGGCGCTGCTGACCCTTATGTATACGGCGGCCATCTATCTTCTGGTGGAGGGGATAACCTGCCGGATGTCCCGGCTGAAGGGTTATGCTGTTGCCGCCATAACGGTGTTCATGTTTGCAGATACCGCCTATACGGCTTACTTCAATTCCTTTTTTGGAGAAAGCATTGTTTTGATCACGATGGTTTTCTTAGTGGCGTCATGGCTGCTGTTCTACCGGAAACGGTATAACGATTACTTCCTGCTAAGCCTGTTTACTGTCAGTGCTCTGCTTCTGATTACCGTCAAGCAGCAGAATGCTCCAGTGGGTGTTGTTCTGGCTGTGGCGGGGGTATCCCTGCTGTTTATGCGGCGGGACAGATTGTTCCGGTTTTCGGCAGGCGGGGTTTTGGCCTTGCTTTTTGCAGCGGGCATTGCCACCTATGTATGGATTCCCAAGGATTTCGTAAATATTAATCAGTACCATGCCATGTCCCGGGGGGTATTGCAAACCACAGATAATCCCGAGAAGGCTCTGGAGGCCTTCGGCATGGACCGGCAGTATGCCCTCCTGAAGGGCACCATTTATTATGCGCCGTATTCCAGTGTGGATGTGAGCGGTTCTGAGCTGGAGAAGACGTTCTACGGGAAATACGGGTTTGTTTCCATTGCAGCTTATTACGCCGCTCATCCCGGTGAAATGGGAGCCCTTCTGAACGTGGCGGCCCGCAATGCCTTCACCATCCGGCCCGAGGCTATGGGCAGCTACGAGCAGTCAGCAGGCAAGGATTTCGGAGCCCAAAGCCGCTTTTTCTCCGCCTACAGTCTCCTGAAGCAAGCCGCCGCCCCAAAAACCTTCGGCTTCATCGTGATTTGGATGATGCTCGTCGCAGGCTTGTATACGCCGGGATTTGTCCAGGCAGTTAAAGCCCGGGACATGCGCCATATCCAGAAGCTTGCGCTAATTGTGGCCGGTATGGGCATCGGGCTGTCGGGCATTATGGTTTCCATTATCGGGGCAGGCGATGCGGATTTGGCCAAGCATGAATTCCTGTTTACCTTGGGATTTGACCTGGTCAGTGTGCTGGCCATTGCGGACCTGATCGGCGGGGAGCTGGGTTACCGCCAAGCGTCGGATCAAGCGTTCGAAGCTCCAATACATGGAGCGGTGCTTCCTTCATTAGCAAACAAAGGTGTGAATGCCTGAATGCCTTCTATTGTGCCCAAAAGATTGTTTCGCCTGCTGCTGATCCTGGCGGCGGCCGTATGGTTTTGGCTGCCGTATGGCGCAACAGCCACTGCGGCAGCAGGTGCTTCGCCGGCTCCCGATGAAGGTACGCCGGTATTGTTGTTATATGACAGCTTGGCTATAGGCACAGGACGAGAAAATGAAGCCAGCGCTGCAGCGCGCTTTCTTCAGACACTGGGGGCCAAGGTGACGGTAGAATCCATGAGCGTCTATCATTCCGGCGCTCTGGCGAACTATGAGCGGCTGGTGATGCTTACCCTTGATCCAGCCCAAGAATCGGCTGCCCCGCCAGAGCTCCGGCGGGAGTTGGAGAGCTTCACCGGCAGTGTGCTCCAGTTGGGTGGGGCACCGATATTAGCAGCGGGGGACCCACCGCTGCGCCGGTACGGCCCCGCTCCGCAAGGCGGGGCCGAGGGGCGGCTGGCAACAGCCCGGCTGCTCCGGGAGTGGATGGGGCTGTCTGGCCACGGTCAGCTGTATGCGCTGATCCGCGGCTTTACCCCCTACTCCGATTACAGTCTCCTCCGCAGTCTGGCGGATGAGCTGTACGAAGGAGGCATCCCTTTTTTGGTGGGAGCCCGGCCTGTGCTGGACAACCTTCAGTTCCCCGCCGCCAAACGCTACGCGGAGGCGCTTCGTTACATCCAAGGCAAGCAGGGCAGTGTTTTGCTGGAGGCTCCCGCCGTTTTTCCCGTTATTTCGGCAGGAACCGACCCGCTAAAGCTGCAGACCGGCTCATTTCTTGATATGCTAATGATTGCAGGTGTGGCTCCCCTGGGCATTGCGGCGGAACAGTATTGGACCTTCGACCGCCACTACAGCCGGGAGGGAATGGGCTTCTTCAATTCGGCGGTGGTATACGCAGATAAGACGGAGTCACCCGTATACAGGGAGAGAAGCACCAGCCCCGCTTATTTTCCCTCCACTTTATACAGCGTCAGCCCTGATTTTCCCGACGAATGGGAAATGCTAAGGGTATCCTCCTCCACCTATCCCGTGGACACTGCGGTTACGCTGGATTTTCCGGAGAATAAAACTGAGCTGGACGCTTTGGTGAAGGCCCTGAAAGCGTACCCTGCCGTTTTTGCCGATTACCGTGAGCGGGGGCATACCACCCGGACCGCTACCCATTCGGCTTCGACACTAGGGGGCAAGGTGAGGATCGACGGGGCACTTCTTGCCGCGGAAACCCGGGATGCAGGTGATGCGCAGGATGAGGACTACACCTATATCGAACGGGAGAAAGCCAGCTTCACAGGCTTTTTTCAGGCCCAAAACCAGATCTTCCTCGCCGTGGTCGTAGGCGCTCTGGCCGTGTTCACATTATTTATCGCCGCGGGCAGACGGCTGTACCGGCGCAAATTCTTAAAATAGGGGTTATGTATGAGGCTTCCAGATCTACTGATGGTTATGGCAGTGGTGGCCATCTGGTCATTGCTGTTGGTTAATGTGGCACTGATCATAGCGGGGTATATCTATTACATACGGACCGAACGCAGCCCTTCACCCAAGCTGCAGGGGGAACACCCTTTTGTCTCTATTCTGGTCCCGGCCCACAACGAGGGCAAAGTGATCGTCCAGACCGTGGAGTCGCTGCTGGCCTTTGATTACCCGGCGGACCGTTATGAGCTTATTGTCATCAACGACAATTCCTCCGACAACAGCGCTGCTCTGCTGGCCGATGTGCAGCGGCGTTATCCCGGCAGGCAATTCAAGGTCATCAACACGGACAAGGTTACCGGCGGCAAAGGCAAATCCAACGCTTTGAACATCGGCTTTAAGGAAAGCCGGGGGGAGCTCATCGCCATCTATGATGCAGACAATACGCCCGAGCGGGACGCCCTGAGTATCCTGGCTGCGGAAATCACCGGAGATTCTACGTTAGGTGCGGTTATCGGCAAATTCCGCACCCGCAACCGGGATGCCAGCATGCTGACCCGGTTTATTAATATCGAGACCCTCTCTTTTCAATGGATGGCTCAGGCGGGACGCTGGCAGCTGTTCCGGCTGTGCACCATTCCAGGCACCAACTTCATTATGCGCCGCAGCATCGTGGAGGCAGTGGGCGGGTGGGATGTGAAGGCGATTGCCGAGGATACGGAAATCAGCTTCCGCATTTACATGATGGGCTACCGGATTAAATTCCAGCCCAAAGCCGTCACCTGGGAGCAGGAGCCCCAGACGGTGAAGGTATGGTTCCGCCAGCGCAGCCGCTGGGCTAAGGGGAATGTGTATGTGATCGTGAAGAATATTCCGCTTTTGTTTAAACGCTCCGCCCGCAAAATCCGGTTTGACATCCTGTATTATATATCGATTTATTTCCTGTTAGTGGGTTCTCTTGTCACCTCCGATATTCTGCTGGTCCTCCATGCGCTGGGGTATGTCCACACCTCCATTGCCGGAATCAGCACCCTGTTGTGGCTGCTGGCTATTCTGCTGTTTGTGTTAGGCACCTTCACGACGCTGACCACGGAAAAAGGCGAGATGTCCCTCTCCAACCTGTGGCTCATCATGCTGATGTACATTACCTATTGCCAGATGTGGATGGTTGTGGCCGTGTACGGCCTCTATAATTTTGCCAAGGATCAGATTCTGAAACGGGAAGTGAAATGGTACAAAACGGAGCGGTATTAGCCCAAAGGAGAACACATCTATGATCTTTAAAAGGATAACGCTGCCGGTTTTTATCGTACTCGGTCTGTTGATGCAAGGGAGCTGGGCCCAGGCTGCCATTTTGCTTACCAAAACCGGGACCCACAGCTATACAGTCCCTTTTGTGAGAGAGGATGTTTCCCTCTCCGGCTCTGCAGGTTCAAGTGAAACCACCTTTCATCTTCCTGCCTATTGGGAGATCAGCCGGGTGAAGCTGCTGCTGGAGGTGCAGGTTAGCGCGGTTTCCCGGAAGGAATGGTCCACGGTCACCCTTTTGCTGAATGGGAATCCCTTTTATTCCTTCCACCCGGAGACGGGAACGGAGACCAGCCAGCGCCTGGAGATTCCGGTGCCGGCAGGGCTCTTGGCACAGGGGGGCAACACCCTGAAGCTGCAGACGGAGCTGCGGTCTTACGCAGACGAACAGGTCTGCCAGGAGGATACCGGGATTGGCCATTGGCTGCGGATCGGCGGCGCTTCCCGCATCGAGACGGAATACACGCTGCGTCCGGTGGAGGATTCCATCCGGGACTTCAATGCCCGGATCACCGGTCCGGATGCCGTTGCTGCAGGCCGCAGCCTGGTGGCCCTTCCCGCCGACCCCAAGTCTTCCGATTGGGAAGCCGCCGTTTATGCCTTGACCGGGTATGCCCGGACTAATCTGCTGACGGAGAATGCCATCCCGCTTTTGCCGTATTCGGCGGAGCATATCCAGAATAAAGATTATGTGACCGCAGTCGGCCTGTATGACAGCCTGCCCCAGGAGCTGAAGGAGCCGGCTGTAGCTGGTTTTCAGACTCCGCCGGACCTGGACCATCAAGGTATAATCCGGCTGGTGAATGTGCAGGACAAGGCTGTGTTGATCGTAACCTCCCGCTCCCCGGAGCTTCTCGTGAAGGCTGGCAGGCTGGTAGCCAACCAGGAGCATATGGCCCAGGCTGCTGGCAATACACTGCTGCTTGATGCAGCAACCGATGTAGCCAAGCCTGCAGCCGGTTTCACTCGGGAGATTCGCCTGACGGAAAGCGGGAGTGTGCTTACAGGACCCTTCCACCAGGAGTACAACTACTACATCGCCATGCCCGGAAATCTGGAGCTGGGAGATGCCAGCAAGATCAATCTGGATTTCCGATATGCGGAAAATTTGAATTTTGACCGCTCCCTGATGACGGTGAAGATTAATGGAGTACCCATCGGCAGCAAAAAGCTCCACAAGGAGCTGGCCCAAGCCGACCGGGCAGTATTCACGGTGCCTGGGGATCTTGCGGTTTCCGGAAACTTTACTGTAACTGTAGCCTTTGATCTGGAGGCAGACTTCAATGCATGTGCCGCCAACCGGGAGGATACCCCGTGGGCATACATTACCCCGGAGTCCCTCCTGCAGCTGCAGACCCGGCAGGGTACAGAGCTGCTGCTGAACAATTATCCGTACCCGTTTATCCAGGACGGGCAGTTTGCTTCCGTCTCCGTGGTCCTCCCTGACCGGCGGGACAACGAGCTGTACCGGACCGTGGGCAATCTGTTTCACCTTTTGGGCCGGTATGCCATCGGCAATACGGGTGAAGTCAGGTTCAGCCAAGCCTCAGCTGCGCCGGAGGAGCTGAAGGACCGGAACCTGATCGCCATAGGCTCTTTGCGGGACAACGCGGTAATTAAGGCGCAGAATGATAATCTTTACTTCCGATACGACGCGGAAGGGACACGTATCCTATCCAATGAAAAAATAAGCCTGGAGCCCGGGTATGCATCCACGATCGGCACCCTCCAACTGCTGCCTTCGCCATACGGTAACGGTGGGATGCTGGTAGTGACGGGAGCGGAGCCCGAGTCTGTCTTCCGGGCATCCCGCCTGCTGGCTGGGGAGGAGGCGCGGTGGAAGGTTTATGGGGACGGTGTATTAACGGACAGAGATGGCAAAACCCAGGCCTTCCGCTTCAAAAAAACCGCGGCCCCCAAACCTCTCACCGGGCTTGACGAAATCCTGCAGAGGCAGGATGTGGTGACCTTCACCGCGGCAGCCGTCTTGGTGCTGGCGCTGGTTCTGGTGTCGCTGATTCTGCTGATCAGAAAGCACACCAGAAGAAAAACGGCACAATCCAAGCCTGCTTTGCCGAATGAACAACTGACAAGGAGGAAACGGCCATGAGACGGACCTCGCCCGCTCTAGTTTCAGACGCCGCCCTCATTGGCTTCATGCTCCTGTGCCTGATCTCCATCCTGTTTATCAGCGGAGATCCGCAGCAAACCATGACCAATTTGATAATGCTGGCCATCGCCTTTTTTATTGCGGTAATCACCTTCTTCTCCTCTGTGACCGCCGGGCTGATCATCAATGTGGTGTTCATCTTCGCCTATGGCAGCATGGTCCTCTACCAGACGGTTGCCCAAGCCGGAGTGATTGAGGGGCGCACCTATTTCTGGCTGCTGATGACTCCGCTCTTTACCTTGTCCATGTGGCTGTATTCCTGGTCTGCGCGCCAGCTTCAGGAGGAGAATACTGTCCTGCGGGAACAGACAGCCAAACTGGCCACGCTGGATGAAAATACGGATCTGAAGAACAGCCTTGCCTTCCAGAAGGATGCTACTGTATTCACCGGTATTTCCGTCCGGTACAACATTCCGTTAACCTTGCTGGTCATTAAGGTTAAATATTGGCGGGAAATCCGGCGGTTTATTCCCCCCGACCAGTTGACGGAGGCTATTCTGGACATCTCCCGGATCAGCCAGTCCAGCATCCGGACCAATGATATTCTGTATTTGCTGGATAAAGAAGAAGCCACCTGGGGACTCCTCCTGTTTACGGAAAAGGAAGGGGCCAAGGTGGTTATGGAACGGATCAGGCAGAAGCTTTATGAATTTAATACCGAGGAGTTCAACGACAAGTACAAGGTGAAGCTGATCCTCAAAATCGGGGCGGTGGAATACAACGCCGAGACCATTCCCTCGCCCTTGGATTTTATGGAGCAGGCCGTCAAGCAGCTGGAATACGACGTGTAGCCACTGGGGGCCGTTACTTCAACAATCGGCGCACCAGCTTGATCTTATCCTTGTAAGGCGGAAAGGCCAGTCCGGTTTCCAACCGGCTGGTCTTTTTTAATATGCTCTTGTGGTGGGAAAACAGCTCAAAGCTATGATGTCCGTGATAGGCTCCGATTCCTGATTGTCCGACTCCTCCAAAAGGCAGCGCCGAGCTGGCTACATGGGAGATGGTATCATTAATGCAGCCGCCGCCGAAGGAAACCCGGCTCAACACCAGCCGCTCCACACTTTTGCTCTCCGTAAACAGATACAAAGCCAAGGGCTTGGGCCGGTCCTGAATCTGCAGGATGGCATCCTCCAGCCGGTCATAAGTCAAGATGGGCAGAATAGGCCCGAAGATTTCTTCTGCCATGGAGGCATCCTCCCATTGTACTCCGTCCAGCAGGGTCGGCTCCATAAACCGGTTCTCCCGGGAAACCCCTCCTCCATGAACGATACGGGCACGGTCCTGCTCCAGAATGGCGGCCAGTCTGTCCAAATGCCGGGTATGGATAATCCGGCCGTAATCCTTGCTGGCTGACGGATTCTCCCCATAGAAATGGCTAATCGCCTCTTTCATCAGCCGGACCAGCTCATTCTTGATGCTGGAATGAGCCAGCACATAGTCCGGCGCAATACAGGTTTGCCCCGCATTAATCAGCTTGCCCCAGATAATGCGTTTGGCAGCCAGCTCCAGGTTGGCATCCGGCTCCACGATCACCGGACTTTTGCCCCCCAGCTCCAGCGTCACCGGCACCAGATTCTCCGCTGCCGCCTTCATCACAATTTTGCCCACCGCCGCGCTGCCTGTAAAGAACATATAATCAAAAGGAGCGTGAATCAACGCCTCCACGGTTTCCTTTTCCCCTTCCACCACCCGGATATAATCCTCGGGGAAGGTTTCTCCGATCAGACGGGCGACGACCGCCGCTACGGATGGAGCAGCCTCCGAGGGCTTCAGCACGGCGCAATTGCCTGCCCCCATAGCACCGATTAAGGGTTCGATCAACAGCTGGAACGGGTAATTAAACGGACCGATGATCAGGACGGAACCATAAGGCTCCGCTTGAACCCAACTGCGGGAGGGCTGCAAATGAAGCGGCACCGCAACCTTCTTGGGCTTCATCCACTTCCGGAGCTTCTTTGCAGTTTCACTGATGCTCTTCAGACAAAACCCCAATTCGGTGGTATAGCCTTCAAACTCGCTTTTCCCCAAGTCCTTGCTGAGGGCTTCCAGCAAAGGCTTTTCAAACCGGAGCAGGGCGTCCTTCAGCTTCTGCAGCTGCTCCAGACGGAAATGCAATTCAAGCGTTTGACCCGTTCTCCATAGGCGCTGCTGCGCTTCCACAATATTGCCTGCTTGCTCCTTTGTTGATACCTGCATTCTTAAACTCCTCCAATACAAGGTAGGGGCGTAGACGAGCCCTGTTTCTCTCCATACTACTGTATGCCCGATTCGCGAAGCAACTGCACCGTGTAAGCTGCAGCGGCATATCATAAGGGGAAAATTCGGCCGCATCGGAGATGAGCATATGGCCTTACCCCGGATAGACATTGTGATTCCCGCCATCGAAAAGGACATGGCAACCCTGCCCCATGTCATTGATGCCCTGCGCAAGCAGGTGCAGCATCCCATCGGACAAATTCTCATTATTGCTCCCCGCAAAAAACGGATCCTGGAGCTTTGCCGCGTGAAGGGCTGCCGGTTTGTGGACGAGGACACGGTACTCCCCATTACCAAAAAACACATTCACTACAGCTCCAGCCGCTGGGAACGGTCAGGCTGGCTCTACCAGCAATTGCTGAAGCTGGGCGCAGCCAAGCTTTGCAGCTCCAGCTATTATCTGGTGGTAGACGCAGATACGGTGCTGATCCGCCCCCATCGGTTCCGGACAGGGGAAGGGAAGACCGTCTTTTATACCCGGAATTGGAGTCAAAGCGAATACTTCGTCACCTACCGCAAGCTGATGGGCCAGCGGCCCGCGGCTCCTTCCTCCCTGGTCACTCACTATATGCTGTTCGAAAAAGCGCAGGTCACCCAGCTGAAACGGACTATTGAAGCCCGGCACGGAATCAGCTGGTATAAAGCCATTATCCGCAGCATGAACAAGAGAAAGCAATTCGCCTTCTCCGAATTCGAAACCTATGGCAACTTCCTGTACAGCCGTATGTCCAACAAAGTGCTGCTGCGTCCAGCCCGCAACAAAGCCCTGCACATCCCCTTCCGCCTGCTATCCGCCGCCAAGCTAAAAGCCTTAACCTCCCGCTACCGCTCCATCTCTCTGCATCAACGCAAGGACTACAGCAAACGCGGGTAACTCCACATTCGCCATCTTGTATCACCACTGCATCATTACATTGGAAGAATATAGATATTATTCGACAAAGAGGGCTGGATATCCACCCTCTCTTTTTCCTTTCCAACACTATCCCATTGACTCAGGAAAAGGTGGAAAAGGCGGGGATAACCAAGTACATAAAGTTAAAAGGAGCATTCACACATAAGGAGCGGACAGGTCAAGATACGGCTAAGGCAGGAAGGTACCCAAAGAACAGGAGTACAGAGCGCAGTCTGATGCCGCATAAAGGGAAAAGAAGCGCAGAAAGCAGAGCGGAGGCCGATGCGTATGGGGTAGCGAGCTGTAAATGGGATTGAGGCAAGGAACTAGAAGGAGGGTAAAGAACCCAGTATGAAGTGAACGGAAAGGGCTAACAAAGCAAAGGTTGCCGCTTTTGGGGCAGGGTCCAGTGGACGTGAAAAAGATCTGACTAGGTGACTAAGACGTGTCTATTTAATAGTGGCTATCAGGCCACCGTTCTGCTGTCTGTGCAAATTTGACTGATGGTATGGAAAGCCGGCCGGCCCGCCAGGGACAGGTTCACACGGCAGCAGAATTCCAGCAAATAAGACTGCAGATACTTTTTCCCGATGCCATGGAAGGTGTTGTTCAGCCATCGGGCTGCATCTTTCATTACAGACAGCCTTTTCTTATGGCGGGGAGAGGCATAGAAATTGATAGGAGAATAAACCAGCCTGGCTTTCCAGTCCATGCGTGTCTCCATAAAATGCCGGATAGCACTCCGGTTGAAGCGCCAGCTGTTCCAATGCTCTCGGGCTACAAGCTGGATGGTTACGCGTTCGGGTTCCCCAGCCTTGGACAGGGTGGCCCCCACGATTACCCGGCTCTCCCGGGGATGTGGCGACAATGAACCATGATACCAGGGGCTGGCATAAGTGTCATTATGGATCGCAACCTCCCCTTCCAAGGGAAAATCCAGCTCTTCGCTGGCCATAGCCGTGCGGATCCGGTGAAGCATGGTCCAGGCTGTCTTATAGGTAAGCCTAAGCTCCCGGGATAAAGCCAGTGCGCTAATTCCATTATCCATGCTGGACATAAAACGGATGGCGGCAAACCATTTTACCAGGGGGGTTCTGGATCTCTCCATAATGGTGCCGCTGGTTAATGAAGCTTGAAAGCTGCATTTTACACATTCAAATAAAGGCAGTCTGCGGGTGGCAATCGTGTAGGCTTTACAATGGCGGCACTCGGGGCAAACAAATCCGTGGGGCCATTTAAGCGCAAACAAATAAGCCGCGCACGCCTCTTCCGAGACCAGTTCATGCTCCCCAGCCGATAGAATTTGCTCATAATTGACCTGTGACACCAGCATCGCCTCAACCTTCATATACAGCGAAACAAGAACTTATGTTCCCATTATACCAAACGTTTGTTCCTGTTTCAAGCTGTAACTCGATTATTTTCTGGACTTGATTATTTGAAATTTATTCAAACAGGGGTTAGATCGCAACCAAACAGGGCTTAGATGGTAAGCAGACAGGGGTAAGATCATAGCGAACAGGGGTTAGATCATAAGCGAACAGGCTTAGGCCATAAGCCTGTTTCTGAGCAGATGGGATAGTGTTCGAAAGAAGAGGTAGGAGGGTATTTGGTGGAGAAGGGGATGTAAAAAAATACCATAGAAAAGGAATATCAGCTCATACCGGAAAAACATAAACAAACCGCCTCCAACGCCGGAGACGGTTTGTTTGTTCTGCGTATTGCGGCCTGCCATCTACATTCTGTGCTGCTTCCGGTAGTGGAGCGGAGAGGAGCCGGTAATACTTTTGAAGGTTTTGTTAAAGTGGGAAACATGCTCGAAGCCTACCTGCTCGGCAATCAGCTGAATCTTTTCCCGGGTGTTGCGGAGCATATTCTGGGCTTCCCTGACCCGGACCACCCGAATGTATTCGCTCAAATGGAAGCCTGTCAGCTTGAGGAACACCCGGCTAAGGTAAGCCGGACTGATGTAAAATTGCCGGGAAAGCTCCTCCAGCGTCAACGGCTCCCGGTAGTGCTCGTGAATATAGGCGGAAATTTCCGAAATCTTTTGGTGCATGGGATGTCGGGGCTGCGGCATATCGTCGGCCCCTAGAGCAGTACGGTGTACACGGATAAGGAATTCAGTCAACAGCTGTCTGACAAAGGTCTCATAAAAATTGTGGCTTTCCTGGCATTCGGCCAGCATGCCCAGAAGCAGTCTTTCCAGCTCGGGCTGCTCCTTCAAGGGCAGATGAATCATTCCCGACTCCAAAAAAGGCGCCTGCTCTAAAATCGACCCGTCCTCTCCGGAAAGAAATTCCGGCGAGAAATGGAGAAGCACCCGCTCGAACTCCTCAACCTGGGAGCTGGAGGTGGAGTGCAGGTCTCCCGGCATGACCAGCATCAGGTCGCCTTTGCGGGCTACATAAACATTGCCGTTCATAAAGTAAACACGTTCTCCATGCAGGAGATAATACAGCTCGTAGCAGGTATGGGAGTGGGGACGTGCCATCTTGTCAAAGCCGAGCTTTCGCAGCTGCTGGATGGAGAATGCCTCGCCGATAAAATGTTTTTCAGAGGAACGGTGGTTCACAGCGGGCCATCCTTTCGTCCTGTAGATATTCTTTAAGTATACACTACCTGGACGGGTATCCGAAAGGGCTTACGTTTCATGTGACATTATGCCATAACAATCTTCCATTGGCTTATAGCTGAGCGGATGCGATTGGTCTAATATGGACGGTATGGGAGGCCAATGGAATGATCAATTTGAAACCTTCAGGAATTGCACAGATTTCTGGACGGGATGGACTGGCGCAAGGAGCATGGCGGGATTCCCGCAAGGGGGCAGGCATCTATGTCGGATACCTGCCTGAGCTTTATACTGCAGACGACATACCGCCATGAAGCATTGAAACGGATGAATGAGGAAATCGGCGGACGTCTTCCTGTCCTTTATGCCTGAGCAGGCAGGGATCGGGTGTGCCTTGAATAAAGTCCTGGAACGGCGTCCGTTTATTTGATGGAGCGTCCATGAAAGCGTAAACTTAAGGCTTGAGACATACGGCTTGGCAGGACGAATGAATCGGGAGGAAATGGGGAGCTGCAGCATGGAGCAACAACGATGGGCGCTGGTAAGCGGCGCGGACAGGGGGCTGGGACTGGCCCTTGCCAAGGGTTTATTGGAGCGGGGGTATGGGGTTTTTGCCGGTCTGCTCCTGGAGAAAGGCGATGCGCACAAGGAATTGGAGAAAGCATATAGCGGCCGCCTCCGGTTCGTGACACTGGATATTGCCAGCGACGTGAGTGTGGAGCAAGCGTATGAGCGGGTACAGGAAGAAACCGGGGTGTTGGATATATTAGTTAATAATGCAGCTATCCTGGGCAATATTAGTGCGACGGTGGAGGATGAGCTGGATTTTGCCGAGATGGAGCAGGTTTTTAAGGTGAATACCCTGGGGTCTCTGAGGATGTCCAACCGGTTCGTGCCTCTACTGATGGACAGCCAGGATAAGCTGATCGTGAACATCTCCTCGGAGGCAGGGAGCATCGGAGACTGCTGGCGGAATTCCTGGTACGCCTACTGCATGTCCAAGGCGGCCTTGAATATGCAGTCTATGCTGATCCATAACCAGCTCTCGCCCAAAGGCGGCAGGGTGATGGTGATCCATCCGGGCCATGTGAAAACCTTTATGCAGGGAAAGCTGGATAGAGCGGGGAAATTAACACCGGAGGAATCTGCCGGGTCTATTCTCGACCTGGTGGACAAGCGGCTGGCTCCGGATTATGCCGGAGAGACGATGGCACTGGTGGATTATTCCGGACAGGTACTGCCCTGGTAAAAGAACCGAAATGAGAGGAGACAGGTTAACATGTCTATTCGCACTTTGCTGGTGGGACATAATGAATCCGCCCCTTATCATCCGCTGAATGCAGTTCAGGAGCGGCTGGCGGAAATATGGGGAGACACCTTCCAGGTGAGCCCGGAGGTGGGCACTGCCGCGCTGCGCAAGGAGAGCATCGGTGCTTACGATCTGGTCGTGTCCTATACGGACAGCTGGAAAACTCCAGCGGCCCCCGAGGAAATTGCCGGTCTTCTCGGTTATGTCGCTCAAGGGGGAGGCCTGCTGGTGCTCCATAACGGCATGAGCCTGCAGGCGGCTCCCGAGCTGGCCCAACTGGCGGGAGCGTACTTTACGGGGCATCCGCCATATGCGGAGCTGGAGTTCCAGGTCACGGAGGAGGGCGCTGCGCATCCTCTGTCATCAGGGCTGCCGGGCTTCACCCTGGATGAAGAGCCTTACCGTTATGACATCGACCCGCTGGCGAAGGTTCAGGTGCTGTTGACCTACCGGCATGAAGGCGGAGAGTATCCGGCTGCCTGGGTCCGTCCCTATGGCCTGGGCCGGGTGGCGGTTCTGGCACCGGGTCATCATCTGCCCAGCTTCCAGCATGAGGAATATTCCCGTTGGGTCCGGCAAGCGGCCTTGTGGGCGGCGGGCAAGCTATAAGCTCAAACAGTTCAAACGAAAAAGGCTAAGCTCATACGAGCTCAGCCTTTTTTGGTTTTGCGGTAATCGGAAGGGGCCATGCCCACAATCTTCCGGAACATCCGCGAGAAATAATACGGATCGGTAAAACCCACCTGCCCGGCAATCTGCTTTAAGGTCAGGTCCGTCATGTCCAGGTATTGGCAGGCGCGCTGGATCTTGAGCTTCAGATAAAAATCGATGGGGGTGTAGCCTGTGCGGGTTTTGAACAGCTGCACGTAATGGGGCACCGACAGCCGCGCCGCCTCCGCCAGCTCCTTCAGGGTGAGGGTGGAGCCTACCCGGTCATTCATCAGCTGCACCGATTCCTCAATCATCTGCCCGCGTTCGCTTCCCGGCTGCAGTCCTCCGTGAAGAAAACAGGCTACACCCAGGAGATGCCGCAGGGTCTGGGAGACGTAAACCATGTGGTCCGCGGTAATGCCCTTCAGCAGAATATCGGTGCATTCGTTGAACAGCCCGGCCAGCTTGACGGCTTTCTCATAGCCCACCGGAACGGGATTACCTCCGGAATCTGCAGCTCCGAAAAAAGCTGGGGTATCACTGCCCATCACATGAACCCAGTATATACTCCATGGATTCTCCGCCGATGCCCCGTAGGCATGTCCCGTATCCGGCGGCAAAATAAACAGCTGGCCGCGTTCCACACTCTGTACCTTGCCGCTGCCGATGCGGTACCAGCCGGAGCCCTCCTCGCAGAGCATCACAATATACGCTCCGCAGCCCTCCGGCCGGGTGCGGTTATGGTAGCGCGCTTTCGGGAAATAGCCGATATCGGTAGCGTACAAAGGCCGGATCAGGGGATGCTCCCCGTGCTCCTCCAGGAAGGCCGGAGGAATGACAATGAGCTTCTGGGAGGCGAAACCCTCCATTTTTTGAATAAGGTCGGTTTTCATAAGATTATTATGAACAACAGCCGTTATTCTTGTCAATGCAAGGGTTTGGTGACGCAGGAAAACCGGATATGATCCATCCTAATCCTTACATGATGCATTGGCTTGAAGGTGGCGGAGGGATAGACTTGGGGTATCATCAGCGCCGGTGATACCGGTGTAAGCCGATTGGAAGGGAGAACGGGCATGGAGGAGCAAAAAAAGGGAGCAGGTCAAGAACGGAAGGTGAAGGTGAGAATTTGGGAGGAAACTGTCCATATCCCCACCTACGGAACGGGGGAGCCGGACAAGAACCCGATGTTTTTGGAGAAACGGATTTATCAGGGCAGCTCTGGGAAGGTCTATCCCCATCCGGTGATCGACCGGATAGAAGATAACAAGGAGGACCGTCCGTACCGGCTGGTCTATCTGGAGAACGAATATCTCCTCATTGCCGTGATGCCGGAGCTGGGCGGGCGCATCTACCGGGCCTTGGACAAAACCAACAACTACGACTTCGTTTATTATAACCGTGTTATCAAACCTGCTTTGGTGGGGTTGACGGGACCTTGGATTTCCGGCGGCATCGAATTTAACTGGCCGCAGCATCACCGGCCCAACACCTTCGGACCGGTGGAATACCGGCTTGCCGAAAACGAGGACGGCAGCGCCACCGTCTGGTGCAGCGAGATCGACCGTATGTACGGTACCAAGGGGGAAGCGGGGTTCACTTTGTATCCGGGCAAGGCGTACCTGGAGATACACGGCAAGCTGTACAACCGGACCAGTCTGCCCCAGACCTTCCTGTGGTGGGCCAATCCGGCAGTGGCGGTTAACGATTACACCCAATCCGTATTTCCGCCGGATGTTCATGCAGTGATGGACCATGGCAAACGGGATGTATCCCGGTTTCCCATTGCCGACGGGATGTATTACAAGATGGATTATTCCGCCGGTGTGGACATCTCCCGGTACAAGAATATTCCGGTGCCTACTTCCTATATGGCATACCGGTCGGAGCATGATTTTGTGGGCGGGTACGATCATGGGAAACAAGCGGGTATCCTCCATATTGCCAACCATCACATATCCCCTGGCAAAAAACAGTGGACCTGGGGCAACGGGGATTTCGGCCAGGCCTGGGACCGCAATCTGACAGATGAGGACGGGCCGTACATTGAGCTGATGACCGGCGTTTATACGGACAACCAGCCGGACTTCTCCTGGCTGGCGCCCTATGAGGAGAAAACCTTCAAGCAGTACTTTATGCCGTATAAGGAAATCGGGGTGGTCCGGGAGGCCAACCTGGATGTGGCTGTAAGCCTGGAGCCTTGGGCAGCGGGGGCTGCTGTGGGGACACAAGCGGAGGCTGGAGCAGAAGAGGAGGCGGGCCGTTCCGGTGCAGCAGCGGCGAATGGAGTGATGGTGCAGGTGTACGCCACCTCCCGTTTTCCGGGTGCGTATGTGACCCTCACCGGGGAGGACGGGCAGGTCTACCTGTCAGAACGGACGGACCTGTCGCCTGCGGTGGCTTTCCGCTGCCAGGTGCCGCTTCCCGGGGGCATTGCCCTCCACCAGATGACATTGGCATTGGGGACGGCAGAGGGCAAGCAGCTGCTCCGGTACAAACCCGCCGCGCCTGCGGAAGAGGAGCTCCCGGAGCCGGCAAAGCCCATCGGTGCGCCTGAGGAATTGGCCACGGTGGAGGCTCTGTACTTGGCGGCGGTGCATCTGGAGCAGTACCGCCACGCTACCCGGGAGCCGGAGCCATATTACCTGGAGGGGCTGCGCCGCGCTCCAGAGGATATCCGGCTGAACCTGGGCTATGGGCTCTTGCTTCTGCGGCGGGGGGAATACGGCAGGGCAGAGGGATATCTGCGTCAGGCTGTGGAGACTACAACCCGCCATAATCCCAACCCGGCCGACGGAGAAGCCCTGTTCCAACTGGGTATGGCCTTGAAGCGGCAGGGCAAGCTGGACGGGGCGTGGAACGCCTTCTACAAGGCGGTGTGGAATGCAGCCTGGCAGGACAGCGGCTACTTCGCCCTGGCCCAGATCGCCTGCCGCCGGGGGCAAACCGAGGGGGCGCTGGAGCTGGCGGAGCGGGCGCTTCTGCGCAACAGCCGCCACTTCCAGGCGCGGCTCCTCCGTACCGCCCTGCTGCGCAAGCTGGGGCGGCTAGAAGAGGCAGTGGTATCCGCAGCGGAAACGCTGGGGGCGGATACCGCAGACTTCGGCGCCAGGCATGAGCTGGCGCTGCTGGCGAAGGATGTCGCCGGAGCGGCTGCGGCGGCTGAGGAGCTGCGCGGCTTCATGCGCGGGGAGCCGCATAACTACCTGGCCCTGGCGGCGGACTACGCCGACTGCGGCCTGTGGGCGGAGGCCATCCGTGTGCTCCGCCTGTATAGCCCCGCCGATGGCGTGAGCCGCTACCCCATGGCTCATTACGCGCTGGCGTGGCTGTACCGCCACAACGGCGACAAGGCCTTGGCCGACGCCGAGCTGGCCTTGGCGGCTGCTGCGCCTGCCGATTACTGCTTCCCCAACACCGCCTTCGAGCAGGAGGTGCTGGAAGCTGCGCTGGCGGAAGCGCCGGAGGATGCCCGGGCCGCCTATTACCTCGGCTGCCTCTATTACGACCGGAAGCGCCATACGGAAGCGGTGGTGTGCTGGGAGCGGTCCCGGCAGGCCGACCCGGCCTTCCCCACCGTCCACCGGAATCTGGCGCTGGCATATTACAACAAGCAGGGCCGCCCTGCAGACGCCCTGGCTTCCCTGGAGGAGGCGTTCCGTCTTAACGCCTCCGACGCCCGGGTGCTCTTCGAGCTGGACCAGCTGCACAAGAAGCTGGGCACCGCACCTGCGGAGCGGCTAAACCGGCTGCGGCGCCACATGCCTCTGGTGGAGCTCCGCGATGATATGTATGTGGAGCTGGTGACGCTCCATAATCTGCTGGGGCAGCACAGGGAGGCGCTGGAGCTTCTATTGGCCCGCCGGTTCCATCCCTGGGAGGGCGGCGAAGGCAAAGCGCCCGGCCAATATGTGCTGGCGCTGCTGGAGCTGGCCAAGCAGGACCTGGCTGCAGGCCGCGCCAGGGAAGCCAAGGTTTCCCTGGAGAAGGCGCTCATCTATCCGGAGAACCTGGGTGAGGGCAAGCTGACGGGAACCTTGGACAACCACATTCACTATTACCTGGGGCTGTGCCATCAGGCATTGGGCCAACCCGGTGAAGCGGCCGCCGAATTCGGCCTGGCTTCCCTGGGCACAGCCGAACCGGCCGGCGCCATGTTCTACAATGACCAGCCGCCGGAAATGATATACTACCAGGGGCTGGCCTTGGCCGAGCTGGGCCGCCCGGAGGAGAGCGCCGCGCGCTTCCGCCGCCTGGTGGAGTACGGGCAGGAGCATCTGGCCGACGAGGTTCAGATTGACTACTTCGCCGTTTCCCTGCCGGACTTCCTGGTATTCGACGACGATCTGGACCGGCGCAATGTGATCCACTGCCGCTTTATGATGGGCCTGGGTTATCTGGGCCAAGGCCGGCAGGAGGCGGCAGCAACCGAGCTCAGCCAGGCGCTGGAGCTGGAGCCTGCCCATACCGCCCGCTTGTTTATGCCCGGCGGGCAATAAGATACTGGCCGGACCTTGGGAGAAATCCCGGGGTCCGGCTTTTTTTGGCGCTGCGCCTATCGGCTGCTCCTGCTTCTTCCGTTTCCCTGCGATAGTCTGCCCTGTCTGTGGGCTTCACCGCCTTATCCCCTGCCCGCCGCGCAGCTATAATCAAGGGTAAACAGAAGAGCTATGCACGAAGGGGAAAGGTGGAGTAACGCATGGACAAACTGGAGCAGCTGCGCAATCCGCCCGCCATGTACCGTTCTGTTCCGCTATGGTCGTGGAACGACAAGCTGGAGCCGGAGGAGCTGGAGCGCCAGCTGGAGGAGATGAAGCAAGCGGGGATCGGCGGCTTTTTTATGCATGCCCGGGCCGGTTTGGAGACGACGTATATGGAGGAAGAGTGGATGGCGGCGGTGGATACGTGCATCCGCAAAAGCCGGGAGCTGGGTTTGTACCCCTGGCTGTATGACGAAAACGGCTGGCCCAGCGGCTTTGCCGACGGCAAGGTTCCTGCCCGCGGGGTTGCCTGCCAGCAGAAGACGCTCCGCTGCGAAATCGGTCCTTGCGCCGGGGAGCGGGACAACACAGTGGGGCTGTACCGGAGGACGGAGCAGGGGTATGCCTGCTTGCCTGCAGGAGCTGCGGCTGAAGAGGCGGATCTGCGGTTGTATTACGAGGTCAACCCCTATTATATCGATACGCTGAGCAAGTATGCTGTCCGGGCGTTTCTGGACGACATCCATGAGGTGTACTGGAACAGGTTCGGAGCGGAGGCGGGGGCGGAGATTAAGGGGGTTTTTACGGATGAGCCCCAGTTTGCCCGGGGGCAAATCCCGTGGTCCTTCGGGCTGGAGGCCGCCTTCCGGGCAGCATATGGCTATGATGTAAAGGAAGCGCTGCCTGCGCTGTTCGTCCAGGAGCAGGGGGCTGCTAAGCACCGGTATAACTTCTGGGAGTGTGTCACCGCTTTGTTCGTGGAGGCATACGCCAAACAGGCCGGCGAGTGGTGCGGGGAGCGGGGCTGGTCCTCGGTGGGCCATGTGGTGGATGAGCAGGAACTGATGCATCAGGTCACCTCCACGGGCGATCCTATGGCGTTTTATGAGTATTTGCAAATTCCCGGCTGTGACTGGCTGGGCCGCTTTACCGGTGAGGAGCCCATTGTGCCCAAGCAGGTCAGCTCCGCCGCCCGCCAATTAGGGAAGAAGCAGGCTATTACCGAAAGCTTCGGCTGCTCCGGCTGGGATGCTTCCTTTGCGGATTTGAAGCGTATCGGAGAGTGGCAGTTTGTCCACGGCATCAATCTTCTGTGCCAGCATCTCCAGGGCTACAGCCTGCGGGGTCTGCGGAAGCGGGATTATCCGCCCTCCCTGTTCTTCCAGCAGCCCTGGTGGCAGGAGTACCGGACGTTCAACGACTATTTCGCCCGGCTGTCCATGGTGCTGTCGGAGGGGATCCGCCAGGCGCAGGTGCTGCTGCTGCATCCGGTGCGCTCCGCCTGGGTGGAGCTGGCCGGGACGGATGTGTCCCGGATCAAGCCGTACCACGAGGCCTTCGCCCAACTGACCCGATGGCTGTGCCAGCGTTTTGTGGAGCATGACTACGGCAGTGAAAGCCTGATTATCCGCCACGGCCGGGTGGAGCAGGGGGAGTTTATCATCGGGGAGGCGGCTTACCGCACCGTGGTTCTGCCTCCTTGTGCGACGTTGAGCCGCAGGACGCTGGAGGTGCTGAAGCAGTTTGCGGCAGCAGGCGGCAGGCTGGTTGCCTTCGCGCCATATCCGGTTTTGGTGGATGGCGAGTATGATCCTGAGCTGCAGGCACTGCTGGCAAAAGCGCTCCGGCCGGAGTGGAGCCCCGAGGCGCTGCTGGAAGCGGTTGGCGGCGCGAATGCCGCGTTTATCCAAGTGCGGGACGCAGCCGGAGCGCCGGTTGTATCCGACGACGTGAACGTGCAGACGCTGGAGTGGGCGGGTTACCGGGTTTATTATCTGGTGAATTCCGGAACGGTACGTTACGCTCAGGCCCAGGTGGAGTTATGCCAGAGCGGCAGGGTGGCTGCTCTGGATCTGAAAACCGGCAAGCTGCGTCCGCTGGAGCAGGAGGAGGCAGGCGGAACTGTGAAGCTGTGCCTTGATCTGCTTCCTGCTGGTTCCTGGGTGCTGCTTCAGGAGAAGGAGCAGGGGCAGGCAGACCGGATTATGCCGGATGGAGCCCATATCTCAGTGGTTGCCACATCCAGCCCATCCGCCGATGAAAGAGGACTGGCTCCAGCCGGATGTGGGGCAGCACCAAGCTTCCCCATTGTCACGCAGGACCCCTCCTTATCTCCACGCTCATCCCCATCCGTCCGCACGCTGGAACTGAACCAGTCCTGGTGGGTGACCGCGCTGGACTTGAACAGCCTTACCCTGGATTTCTGCAGGCTGCGTGTGGAGAGCGGGGAATGGTCGGAGCCGCAGCCTGTTATTCTCCTGCAGGAGCAGCTATTAGCGTATGGGCGCCCTGTACAGGTGGAGCTGGCTTTCCAGTTCGGCGTAGCATTCGATACGAACGCGGACCGTCCGCTTTTTTTGGCGGTAGAAAAACCCGGGAACCTGTTCATCGAGCTGAACGGACAGCCTGTGGACATGGCGGATTGCGGCTGGTGGCGGGATACCTCCTTCCGCAAGCTCAATATCGCGGGGTTAACGATGCCGGGCCTCAATACGGTCGTGGTGAAGACGCTGTACTACAATTCTCCCGAAACCTACGAGGCTTTGGAGAAGGCACGCCGGTTCGAATCAGAGGGCAACAAGCTGAAGGTGGATACGGAGCTGGAAAGCATCTATGTGATAGGCGCCTTTGGGGTAACCAGCGGTGCCCCTTATACGGACGGCGAACGCCGGGCGGTGTTTAACGAGGGGCCGTTTACGTTGACGGAGCTGCCGGAAACGGTATCCGGCAGCGATTTGGTCCGCCAGTGCTTTCCCTTCTACGCGGGCAGACTTCAACTGGAGATGACCCTCCCCTTGGATCTGGAGGGGGCATCGGCAGCCCGGTGGGTATTCGGCGGGGCGCCGGACGCAGCGGTTTGCCGCTTGATCGTCAACGGGCAGGAAGCGGAGCGGTTCCTGTGGGAGCCTTATGAGGCAGACATTACGCGATACCTTCGGCAGGGGGACAATACCATTACTCTGGAGCTGGCCAACAGCTGCCGCAATTTGCTGGGGCCCCATCACCATATCAAAGGAGAGGTATACAAAATCGGCCCCGACAGCTTCAAGGATAAGCCGGGCTGGACGGACAAGGACATTCCGCCGGGTACTAGCATTTGGACGGACCGGTACGCCTTCGTAAGGTTCGGCCTGCCGGGTGCACCGCGGATTGAACTGAGCGGGGGGCAGCAGTCCCCAAGCCGCAGAGGTTGCCCGGTAATCACCGAATAACGAACGGATATCCGCCGACGAAATACCGCTGGTTTGGTTTCATCCCTCCAGCCAACCGAAGGAGTGTCTCGCATCCGGACTGTAGAGCCGTTATTTTGCCGGTTAGCGTAGTTTTGGATGTTTCGCGGACTCAGGAAACGCTATTAGTCTGGAAAACCGCTCAAACCGGCTCGTTCTTACCCAATAAGGGCCTCTATGTCCGAATCAGTGCCAAAACACTGATATTCCCCTAAATAGCGTCTCCTCTGTCCGTTAAGCAAACGGCGCCCGCCTGTGCACCCGAGCAGAGCCGGTATTGAACCAATCCCCAAAAAAGCTATCCCCCGTCATACATATGACATCCGGGATAGCTTTTTTGCCGCTAGCGGCTCACAAACCGGCTGAACATCTGCCTCTATCCGCCAACTGTACAACCAGACCTGCCAACTATCGTATCGCACCAGATCCAACTATCCCGCCACCCCCGCCAACACCTTTTCCCCGTCGAAGCTGTAGACCAGCCTGCGGTTGTCCCGGTCCCGGGTTTCCAGGTGGACGGGTTTACCCCATAAGCGGTGCACCAGCGGCAGCGTACGGTCCACATACCGGCGGTCCAGCTCCAGCCCGTCGTAGCGGTGGAGCAGCAGCAGTTCCCCGCGGCCGCCGTGGTCCCCATCCATGGCGGTCACATACGGGAACCCTCCGTTGGTGCGCTGGCGGATCAGGGTCTGCTTCACCTCCTCCACCTCCTTGGAGGTGACCACGTAGAGGTCGTCCTTGCGGCCGAAGAGGAACAGGTCCATTTCCTCCACCAGGGCCTTGTCCAGGTAGTTGCGGAGGAAGGACACGTCCGACTCCGTCTCCCGGATCTCGAACAGCGCGTCCAGCCCCTTATGGCGCTCGATGTACTCCAGCATCTTGACCCCCAGATAATACGGATTCAGGATGCCCGTCCCCGGCTGGACCACACCTGCGTTCATTTTGGCAAAATCCATAATCTCCGCCCCCGTCAGCTCCAGCTGCCGCACCAGGCGCAGATGCCAGAAGGTGGCCCAGCCCTCGTTCAGAATCTTCGTCTCCATCTGCGGCCAGAAGTACAGCATCTCCTCCCGCAGCATATACAGCACCTCCCGCTGCCAGTCCGCCAGGCTGCGGCTTTCCCCGGCGATGAAACCCACCACATCCTTGGTGCCGCCTTCGGCTTCCTTGAAGCCGCCCTTGGCGCCGAAGCGGGTGTGCGGGTCCACATGCTCATGGATGGCAAGCGCCGCATCCAGCGTTTCCTCCACCGCATCACTGCCAAACTCCTGCTCGAAGGCCCGCATTCGCCGGGCAAACACCGCCATCCGCTCCACCATCCGCCGGTCCGTTCCCCGGAACATGGCGTTGTTCTTGAAAAAATCGCTGTGCGCCAGCACATGGGCGACGATCAGCTTATTTTGCAGGAGCGTGTTATGGTCCAACAGAAAGGCGTAGCAGGGGTCCGAGTTGATGACCAGCTCATAAATCCAGCTTAGCCCGTAGTCGTACTCGGACTTCATCCGGTGGTAGGTTTTCCCGAAGCTCCAATGGGTGAATCGGGTGGGCATACCGTAAGCGCCGATGGAATACAGCGTTTCTGCAGGGCATACCTCATAACGCATGGCAAAAAAGTCCAGTCCCGCCTCCAACGCCATACCCGTAATTGACTCAATGGCCTGCTCCAGCTGCTCCGCTTCCGCGTGGTTCATGATACTCCCTCCCCAAAAAACTGCTTCAAGGTCCGGTACACATCCCCCTTCTCCTGCAGCACCGAGGTGGAGAAGGTCTCATGCTTGATGGCGGAGAGGCTGTCCCACAGCCGGCTGGCCCGCATGTACCGGCGGATTTCCCCGTAGCCCATCAGATTGGTGCGGAGCAGGAGCTGCTTTACCAGCTCTGCAGACAGGGCATTGTCCGAATCCATATTATCCCCGTCGGTAAAATGAAACGCATAGGCGTTATAGGCGGAGCCGGGATATTCCCGCTCCAGCAGGTCCAGCGCCAGGGAGTAGACCGAGGAGCAGCGGGTGCCGCCGCTTTCCCCCTTGGTGAAGAAAGCCTCCTCCGGTACCTGCTTGGCTTCGGTATCATGGGCGAGGAAGCAGACCTCCACCCGCTCGTAGCGGGTGCGCAGGAAGCGCACCATCCAGAAATAGAAGCTGCGGGCAATATACTTCTCGAAGCTGCCCATGGAGCCGGAGGTGTCCATCATGGCCAGCACCACCGCATTGCTCTGGGGTTTCCTGATGTCCTCCCAGGTTTTGAAGCGCATGTCCTCATTCTTGATCAGACCGGCCCCGCCGCCCGAAGCAGCTCCCGCATCCCAACCGGCCAACCCGCCTCCACCGTCGCTCCATGCTGTCGCCGCGCCGCCGTCGCCGCTGCCGGTCAGGCTCCGGCGCTTCAGGGACTCCAGGAGCGTCCGGCGTTTGTCGATGTTGCCCATCATGCCCTTGCGCCGGATATCATTGAACCGGATATCGTCGATGGACATATCCGCTTCACTCTTCCGCTGCAGGCGGGGCAGCTGCAGATCCTCAAAGATCAGCTCCGCCAGCTCGTCCACCGTCACCTCGGCCTCGTAATAATCCAAGCCGGGCTGGTCTCCCGGCTCCCCCTCCTGACCCTGGCCCGGCTGCCGGCCGTTCCGGGAGGCCCGGCCGAGGACGTCGCCGGCCTTGGTGCCTCCGCTGCCTTGGCCCACATGCTGCTGGCTGCCGTAATCATAGCGGAACCGGGGTTCATCCATTTCCCGGATTGGCACCTTCACAATCCGCTCCCCCTGGGAGGTAATAATCGCTTCCTCACTGACCAGCTCCTTCAAATTGTTGCGGATGGCCTCCTTAACCTTGCGGGCATGCCGTTCCTGGTCCCGTTCCCCCTTCCGGTGGAGCGACCAATCATCCCGGGACAGCACGAACAACGGCTTTTGCATGGGCTTGATCCCTCCTTAAAAGGTTGTACAGAGTCTTGCCGCCCTATTTTTACCGGTTCAACAGGCTGCCCACATACTTCAAGAGCTCGTTGGCGCAGGAGGGGCAGTACCCGTGCTGGTCCATCAGCCGGGCGGAAACCTCGTTGATCCGCTTCAGCTGGCCTTCATCGGGATTTTTCACCGAGGTTGTAATCTTCACCACATCCTTCAGATCCTCGAACAGCTTCCGCTCAATGGCCTCCTTCAGCTTCTCGTGGGAGGTGTATTCGAATTTCTGGCCACGCCGGGCCAAGGAGGAGATTTTGATCAGAATTTCCTCCCGGAAGGCCTTCTTCTGGTTTTCCGAAATGCCGATTTGCTCCTCAATGGAGCGCATCAACTTTTCGTCCGGGTCCCGTTCCTCCTCGGTGATGGGATCCTTGAGCTTAAAGCCGTTGCAGTAGGACTCCACATTGTCCAAATAGTTGTTCATGAGGGTATGGGCCGAATCCTCGAAGGAATAGACAAAAGCCCGCTGCACCTCGGTTTTGGCATGATGATCGTACTCCGCCCGGGCCATGGTGATCAGATTTAAAAGCCGCTCCCGCTCCTCCCGTGAGATGGAGGCATGCTGGTCCAGGCCTTCCTTCATGGATTTCAGCACATCCAGGGAATTGATGCAGGGTTTGTCTCCTTTGATCAGGGCGCTGGAAATGCGGTTGATCACGTACCGGGGGTCCACCCCGGACATGCCCTCGTCGGAGAATTCCTTCCGCAGCTCGGCGGCATCGCCGCTTTTGGCCCCGTCCACCTCCTGGCCGTCGTACAGATACAGCTTTTTCAACAGATCCATACCGGGTTTCTTGGAATCCTTCAACCGGGACAGGATACTGAACACAGCCGCCGTCTTCAAGGCTCCGGGGGCGATGTGGACCCCTTGGATATTGGACTGCTTGATCAGCTTGTCGTAAATCCGCTCCTCCTGGCTGGCTTTCAGGTTGTAGGGAATCCGCATGACGATCATCCGGGAGTGGAGGGCTTCGTTCTTTTTGTTGGCGATAAAGGACCGGTACTCGGTTTCATTGGTATGGGCGACTATCAGCTCATCGGCGGAAATCAAGGCGAAGCGCCCGGCCTTGAAGTTGCCCTCCTGGGTCAGGGAGAGGAGATTCCAGAGGAATTTTTCATCACACTTGAGCATCTCCTGGAATTCCATCAGGCCCCGGTTGGCTTTGTTCAGCTCGCCGTCGAAGCGGTACGCGCGGGGGTCCGATTCGGAGCCGTATTGGGAGATGGTGGAAAAGTCAATACTACCGGTAAGGTCAGCAATGTCCTGGGATTTGGGGTCGGAGGGGGCGAAGGTGCCGATGCCTGTCCGTTTGGCCTCCGAGAACAGCACCCGGGTGACGGGCATCCGTTCGGCGCGGCCGTCGAACTCCAGATCCAGCCGCATCCGGCAGACGGGGCACAGGTCCCCTTCGATGCGCACGCCGTATTCCGCCTGAAAATCCTCCCGCAGCTCATGGGGAATCAGGTGCAGGGGCTCCTCCTGCATGGGGCAGCCCTTAATGGCGAAGACGGCTCCGGCCTCCGTCCGGGAGAATTTCTCCATACCCTCCTTGAGCAGCGCCAGCAGAGTGGACTTGCCTCCGCTCACCGGGCCCATAAGCAGCAGAAGCCGCTTGCGCACATCCAGGCGCTGGGCGGCGGGGCGGAAGTATTCCTCCACCAGGGTTTGCAGATCCTCCTCCAGCCCGTATAATTGGGAGCTGAAGAACTTGTACTCCCGGCGGCCGTCTCCTTTGTCCTCCACACCGGCGGCTTCAATCATCCGGTAGATGCGGTCATGGGCCAATCCGGCAATTTCCGGCCGTTCCTTGACCATGTCCAGGTAATTCGTAAACGTACCTTCCCAATGCAGCTGATGTTCCTTTTCCCGGTAATGGGACAGCTTGTCCAAGAACGGCATAGACGGCTCCTCCTTCTCGGTAGTAGAATGTGAAGAACACAAAGACCCCTTGCGGTGATCTCTGCCGGAAACCAAACGGTGCAGATGCCGGAAACGGAACAGGGGTGACGGATGAAAGGGATTTATAACCTATTCTACAACATTTTTAATTGTCAGACAAATAAGAATATTCAGAAAATAATTAGAATATAAAAAATCAGGAGGAGACCAGCATGCAGCCAACCCGCATGATTATCGATGCCGATACGGGCATTGACGATGCGTTAGCCATTTTATTCGCGCTCCGCTCCCCACGTATCCATTTGGAGGCCATCACCACCTGCTTCGGTAACATCGCTACCGAACAATCCGCAGAGAATACGCTGCGGCTATTGGAGCTGGCGGCCCCGGAGCGCAGAATCCCTGTGGCTCTTGGAGCCAGGAAGCCCCTGGTCCGTCCCCAGCGGGAGTATGCTGTGCATGTGCACGGAAATAACGGGCTGGGCGGAGTGGAATTGCCAACCTCCCGGCAGCAGCCGGTGGAGGAGCCGGGGCCGGAGCTGATCTGCCGTATGGCCCGGGAGAATCCCGGCCAGCTGACCTTGGTAACCATGGGACGACTGACCAATCTGGCCCTGGCTTTGGAGCTGGAGCCCCAGCTGCCCACTCTGCTAAAGCGGGTGGTGGTTATGGGCGGAACGGTATTTGCGCCGGGGAATGTGTCGCCGGTAGCCGAAGCCAATCTGTGGGGGGACCCGGAGGCGGCGGACCGGGTGTTCTCCGCAGGATTGTCTCTCACGATGATCGGGCTGGATGTCACCCTCCGCACGCGGATTACCCGCAGCCATCTGGAGCTGCTGCAGCTGAAGGCTCCGGAGGCGGTTCAGCCGGTGATCCGGTTTATGCAGGAGAGTCTGGAGTATTATTTCGACTTCTATCGGCACAGCAACTTCTTCATGGACAGTGCCCCCCTCCATGATCCGCTGGCGGTAATCGCCGCTGTCCATCCCGAGCTGCTGGAATACCGGCCCATGCACGTCCGGGTGGACTGCGAAAGCAGTCTCTGTGCAGGTATGGTGGTGGCCGATCTGAGGCCGATCCCTAAAGTGGGCAGCGAAATTTCGGTGGCGGTGAATGTTCGTGAAGAACGGGCAGTGGGCAGATTTTTGTCCGTGTTCGAATAATAGACATAGCGCTGATGCTGCGGCTCCCGCTGCACCGAAGCGTGATGAAATCCCGGAGAAGGCCCTCAAATCGGCTTCACCGATTTCGAGGCTGCCATAACACCGTCCGGCCTGCGGCAGGGACTGTGTTATTTCAGGGTAGCTTGACCCTGCAAAAGGGAGTAGGATGGGAAGAGAGCAGTTATGCGAACAAAAAAGGAGAGATCATCCGTGATTATTATTCATGCCCGATTGTACGTGAAGCCGGAATACGTGGAGGCGTTCCTGGAGAAGTCCAAAGTGCTGGTAGCCGGCTCCCAGGCCGAGGAAGGCAATATCAGCTATGATCTGTTCCGTCAGACTGATGAGCCTGAAACCTTCATTGTGGTGGAGGAGTGGAAGGATATGGAGGCGATTGAATTCCATAATAATACGCCGCATTTTACAGGTTTCTTCACGGAAGCAGGGAGCTATTTCGCCAAACCCGCGCAAGTGAAGCGCGTGCTGGTGGAACGGGAAGTCTAATATGTATATAAAGAAACCCGGCGCCGGGAGCATAAGCTTCCGGTCTGCCGGGTTTTTGATGCAGATTGGATTAATTGGTCGAGCTGCCGTTTTTGCGCAGAGTGTCGCGGATTTCCGTCAGGAGCACCACTTCCGCACTGGGCGCTGCAGGCGCAGGGGCCGTGATTTCTTCCTTGCGCTTCAGCTTGCCCGCCATCTTGATGACAAAAAAGAGGGAAGCGGCGATAATGAAGAAGTCCACCACCGATTGAAGAAACACCCCATATTTCAGCACGGCATCCCCATACTGATAAGTCAAACCGTCCAGCTTGATGCCTCCGATAAGCAGTCCAAACAGCGGCATGATGATGTCATTAACCAGCGACGAAACAATTTTGCCAAAGGCGGCGCCGATAATAACGGCGACGGCCAGATCCAGCACATTTCCCTTCAATGCAAAAGCCTTAAAATCTTTCCACATATCCGATAAGCCCCCTGTACTCATAAATTCGTTTAATTATATCATAACTGCCCGTCTCTTTGGGGAGGCGGCAGACAGAAAGGGTGAAGGCATGGCTAAACGGCCGAAGACGGCAGTATTCGATAAACAGGCCCGGAAATATGCGGTGAAGCGGGAGGCAGCCTTAATGGTGGACTGGCGGAGCCGGCTCCTGAAGGCAGCGGAAGGTCGGGTGCTGGAGCTGGCTGTGGGGGCCGGAGTTAATTTCCCGTATTATCCTTCTGGCGTCAAGGTGACGGCGGTGGATTTCAGCACGGCCATGCTGGAGCATGCCAAGCAGGCGGCGGCCTCCTCCAATCTGGAGGTACAGTTTATCTGCGGCGACATTGAGAGCTTGGCGCTGCCGGAGCAAAGCTTCGACACGGTGGTGTCCACCCTGTCTCTGTGCGCCTACGATCAGCCATTGGCGGTGCTCCGCCGGATGCGCCGCTGGTGCCGGCCCGGCGGCCGGATTCTTCTCCTGGAGCATGGCAAAAGCACCAATCCGCCGCTGGCCCTCCTGCAAAAAGCGGCCGACCCGCTTTTGTACCGGATGCTGGGCTGCCACCACACCCGGGATATCGGCGCCTTGGCCAGGGAGGCCGGTCTGCAGGTGGAGCGTACGGAGCGCTGCTGGCTTGGCATGGGCAGCCTGATTTGGGCAAGGCCTTGAGCGGGTCCTGAACAAGCCTGCTGAGGATCGGCCCGCCAGCCTTAGGAACAACGGCGCGCCCCGACAAGACCTCATAAAACGCAGAAACGCCCGGTAAGGGCGTTTTTTTGATGAATCAGAACATATAAATGCTGAGGCGCCTTAGACCTTTCTTACGTTGAATCCCCAGGATAAGCCGGGTGCCTTCTGCTGGGAGGCCGAGCGGAAGACGCAGGTTGCGCGAAGCAGCCTTCACTGGCACCGGGGTTTTTCTAACGAATATCAGCAACGTTATATTGCCCGTTTCGCCCCTGTCTCTCTTATTAACGAATCTGTGGAAGCTTATTTCGCGGAAACATGCTCGAATTAGAGCAGTGAGCAGGAAATAAGGTGGCTCATATTCGTTACATGTTCGAAAAGGTCGTTTTTGCCGAAATAAGGCTTCTGAGATTCGTTAGAAACTTGGCAGGGGGGCGCATACTACCCGGCGAAGCTCGCCGAGGGCTTTTTTTTCGACTATGGTTCGCTGCTTTTACGGTCCGCTGCTTTTACGGTCCGCTGCGTCTATGGTTCATTGCGTCTACGGTTCGCAGCCGTGTTGGAAAGCTGGGCCCTCATCAGCCACAGTCGAACGGAGCCGGTGCAGCTCCAGCGTATGGATGTTCACCGGCGTATGGACTGCGTAAATCTCCACCCAGTAAGGACCGGGAGCGGGGAAGATCAAATCCGTCATGGCCGGATCTCCGTCGCCGGCGAATACCTCCACCGAGATCCGGTCTGCCCATATGCGGAGCTTTGGCCGGGAGGCGGAGGGGGGCAGCGGTGTTTCATGTCGGCAGGGGAAGGCCGGATGGAAGCCGGTTTCGCCGGAGACCGTCCGGTCGATATACAGCATTCCGGCTTGGGCATCGATGCCGATCCGGGTTTCCTGCCCGTCCCGTGTCCACAGCCGAACCCCAGCTTCCCCCGGCTCCCCGGCCCAGTCCCATTCCAGGGACAGCTCCAGCAGGGCGGCTTCGAAGCCGGGACGGAAGGGTGTTCCGGGGCTGGCTTGGACCCTATGCCAGGTGGCGGTTTCCTCCCGCAGCCCGGCGGCTTCCGCAACGGGAAGCTGCCGCAGGCGGACCTCGCCGCCGCTGGCGTAGAGGGATAGCTCCCGGGGCAGGGTCATGGCCCCGCGGAAGCTTGCGGCGGGGGTCACCGCCGCATATTTCCAGTTGCTCATCCAGCCCAGCAGGATGCGGCGGTTGTCCGGGGCGTCCGACCAGGTGACGCCGGCGTAATGATCCCGTCCGGCATCCAGCCAGCGGACGGTCTCCGCCGGTTCGCCGCCATGGAAGCAGCCGTCCCGGAAGGTTCCCAGGAAATACTGGGTCCGCGAGCCCTCCTCATCCTCAGGCGCCCCCCCGATGCTGACTAGCAGCACCCATCGGGTTTCCCCGGGCTGGCCCTCTACCGGAAGCGGGAATACGTCCGGGCATTCCCATACGCCCTGGTGGGAGCCCTCCCGGCGGCCGAATTCGCCGGTATAGGTCCACTCCCGCAGGTTGGGAGAGGCGTAGAAGCGGATATGGTCACCCGCTGCCAGCAGCATGATCCAGCGGTTCTCCGGCCCATGCCAGAATACCTTGGGATCGCGGAAGTCCGGCAGGGAGGGCTCCGTGAGCACCGGATTGCCCTTGTGCTTCACCCAGGTCCGGCCTCCGTCGGCACTGTAGGCCAGGCTCTGGCTTTGGCGGACCTCCCGGGTATCCGGCAGCGCCGCATGATGTGTAAACACGGCTACCAGGCCGGGTTTGCCGCCGAAGAAGCCGCTGGAGTCCCGCCAGTCCACCACGGCGGAGCCGGAGAAGATCATCCCGAACTCATCGGGATACAAGGCCACAGGCCGGTGCTCCCAATGCATCAGGTCGCGGCTTACGGCATGTCCCCAATGCATGGGTCCCCAGGTTTGACCGCCCGGGAAATACTGGTACATCAAATGATACTCCCCATTAAAATAAACCATGCCGTTGGGATCGTTCATCCAATTGGCCCAGGGAGAATAATGATACTGCGGACGCCAGGGGTCCGCAGGCTGAAGGAAGGATTCCCGCATATGCCACCGCGCCTTTCTATCCGTATAAGGAGCCCGCGGCTCCTGCTTACTGGGAGGGAATTCTGTTCAACGGAGTAATCGGTGAATAAATATTCATCAGGGTTCATTCCTTACCAGGAAAGAAGCGCCTTGGATGCTCAAACACGTTTTGTCGGCCTTGATTCAATTAAACTTAAGGGTTCAAAGCCGCCAAAAAACTCGCCCTCAAGTCTCTTCATTCCCTCCCAGTCATTCCACATGAATATTTATTCCTTGCTTGTTTCCCTCGTACAATCTCCTCTACGTCGTCTCCCGCTCCATCAGCTCTACCGGCAGCACGGTTGCGGGGGGAACTTCTTCCCCGGCCAGCTGCTTGAGCAGCAACTCCACGGCCAGCTCGCCCATTTGGCGGATGGGCTGGCGGATGGAGGTGATGGAGGGGACGAACCAGGAAGCCATAGGCACATCGTCGTAGCCGACGAGCTTGACCTGGTCCGGGACGGAGCGGCCCAGGCGGGCGCATTCCTGGAGCACGAAGGCGGCCATCAGGTCGCTGCCGGCGAAGATGCCGTCCACCTCCGGATGCTCGGCAAACAGCTGTTTCACCAGCTCCCGGTATTCCCCCTCGTCGAAGACGTTGGTGCCGGTTTCATAGGTCAGCGCCTCCACTCCACCGGCGGCAGCTGCCTCTACATAGGCGGCATCCCGCTGGTTCGCCAGCAGGTCCAGCGCCAGGTTGCCGCAGATATGGGCCAGCTTCCGGCAGCCCTTGTCCAGCAGCAGCTGCGTCGCCAGCCGTCCGCCTAGGTAGTTGTCTGAAGCGACATAAGGGATGGAAGCGTCAATCATCCGGTCGATGGTCACCAGCGGCCGCTGGAGGGTCCGGTACTCATCTACCTCCAGGGTATGGCTGCCCATAATGATGCCATCCACCCGGTTGCGCTTCAGCATATCGATATAATCTCTCTCCTTGTCGGGATCAAGATGGGAATTGCACAGCAGGATTTTGTAGCCCGAGGCATACGCGCACGCCTCCATATGGCTGGCCAGCTCCGAGAAGAAGGGATGGGCCACATCGGGGATAATCAGCCCCAGCACATTGGACTGCTTGCGCAGCAGGGAACGGGCCAGCTCGTTGGGCTGGTAATTCAGCTCCTCCATGGTCTCGTACACCCGCTTGCGGGTAGCCTCGCTGATGTACCCGCGGTTGTTCAGCACACGGGACACAGTGGTGACGGAAAGCCCGACTTTTTTTGCCACATCATAAATGGTTGCCATTGCATGATCCTCGTTTTCTGCTGGATGGTCAGGAAAAACTTGATAGTTCTACTATAACGTTGGAGGCAGGAGAGAGGCAAGGCTCCGGCAGGACGCGATCGCATCCGGCATATTCCGGCTCTTTTTCCCGGAACTACTTCACCGAACCCTGCATAACCCCCTGGATAATGTACTTTTGGGCAAACAGATAGATCACAATGACCGGCAGAATGGTCAGCACCAGACTGGCCATCAGCGGCCCGAAGTCCACGGTGTAGGTGCCGTAGAAGTTGAAGGTGGACAGGGGCAGCGTGCGCTGCTCCGGCTCCACCAGAATTAGCGAAGGAAGCAGGAAGTCGTTCCAGATCCACAGGACATTCAGAATAGCGATGGTCACCGTGGTAGGCATCAGCACCGGAAACACGATCTGAAAAAAGGTGCGGGTCCGGCTGCAGCCGTCGATCAGGGCGGCCTCCTCCAGCTCCTTGGGGATGCTCTTAATAAACCCGTGATAGATAAACACCGCCAGGGAGCTGCCAAAGCCCAGGTACATAAAAATCAGGGAAAACTTGTTGTTGAGCATATTCAGCGACCCGTAAATTTTGACCAGCGGGATCATGATTGCCTGGAAGGGAATGATCATGGCCGCCACCATCAGGAAAAACGTATTCTGATTGAACCGGGACGGATTCCGGACGAAGAAATGGCCGGTCATGGCCGCGCAGATGCCAATCAGGAGCACACTTACAGCCGTAATAATCAGAGAGTTGGTGAAGGCGTCCACATATCCCATTTTGTCAAAGGCGTTCACATAGTTCTGGAAATGAAGCCCGGTGGGCAGCGCCAGCGGATTGGAGGTAATCATCCGGTTCTCCTTGAAGGAGTTGAGCAGAAGCAGCAGGAAAGGCACCAGGAACAGGAACATCAGAAGCGACAGGACAGCCAGCTTGAGCGTGGAGCCGATTTTTTTATGGGCATGCATCAGGCTTCCACCTCCATTTTTTTGCTGAAATACACCTGGAGCAGCGTGATGGCGGCCACCAAGAGGAACAGCACAAAGGCCTCCGATTGGCCTACGCCGTAATCCCGGGACAGGAAGGCTTTCTGGTACACATGCATGGATACCATCTGGGTGGAGTTGAAGGGGCCGCCCTTGGTCAGGGACAGATTCACGTCATACACCATAAAGCCCCGCTGCAGGGACAAGAACATACACACGATGAAGGAGGGCACCATCATGGGAATGGTCATCCGGGTCAGCTTCTGCCAGCTGTTGGCCCCGTCGATGCTGGCCGCCTCCCCGATATCCGCCGGTACCCCCATAAACCCCGCCACATAAATCACCATCATGTACCCCGCATACTGCCACACGGATACGATCACCAGTGTCCAGAAGGCCTTGCCCGGCTCCGCCAGCCAGGAGGCGCTGAAGATGCCGATGGAGGCTTTTTGCCCCAGATAAACCAGCACATTGTTAAAAATAAATTGCCAGATGAAACCCAGCACGATCCCGCCTACCAGGTTGGGCATGAAGAAACCCGCCCGGAAGATGTTCTGCCCCTTCACTCCGGTAGTCAGGGCATACGCCAGGAGAAACGCCAGCAGGTTGGTGAGCACCACCGTAAAGGCCACGTACCGCAGCGTCAGCCCGAAGGAGCTCCAGAAGTGGGAGTCTGCGAAAACGGAGGCATAGTTTTTGAAGCCGACCAGGCTGTGGGTGGTGGATATCCCGTCCCAGTTGGTAAAGGTCAAATAAATGCCGTAGATAAACGGGACCATCATCACGGCCATAAAGGCGAACAGGGTAGGTCCGGTGAACAGGAGCCGCAGCCGCAGCCGGTTCCAGAAGCCTTTTTCTCCAATCATGCAGGTTCACTCTCCTTTATATCTGTAGCAAAAGTCCGGCAGAACAGAAGCGTTCTGCCGGAATCCGCGGGCGGCCCGGCAGCGGACCTTACCTCACTGTTACTTCACCGTTTTCCAGTAATCTTGAATTTCCTTGGCCAATGTGGCCCGGTCTCCCGCCTTGGACAGGTACTTCTGCATGGAGGCGCCGACCTTGGCCCAGTGGTCTGCAGGCAAATCGCTCATGGAAGGCTGCACCTTGCCCTTGGCCAGATAATCCTGGATGGACTTGCCTAACGGATCGGGAGCAGGCAGGGTGATGTTCTTGAAGGCAGGGACAATATTGGCCTTGTTCACCAGGAAGTCCTGGCCCTTCTGCTGGTACACGATCCAATCGAGGAATTTCTTGGCTGCCGCCTGCTGCTCGGGGGTGGACTTTTGCTTATCCACGACGATCCGCTTGCTTACCGCAGCCGAAATTTGGGTGTTGCCGTAGTCGTCGGGGTTATTGCTTACGGGAACAGGCAGGAAGCCGTATTGTTTATTGGCGGTGTCAAAGCCGGACAGCTGCGGCCACGCCCAGTTGCCCATGAACCACAGGCCCACCTGGCCCTTACCCAATACCTCCGGGCCCTTCTCGTAGGTGGTGGACAGCGGGGAGGCTTTGTCCATGTTGTATTTCATCATCACATCGAAGGTATCCATCAGGCCGTTGAACACCTTGTTGGCGGACAGGTCCACGGAGCCTGCCTTCAGCGAAGCGACGAATTTGTTGACCTGGGCAGTGTCCTTGCTTTGCCCGGCATAAGCCAAGGGCAGGTAGTGGGCGCCCAGGGACCAGTCCATGGGGGAGATGATCAGCGCTTTTTTGCCGCTGGCCTCCACCTTCTTGAACAGCTCCTCCAACGCTGTGGTAGTAGTGATGGTGGAAGGATCGAAGGTGCCGCCTACAGCCTTATCCACTACCGCTTTGTTATAAATAAAGCCGTATCCCTCCACAGCTAAAGGGAAGGCATAGTTTTTCCCGTCGAAGCTGGTAAGATCCAGCGCATTGGCGATGGCGTCTTTGTTCCATTTTTCATCTGTGAGGTCAAGGATGCGGTCCTTGAACTTAGCCACGTCGCCGGTGTCCAGCATAATCATGGTGGGCGGATTGCCGGAGGCGTACAGGGTGGAGGCCTTCTCAAAAGGGGATGAGCCCGCAGGAACAAGCTGTATCTCTAAGGTGATATCCGGGTTATCCTCGTGGAAGCTCTTGGCTGCATCCTCCAGCTGGGTCTGAATTTCGCCCTTGGAATTGAGCAGGGTAATCTTGACCTTGCCCGACCCGGAGGCCGGAGAGGCGGAGGCGCCGGATTTGCTGTCGCTGCTTCCGCAGGCGGCCAGGGAAGCGGCAAGTGATACGGTAAGTGCAGTCCAGGACAAACGTTTGAACCAATTCATATTTTTCATCCCCCTAAAATGATGTAAAAAATGAAAGCACTTTCAACTCGTCGACAATTGCATTATATGTTAATCGATTAGCCTATGTCAATCGGTTAGCATAAATTTATGTTAATCGATTGACATAGACAATTTGGGTTGGTTATACTAGGGGCAAATTGGTCCTGTTAACGCTTCCTTTGGGGATGGGCGTAGCGGGGGCCGATCCTCGAAGGAGATGTGATCATGGCAATCCGGAATGAAATCATGCTGATTACGTACGCGGACAGTCTGGGCAAGAATCTGAAGGAAACCGCCGGAATTCTGAATACCCATTTGAAGGGTGTGGTGGGGGGCGTACATTTACTGCCCTTTTATCCGTCCTCCGCAGACCGGGGGTTTGCCCCCATGACCTACCGGGAGGTAGAACCGGCCTTTGGCAGCTGGGAGGATGTGGAGGGGATCGCCCGGGATTTTTATCTGATGGTGGATTTCATGATTAACCATATCTCCCGGAGCTCGGACTATTTCAAGGATTTTGCCGCCCGCAAGGATGAATCCCCTTATGCGGACTTCTTCATCCGGTACAAGGATTTTTGGCCGGATGGGGAGCCTACGCAGGAGGATGTCGATCTGATTTACAAACGGAAGCCCCGGGCTCCTTACATTGACATCACCTTCGCCGACGGGAGTACGGAAAAGGTTTGGTGCACCTTTGACGAAGAGCAGGTGGATTTGAACCTGTACGGGGAAACGGCGCAGCAGTTTGTGTGCGATGAGCTGGTTCATCTGGCGGATAGAGGGGCGGCGGTTATCCGCCTCGACGCCTTCGCATACGCCACCAAGAAGGTGGGGACGAGTTGCTTTTTTGTGGAGCCGGATATCTGGAACATGCTGGGGGATGCGGCTTCGCTTCTGGCGTCCAGGGGCGTGGAGGTGCTCCCGGAGATTCACGAGCATTATTCCATCCAGCTGAAGCTGGCGGAGAAGGATTATTACGTCTATGATTTTGCTCTGCCGATGCTGGTGCTGCACGCCCTGTACAACGGCAGGAGCGACCGGCTGCTCCATTGGCTGTCCATCTGCCCGGGGAAGCAGTTCACCACTCTCGACACCCATGACGGCATCGGCGTGGTGGATGTCCGCGGCCTGCTCACCGACGAGGAGATCGAGGAAACCAAGGAGGCCCTGTTCTCACGGGGCGCCAACGTGAAGAAGATCTACAACACGATGGCGTACAACAACCTGGATATCTACCAGGTGAACTGCACCTATTACTCTGCTTTGGGCGACAATGACGATGCTTATGTGCTGGCCCGTGCCATCCAATTCTTCTCCCCCGGCATTCCCCAGGTGTATTATGTGGGGCTTCTGGCAGGCCGCAATGACATTGCCCTCTTGGAGGAGACCAAGGTGGGGCGCAACATTAACCGCCACTATTACTCTACGGAGGAAGTGGACGCGGAGCTGCAGCGTCCGGTGGTGCAGCGGCTGTTCAACCTGATGCGCTTCCGCAATACTCACCCTGCCTTTAACGGCAAGTTTGCGATAGTCTCCCACGAGGAGCCCCATCTGCTGGAGCTTTCCTGGACCGGCGACGGCCACAAGGCTGTGCTGAAGGCGGATCTGGCCGCACACACCTTTACCGTTTTATACGGAAATGCGGCCGGAACCCCCGACGATTATACCGTTTTGGAGGATGTGTAAGACAAGCTGCGTTTAGCGGCAAACGCTAGCGAACGCTAGGCATTTGCAGGGTCGATAAAAATCAACAAAAAACACCACAAAGAACCGGTCTCCGTGCTGGAGCCGGTTCTTTGCTTTTGGCCGATTCATTCCAAGTAGGCCATACTTACAGATTGGGGTCCACCAGCTGCCGCCAACTCCCGTCCGCCGTCGTTGGCCATCAGATGCTGCTCCAGCTCCCGTCCGCTGCAGTCGGCGCCAGCTCCCGTCCGCCGCCGTTGGCCATCGGATGCCGTGCCAGCTCCCGTCCGCTGCCGTCGGCCCATCAGATGCTGCGCCGACTTCTGTCCGCCGCCGGCTGTTTCACCGCTAACGGCGGTGAGAGACGCTATTTGCCTGTTTTCGGCGCTGATTTTTTTCTAACGGCGGTGAGGGACGTTATTTGAGGCAAAATGGCCTCAATCAGGCTCAATTGGAGCCAATAAGGGCTCTCACTTCCGTTAGAGATTTTCGCCACCCGTTTTGGCGCAATTAAGGGCTCTGGCGTCCGTTAGAATTTCACAACCCGCGAATTGCCTCGCGGCGGCCAAACTGGTGGCACCGCTGCACTCTGAGAGCCGCTGTCCGCTGGACTTTGGAGACCGTCGCCCGCTGATCTTGGGACTACTGTCCACTGTCCGCTGCACTCTGGGAGCCGCTGTCCGCTGGACCTTGGAGACCACTGTCCGCCCGGCCTTAGGACAGCTGCCCGCTGAACCCTGAGGCATCTGCCTGCCGGTAACCTGTACTTTTATGCCTCGGCTTTTTCCTCGAACAGACGGGTAATTTCCACGATGACCTGGGTGGCCTTCAGCATCGTATCCACCGACACGTACTCATATTTGCCGTGGAAATTCTCCCCGCCCGCAAAAATATTGGGCGTCGGCAGGCCCATATAGGACAGCTGGGAGCCGTCCGTGCCTCCGCGGATGGCCTTCACGATGGGCTTAATGCCCAGATTGACCATAGCCTGGTGGGCCACATCGACGATTTCCTTCACCGGCTCGATTTTCTCCCGCATGTTGTAATATTGGTCCTTAATCTCCACCTTCACGCTGCCCGGCCCATATTCGGCTTCCAGCTCCCGGGTGATTTCCACAATCCGGTTCTTACGGGCCAGGAAGCTCTCCCGGTCAAAGTCGCGGATCATATACCGCATGGTGGTAGTGTCCACAGTGCCGTTAATGGATTGCAGGTAGTAGAAGCCCTCATACCCCTCTGTAAACTCGGGGGCTTCCTCCTTGGGCAGCCTGCTGTTGAACTCCATGGCAACCTTGGCGGAGTTGACCATTTTGCCCTTGGCTGTGCCGGGGTGAACGACCACACCCTTGAAGGTCACGGTAGCGGCAGCGGCATTGAAGCTCTCATATTCCAACTCGCCCAGGGGCCCGCCGTCCAAGGTATAGGCAAATGCTGCGCCGAAAGCCGGCACATTGAACTTGTGGGCGCCGCGGCCGATTTCCTCATCGGGTGTAAAGGCGACCCGGATTTTGCCATGGGGAACCTCAGGGTGGGCGATCAAATAAGCCATAGCCGTCATAATTTCGGCGATGCCTGCTTTGTCATCTGCACCCAGGAGGGTGGTGCCGTCCGTGGTAATCAGGGTTTGGCCCTTGTACCCGGCCAGCTCCGGATAGGCGGAGACGGAGAGTATGGTGCCATTGGAGGCATTCAACACAATGTCCTGGCCGTTGTAATTTTCGATCAGCTGGGGATTTACATTAGCACCGCTGTAGTCCTGAGCTGTATCCATATGGGCCAAAAAGCCGATGACCGGCACTGAGGTTTTGCTCGTATTGGCAGGCAGAGTAGCCATGACGTAGCCATGCTCGTCAACGGTAACCTCGCTCATGCCCATCTGCTTCAGTTCCTCTACCAGCTTATGGGCCAATGCCCATTGTCCCTCTGTAGAGGGGCAGGTATCGTTATGCTCATTGGATTGAGTATCTAACTTCACGTAGGAGGTGAAGCGCTGGATGAGTTCATTTTTCATCGGAAATCAAACTCCCTCGAATGTGGTGGCCAAGCCTTATTGGCTTTATCATACCACGCCTCGGTGATGATGCAAAAATCCATACCCTAAAATTGTAAAGCCTTCAGTGATGTTTCACCCTCCAGCTTAAACAGCAATTGATCCCCATCTGTAAAAAGGGCTTCCACATTTCCCTCCATACGCAGCTGCACTTCTCCGCGGCTGTCGTAGACGTTCAGAGTGAGTTGCCTCCCAAGGGTTTGCGCCAAAATCCGGTCTTGGGTGAAGTACACAGGAGCAAAGTAATTTCCGCTGATCTCCTTCGGCTCCCTACCCCTCTCTACTTTAAAAAGCTGATTCATCCAGCCCTCTACCAGCACCGTGAAAAACACCGTACCTCCCACCGAATCAAATTCATGCACCTTGTGCTGGCCGGAGAGCAGTGTTTCCTGCTGCCCATTCAGGTCGGAAGCATAAAGCAGGCCATCGGCTGTTTTTACGTACAAGATGCGCCTATCTGCTGTGACCTTGAATTTGTCTATAGACTCTTGGAATATCAAGGTGGGCTTCCTTGTTTTCAGATCGATCCTCCATACCCGTTTTGACTCCCGACGGTTCTCCGAGGAGAGGGGGTATGCCGAACCGTGCGTGTACAGATTGGTGCCGACTACCTGCATATTTCCTGTAGCATACTCCGTTGCTCCATTGTCCGAAATGTTAATGGCCCAGCCGTAGATCATGGACGGGTCGCCCAGAATAACCGGTTCGGCATCCTCCGGAGAGCCTTCGGGAACCAGTTTCAGATTTGGCGGGCTGGGTGCGACAAAATAATTCACAAGCACCCGCCCCATTGGAGAGTCGCGAAAATCCACCTTGCCGGAGGGCCCTACCTCCGCCGTACCGTCTTCATTCAGCTTCACATAATGGTCACTGCCCATAATCGCGCCGCCCATATGATAGTAAAGCCACAGGCTGCCATCCCGCACAGAAAAGCTTAATCTGGGGTTAGGTCCATACGTGGTGCTGTATTCATACTCATATACGTGCTCTCTGGCTTCCGGGTTGGACACCGGACTCCGGTAGATGTGGTTCAGCGGCCCATCGGTCTCGGCAAAATAGTAATAGTCCTTATAGACGGCGAACCCATTGCCGGCGGCATACTCCGGAAGCCCAGCATCCTTGACCTGGGGGTTGGCCGAACGAATGGAGAGTCCGCTGGAGTCGCTCCAGTCATATTCCCAGCCGAAGGCATCATGGGCGTAACGCCAGGTCAGCGGAAAATAAGTGATGTTCCGGAAGCTCAGGAGCGGGTACTCCTCGGTGCGATTATCGATGGCCTGCCCATTGACCGTAATTGGTCCCGCGGTCAGCTCCGCCCGGTAGCTGCGGGCAGTGTTTGCTTCAGCGGACGCATAGCCGTGGTAAGACGCAGTAATGTTGCTCTGCTGCACGGTTAGCCCTTGATCGGGGGACCATTGGTTTTCCAGTCCTAGATAGCGGGAATCGTACCAGGTCATGGGGACATAGGTAATGTCCTTGTACACAATAAGCGGGTATTCCCGGTTGCGATTATCCACGGTTTGCCCGTTTAGCGTAACGGGAAATGAGGGCAGCGTAATAGTCAATCGCGGATCAGCGGCTTGTGTTTTTTCCGGTACAGATAAGATGCTGGCTCCTGCCAGAATGAAACCGGCCAAGACGATCCGGATGCCGAGTTTATATGAAGTGGGAAACAGGGATATCCTCTCCCCTTTGGGAATTTACTTACAAATGGTGAGACGCGTTCCTTCTCGCTAAAGTTGCACCCAGCGGTATGGATATTATTGCGGGAGGAGCAGTGGATTCGAACGGATAACACACTTGCATACATATACAGATACGATCCCGTCTGCTCAGGAAAGCGAAAGAACAGATTGAGATAGTTTTATAAGGAAAAATATTCCAAATTAAGCCGCGGTATAACGGTCTTATGCCCCTGTTCGAACACTATCCCATCTACTCAGGACAGTCGGCAGAACAGTAACGGAGGTGTTGTATGCGATATTCTTATAGAACCGGGAAGCCTGGGTTTGCAGAAATAAGGTTGTCGAATTTAACGGAACTTGGAGGTGGGGAGGTGCTCGAGTTGGAATCGTCAGAACCCCGATTAAACGGAACTTAGAGGCGGTTGGCCGGAGCTTTAACGAAACTTAGAGGCGGTTGGGTGGGGGAATGAAGCTGCCGGAGCTTTAACGGAACTCAGAAGCTCTTAAGTGCCGAAAATAGGCCGCCAGAATTTTTAACGGAACTGGCCGGCCCTTACAGGAGGTTTTTTCGTAAATTTAGTGAGTAATTTGGCGCTAACGGTCTGATAGTTCCGTTAGATTTGGAATTCGCCTGTTTTTGCTCTGTAAGAGACGGATAGTTCCGTTACGGATATTTTGAGGGGAATAGCGATAGCCTGAATGGGCTGCGAACTGAGCCGAAGGGATAGTGTACATAAGGGGCAAGAATCCAGTATATTCGGCTCGTAAAAATGGTAAAATATGTATAATATTTCCATGAACATGGCCCAGGCATGCCAGCGGGCATACTGAGCCGTCATGAATGCTGCAGCGCCCGGTCATTCCGTCCCGGTGCTGCAGCAGACGGTGTTCCGGCCGGCGGCCTTGGCCCGGTAGAGAGCCTGGTCGGCGGCTTGGAGCAGCGGCTCCAGCTCAAACCCTGCGGCGCCGTCTGCCTCCGCCACGCCGAAGCTGGCCGTCAGCTGCAGCGGCTTTTCTGCGGTGGGCAGCGGCATGGCAGAGTTCGCGATGGCCGCCCGGATCTGCTCCGTGCGCCGGCTGGCTTCGGCCAGCTCCATACCGGGCAGGCACAGGACGAATTCCTCGCCGCCGTACCGGCCGAGGATTTCCCCCTCCCGCAGCTGGCTCCGGCAGACGTCTACCAGGTGGACCAAAGCCTGGTCTCCCGCCGAATGGCCCAAACGGTCGTTGATGATTTTAAAGTGATCCACATCGAACAAAACCATGGATAAGCCGGAGCCGGCTTTCTCCGCCTCTGCCAGCAGCCGCCCGGCTTCCTCCATAAAGTGGGCACGGTTATATATGCCCGTCAGCCCGTCATACGAGGCCAGCCGGAGCAGCTTTTCCTCGTAGCGGACATGCTCGGTCACATCGATCAGCATCAGCATCCGTCCCACCCGGCGGTCATTCTTTACCCGCACCGGCAGGGAACGGACCTCATAATGCCGTTCCTCTGCTCCCTCCTGCAGCCATCGGGTCCGCCAGACCTGCTCCGCATTCACCTGCTGGTCGGCTTCCGGAGGCAGCGTCTCCAAGCCTGCTTTCCCTGACCAGACGGCTTCCAGCGGTTCGCCGATCCGCTCCGGAGCCAGCGGTGGAATCATGCGCCGGGCCGCCGGATTATAATCCACCAGCCTCCCACTGAGATCCAGCACCAGCACGCCGTCCCGCATGCTTTCGAACACGTAGCCTCTGGCGATAGGCACCACCTGGAACAAATCCGTGGTCCGGATGGCCCAGACATACAAGGAGGTTGTGAAGATCAAGATAAAGGGAACCGGGTCCATATTGTAGGGGATCACTCCCATCAGATACAAAAAGGACGCGATAATCGGAAGCATCGTCCCCAGAAACAGTGTGAAAATCTGCTTCCGGTATGCTCTGGAGGCCGTCCGCCATTGACCTACCAGCAGGCAGGCTCCGAGGAACATGCTGCCGAAGGTATAAGCGCCGTGGATGATATACCACGGACCGATGATAATATCCGCCATGGGAGACGGAGCATCGGTCCGCAGATACAGGGATTTGTAGAAGAGGTGATGCAGATCATTGGTTGCTACCAGGAAACAGGTTATGGCGGGGATTACGAAGAGAAGTCCGGTTATCTTGCGGGAAAGCCATTTGTCCACTCCGGTATAGCGACTGACCAGAATAAGCAGAAACACTGGTGAAAACGCCATGCCCAAATAGGCCACGCTGATCCAAACCTTAATCGCGGCGAGGGTGGTGCTGGCCAGCTGCAGTGCCGCTCCGAAGCAATAGAGGGCTGCCGTTGCGGTAACGCCAGCAAATGCCCTCATGGCCTGTGAGCGGGTTTTGTCGGACAAGGCATACACAAAGAGGAGCGCGTTCAAGGCTCCGGACGTGGTAATCAGTGTGATGTAGATAAAGGTCTCGGAATTCAAGCCTTGGTCCCTCCTGACGAATGAGAAAAAAACGATATCCGATTTTTTTGTACTTTTATTGTATAATATAGGGATAAGAATGGAAAAGAGGCGGTTACATGTCGCATCGGCTAGTTGTTCTGCAGGGACCCAGCGCAGCGGGCAAAAGCACACTTCAGGCCAAGCTCGGCCTGCCCCGGATCGTCACCTGGACCTCCCGCCCTCCCCGGGAGGGGGAAACCCATGGAAGAGAGTATTACTTCGGCAGCGCCGAGCAGCTGAAGGCCATGTACGCCTCCGGTGAGCTTCTGGAGACAACCGAATACCAGGGGAATATGTACGGCACCTCCATGGCATCCGTTGCGGCAGCCATTCAGGATGTGACCCCCCACTCTGTGGTGCTGGATGCCTTCGGAGCCCGCAAGGTAAAGGAGCGTTACGGGGACAAGGTGCTGCTTGTTGGCATCTACGCGGAAAAAGACCAATGCGCCCGGCGCCTGGCGGAACGGGGACTGTCCGCTCTGGAGCAGGAGCGGCGGTTAGCCAGTTATGGAGAAGAGGTCTCGCTCCTGTTCGGGTGTGACCTGATAATCCCCAACCCCGATCAGCGTCTGGACCAGGCCTTATATTTTATCGAGGCTATTGGAGGCGCTTTGACGGAACCATGGGATTAAAAAAACGGCTGCCCTGGAAATGGACAGCCGTTCATTTGCATCGGGTGACAGTTATTGATAGTAGGAGGTTGTAAGCGGAATGATAAACCCTCCGTCTGTGGGCTGTTTGACCTGAATGGAAATATTCTTCACGCCTGTGATCGTGACTTCAATGGTCTGGAGGCCTGATGAAGGAGTAATGCCCTTGACTTCCTTGAGCAGGGCATTCTTGTCAATATCGGTGATCTCCAGCGATTCCACATCCTGGACTGTTGCGGCAAATTGCAGAACCAGCTTCGTATATTTGCCCGCCGGGCTTAAGGCCGTATATTTAATATTGGAGTCCGGTGCGCTGTACAGCACCTCAGAATAGTCTTTGCCACCGAATTGCGTATGTGCGGGATCCTTGGAATAGAGTGTGTTGTTAAAATCCTCCCGGTTAACCGGAACACCTTCCGCAAGCTCGCCCAGAAGGACCTCTTTGGCTTGCTCATCGTACTTCACAGGTATTTCCAGCAGATTGGCGATTCCCCGGACAGGCAGATACGTGGTGCCCTCGTAGGTAATGGGAAGAACCTGGTTGCCGTCCGCATCCTTCAAAACGGCAATTTCTCCATTGAATCTAACCTTCAGCTCTCCATTCAGGTAAGCCCGGATTTCCTGAAGCTGCGTACTGGCTAAAGCGCCTGCTGCCATACCAACCAAAAGAAGCAGGGTTCCTCCGAATGTGACCAAAAGCTTTTTCTTCATAAAAAGACTCCTTTCCGCCTGGAAAATAAATTTTGGTGATTATAATTATTTCAATATTATAATAAGTTGGCACAATTTCACAAGGGAAATTGAGGATATGGCGCAGGAGCAAACGAAAGGGGTATGAGGATGGCAGTAAAAGAGGTTTTGCCGTTTGGCGATCCCATTCTGCGGAAAACCGCCAAACCTGTGGAGGAGCTGACGCCCCGGGTGCTGCGGATGCTGGACGACTTGGCGGAAACACTGTATGCGGCTGACGGCCGGGCGGGTTTGGCCGCTCCCCAGGTAGGTCTTTTGCGCAGACTCATTGTGATGGACTGTGGGGATGGTCTGGTGGAGCTGATCAATCCGGTTATCCTGGAGCAAAGCGGGGAACAGATGGGAACCGAAGGCTGCCTGTCCTACCCCGGCTACTACGGCAACGTGAAACGGGCCAACCGGGTAAAGGTGAGCACCCTCAACCGGCAAGGGGAAACGGTCATTATTGAGGCGGAGGGGTATTTGGCCCGCTGTATCCAGCATGAGGTGGATCATCTGGACGGGGTGCTGTTTATCGACCACATGCAGGAGCAATGGCTCTTCCATGAATCCGGCAGCGGCCGGGTGCCGCTATTGCAGGTACTGAAGCTCAGCAGACCTCTCTGACCGGGGGAGTCCTGGTGAAGGGGTAGCTATGGACATCTCCCGGCAGGATGGGTATGCTTAGAAGAGATATGCGGTGCGCCGCAAGAATAGACAGGAGGCAGGTACAAGTGAGCAATATCGGAGTATGGGAAAATGCGGAGCCGGGCGTAAAGCGTTGTATTCTGAACGCAGTGGGCAGCCTGATGATGATGGAGGTGCGTTTTGCCAAGGGGGCGGAAGGCTACGAGCACAGCCATCCCCATGAGCAGATGAGCTATTGCTTGCGCGGACGGTTTACCTTCCGTATCGACGGCAAGGAAACGGAAGTATCCGCCGGTCAAACCATCGCCATTCCCAGCAATGCCAAACACGGGGTGACAGCGCTGGAGGAGGACTCCGCACTGCTGGATACCTTCACACCCATCCGTCAGGATCTGGTGAAGTTCTAGGATTGTATAAGACGGCTGCTTCGCATTGCCAAGCACAGGCCTTCTTGGTAAGATGATCGTAATTGCATATGAAGCATGGGAGTCCGCAGGAGCGGGCTGAGAGTACGGCTGTCCGCCGTTTACCATTGGAACCTGTTGGATCATGCCAGCGTAGGGAGCTTGCCCGTTTTGAGGCGCTTTGCTATTGGCGAGGCGTCTTTTTTGCGGTTCACGCGTCCGGCTAGCTGGACTACCGATAATGAGGAGTTGGCGGAAAATGGAATTACATGAGCTGGAGCAAAACCTGATGAAGGTACGGGAGCAGAAGCCCCTGGTCCACAACATCACCAATGTGGTGGTGACCAACTTTACGGCGAACGGGCTGCTGGCGCTGGGGGCATCCCCGGTTATGGCGTACGCCAAGGAAGAAGTGGCTGATATGGCCAAAATCGCCGGTGCCCTGGTGCTAAACATGGGCACCCTGGATGAAACCGTGGTCCACGCCATGCATGTGGCCGGCCGTTCGGCCAACGCTCATGGCGTGCCGGTGGTTTTTGACCCCGTCGGCGCAGGCGCCACCCCGTACCGGACGGATACGGCACGGAAGATGATGGACGAGGTCAAGGTGTCCATCCTGCGCGGCAATGCCGCAGAGATCGCCAACGTGATCGGCGAATCCGGCACGATCAAGGGTGTGGACGGAGGCGATACCGCAGCGGATGCGGTGGAGCTGGCCCGCCAGGCAGCCCGGAAGCTGGGCTGCGTGGTGGTAGTGACCGGCGCCGACGATATCGTAAGCGACGGCAGCGTCACCTGGAAGGTCAGCAACGGCACCGCCCTGCTGACCAAGGTTACGGGCACCGGCTGCCTGCTCACGTCTGTGATTGGAGCCTTCGCCGCGGTAGAGAAGGACCTGGTCAAGGCGGCGGTATCCGCCCTGGCCTACTATGGCGTAGCTGCCGAGGAAGCCCTGAAGGTATCCGGCGGCGACCGTCCCGGAACCTTCCAGACGGAGCTGTTGAACCAGCTCCATCAGGTGGAAGGCGCCTTCGTCAAAAAAGCGGCCATCCTGGCTCAGGTAGAGTAGGCCTGCAAGCAGCCCGTCACAAAAAAAGGTTGTCCCAAACGTCATGAGCATGACGGGGACAGCCTTTTTTTCGTGTTGGAAGCACCTGCGTAAGACCATGGCTTCAGGACTTCTCTCCGCCGCGCTCCACCTTACCCGGCAAATCCTCCTTCAGACGGTCCATCAATGCGGCGGTTTCTCCTGAGTCGCCCTGGCAGTTGATCCATTGGGCCAACCCTGTCAAGGCTGCCACCTCCATGTCATCCTCTGCATCCCCGCGGCCCGCTACAGTGGCATCCGCCTCCGGAAAACCCGTGCCTGCGTGCTTTTGCTCCTCTTGAAAATCTGGGGACAAGCTCTCCGCCTCCTTTCACACACATCTTTACCCATACTATGGCTTGGCGGCCAAGGTTCTATGCGCATGCCAAAACGCCGCCCGGCATAACCCAGGCGGCGTTCACTATGCAGCAAATCAGCCGATGGCGTACAGACCGGGGCCAGTCAGGGCCAGAGCCACTGCTACTGCAATCAGCAGGAGGTTATATTCATAACCGCCTTTATCGGTCCAATAACCGTTGGGGCCGTGAACCTTCACAATGGCCACCAGCATCGTGCCTGCGATGAGCACTGCGGCTACCGGCAGCCACAGACCTGCGGCAAACAGAAGGCCGCCTGCCAGCTCAGACAATCCGGCCATCACAGCCATGGCCACACCGGGTTTCATACCGATGGATTCCATCCAGCCTCCGGTGCCTTTGGGGCCGTATCCGCCGAACCAGCCGAACAGCTTTTGCGCCCCGTGCCCCATCAAGGTCAATCCGACCACCAACCGTATAATCAACAAACCTGCATCCAACATTAGAATTCCTCCCTGATTATCTTGTGTTTTTGAATTAACTTACTTTATGTAAGTATAATAGCATGAGCGACTTACTTTTGTAAAGTTAATTATTATATATTTTAGTGGGCGATTTTTTCTGCCTGTACATCCAAAGAAAGAATCCCTGCTTCCGAAACATTCCAGTGGATGAAAGCGTCTTTATTGGTAGAACAGAGGGCTTAGCAGCGGCCAGGGGTGTCCTGTCCGTGAAATAGCCCGAGAGAGGGAGGTTTACCCTCATGGTCCAATCTGGCAAATATGCTGCGTTATTTATCATATGGATTTTGGCAGGGGCGCTTTTATTCGGATGTGAACGGGAGCAACGGATAGCGCCGGAGGAGACCCCAGCCTCATCCTTGGCCCCGTCTCCCGTTCCTACAGCCGCCCCTCCTGCACCGGCGGCCTCCGCCCCAGCAGCGGAACCGGCCTCCCAGGTCCGGGTTCCGGTAGCCTCCGTTGCCGCCGGGCGGATATTCGATGCCGCAGGCTACGGCAGCAAGCCGGGACTATCCTTTGCCGTTGACCGGGACGGCACTGCCTGGCATTGGGGCTGGGGCTTCGGCTCTCCCGAGGCGGATACCGGGCCTAAACGGGTAACCGCTGACAGGCCGGTGACGCAGGTGACCCAAAATTATCTGTTGGGCAAAGACGGCCATGTTATGAAGCGGGGAACCAAGCAGCAGGAGGCGCTTCAGCAGGTGGAGGGTTTGTCCGAGATTATATCCATCCAGCAGCTGGATGAGATGTTCGGCACCCTGTTTGCCCTGCGCAAGGACGGAACGTTATGGTACTTGCCGAGAGAAACGGGAAAGCCGCTGCGCTTCGGCAATTTTTCAGGGGTATCGGCTATATACGGAACATCCTTTTCGCTTTTTGTGCAGGAGCAGGAAGGCAGGCTGTGGTATGCGGCAGGGTTAAGCGGGGATATTCTGAAGCCGGAGAATCATAAAGTGCTGCTGCTGCAGGGAGTTGCATCGGTAACGGTCGGTTATGAGGATGAGGCGCTGATCCGGCTGGATAATAACGAGGTTTTGCGCTATCTTCCCCGTGAGCAAAAGCTTGCAGCAGAGCCGCGGCTTGCCGGTGCGGTGAAGATGGCTGTAGCCGGTGAAGGCACCTATCTGTTCACCCGCAGCGACGGAACCGTATGGGGCTTCGGGAAGAATGGGGACGGACTTCTGGGGCCAGGCACTGAAACGGTGCTGGACCCTGTACAAATACAAGGGCTTGAAGATATTGTCGGTCTTGAAGCGGGCAATCATCATGCCTTGGCCTTAGATGAAGCAGGCCGGGTATATACCTGGGGCCGGAATATGGACGGCCAGCTGGGCAGGGTTCCGGTTATTTTGGACCGTTGGAAGGACATGGGGGAGCTGACCGGCGTCCGCAAGGCCGTGGCTGCCTCCGGACGTCCCTATTTTATTATGGAGGACGGGACCCTGCGCGCCATGCAGCCTGACCGCACCTTCGGGCCAGTACCGGGAGTGGCGGAGCTTCAGGAGCTTCAATTTGTCCTGGGTTATCCCGTTACGCTGGATAAGACAGGAGCTGTCCGGCTGTGGGAGAAGGATTTCTCCTCTTCCCAGCCTCTGACGCTCACCAATCCGGTGAAACGGATGGCTGCCGGCGGGGACCGGCTGCTGCTGCTGGACGACCGGGGCAAACTGGACCTGGTATTTTTGCGTGAGGCGGTGGAGAGCATGGGTCAAGAGGCTGGTGCAGCCAGCCCTAGTACCACCGGGCTTGTGCCTGCTGGGGCGGAAAAGCTGGCCGCAGAAGGGGGCTGGACCGGGCGGATCCGTTCCCTCTACGGGAATCCGTATGTGTTTATGGCGCTGACGGAGGACGGAAAGGTGTTTTATGCCGACCGCAACAAGGAGGGCGGGTACCGGTTCCGTTCCATCATGGGGACTAATCCCGTGAAGGAGCTGTCGGTTGACGATTATGTGCTGCATACCGCCGAGCCGCTGCAGGTATGGGCGCTGGAGGAAACCGGTGATCTCCGGGAGATCCGGCTCGACATGGAGATGGAATGGAGGAATAACACCGGCAAGCTGGAGATTCTGTCGGTGACCCCTCAGGTGCAGTCGGCCCATGCCCGGAACATCACCCGCATCAGCGGAAGCCTTCAGGTGCATGCTGACGGGACAGCCGGCGAGGACCGCCACAAGCTGCGACTGCAGGCACAGCTGCCCGCCCCGGTTAAGCTGCTTTCTTCTTTCTACAATTACAATATCGAAGGGCCGGGGCTGCATTATCACGTGCTGGTGAATGAGCATAACCAGGTTAGCCTGCTGGGGTATAACCCCTTCGGGCAAATCGACCCCAAGCCGGGTATCGTTCCGTTCCCCTGACAGCCTTGGCGTCAGCTGGTGATGAAATCCCCGCCGTTAACATGCATGGTCTCCCCGGTCACATAGCGGGAGTCGTCAGACGCCAGATACACATAGGCAGGAGCCAGCTCGAAGGGCTGGCCTGCCCGTTTCATGGGTGTTTCGGTGCCGAACACGGACACCCTGGCGGCGGAGAAGCTTGAGGGGATCAGCGGTGTCCAGATAGGGCCCGGAGCCACCGCATTGACGCGGATCCCCTGCTCCACCAGGTTCATGGCCAAGGAGCGGGTAAAGGACACAACCGCACCTTTGGTGGCGGAATAGTCCAACAGGGTCTTTTCTCCACGGTAGGCGGTTATGGAGGAGGTATTAATGATGGAGCTGCCGGCCTTCAAGTGGGGCAGGGCCGCCTGGGTCATGAAGAAATACGAGTAGACATTGGTGCGGAAGGTATGCTCCAGCTGCTCCTCGGTAATATCCGTCAGCTTCTCCTGAGGGTACTGCACCCCGATGTTGTTCACCAGAATATCCAGTCTGCCGAAGGTGGCAATGGCGCAATCCACTACCTCCTGGCAGGCTTTTTTGGTATTCAGGTCGGTGCGGATAAACAAGCAGCGGCCTCCCAGCTCTTCGATCCGCGCCTTGGTTTCCTCTGCATCCCGCTCTTCGTACAGGTAAGGAACCACCAGACAGGCGCCTTCCTTGGCAAAAGCAACCGCTGTTGCCCGGCCAATACCGCTGTCGCCGCCGGAAATAATAGCTGTGCGGCCCTTAAGCTTTCCGCTGCCCTGGTAAGCCGGATTTTCGAAGATGGGCCTGGGGTTCATGACATATTCCAGTCCGGGCTGGACCGGCTGGTGCTGGGGAGGAAAGGACAACGGCTCTTCCTTGCATTCCGTCTTTTTGCCGTAATACGGGTAAACGGGGTAACACTCCATAACGAATAACCTCCGCATCATAGGGGATAAATGCCTATGCCTTCACCATATTCCCCGGAGGCAGTCCAGGTGAATGGAACCGGTGGGAAACGGTGGGCGGAATAAGGGAGATTCCCCAATTTTCCAGAGGTTGGTGTGGATAAAAACGGGACAAAATGTATAAGAATTCACCTATTCTATATTTTCTGCATAATAAAGGAATTACTAAAACGATGTCGAATTATTACGCAGGTCAATGGGCGCAAAGACCTATACACATTGTGAGGACAAGGTCGGATTGCGGGAGACGATAACATGAAGCAGGATGATTTTCTCGGCATGAACAACCGGCGGTGGAATCGGAAGTCTCTCAATTCTTTCTGGTGGGTATTGCTTCTGGTCCTTCTGGCGGAGGAGATTATGCTGCTCCTCAGCAGGGGAGGCGGCTGGGAGGCCCAAATGAGATATATGCTGATCCCTGGCGGCATCAATTTTGGCATTCTCTGTCTGGGTGAGCTGCTGTATTTGCGGCTGAAAAGCGCCTACCATTGGGTGGTGGTCGGCATGACCACGCTGATTTGCACCGTCCTGATCGTGGCTCATCATAGCCTGGACTATATCCAGGCCCTTTGGATTTTGCCGATTGTGGTTTCCATTATGTATTTCCAGCGGCGGTTGGTGGTATATACCGCGCTTATGAATTTGTCGGCGTTCCTGATTGCCACTTCCCTTTTTCCGGCGCTCCGTGACCGGACCTCCCTGGTGGAATGGCTGGTTATCCCCCTTATTCTGGGTGTCTCCGCCTTCGTGGCGATGAATTCCATGGAACGGGGGATGGAGCTTCTGCAGGAGCTGCGGATGGAATCGGTGGATAAGCAGAATCTGATGATCCAGAATGTGATCAAGGATAAGATGGTGAGGACCGACCCGCTGACCGGCCTATATAACCGGGCGGCGCTGAACGAGCATTTGGAGATGCTGCTGCGGTATGCGGATTCGGAGGGGTTTTCCCTCCATGTGGCGATGATGGATGTGGATTTTTTTAAGTCGGTGAATGATACCTTCGGGCATCAGGCGGGGGATCAAGTGTTGAAAAGGATTGCCTCCGCCATCCGGGAGGGAGTGGGAAGCAGTGATTTTGCCGCCCGCTACGGCGGCGAGGAGTTTACCATTGTTTTTACGGACCGGACGCTGGAGGAGGTCCGCCAGGTGCTGGAGCGCATCCGGGAGAATGTGGAGCTTCAGGAGCATCCCGGACTGGAGGGGCGGCGGGTGACGATAAGCATCGGGCTCCATCCCTACGGCAAGGGGATGGAGGCGGACCGCTTGCTGGAGCATGCCGATGCTTACCTGTACCAAGCCAAACGCAAAGGCCGCAACCGGATCTGCGACCATCTCACCTCGACGGAGGCCTGAACAGCCTGTCCTTCGGGTTAATCCTCCACACCTTCCATAAAGTCCTCCAGACTGCGGTTGGCCTTGCTCTGGTTACATAAGGAGCAGGCGCAGACGCAGTTCATCGGGGTGGTGTGGCCGCCCCGGGAGCGGGGCAGCAAATGGTCGATGGTATCGCCGTATTCCCCGCAGAAATAACAGGTAAACTGATCCCGCATCAGGATGTAGCGCTTGAATTTCTTGTTGGAATAGAGGCGGCGGATGGTATGGGCGTTGACTACCACGGCGGCGTACTCCTTGACCAGGACGGACGCTGTCTCCAGATCCGTCTCCTGCACCCAGCGCCGTCCTTTATCCGTATGCCCGCGCATGCGGATAATGCCCTCCCGGGTGGGGCGGAGCACGGAAGCGTCGGGTCCCGGGGGTTTGGGCGGAGGCTCCGGCAAGGGGCGCCGGCTGAGCCTGCGCATAGGCACCTGGGAGAGATGCTCCTCTCCCGGCGCAACGGGGACCGCAACCGGTGTGCTGCCGTCTGCGTCTGTAAGGGGCGGGGATGTACGGCCCTCCATATCCACAGCCATAAACGGGCTGCCTGCCCCAGACTCCGTGCTCTCACCCGGAGGAGGACTCTCCTGGCCGGTGAGACGCCGGAGCTTTTTAGTTTTTTTGCGGCAAGCCCGGCACATGCCGCGTCGGGCATTCTTGCCGGAGCGTTTGCCTGTCCGCTTCATAAAATGCGACAGCGGCTTGTACATATTGCAGCGTGGACAGAGTCGTTGCGCATCCGCCTCTTCCACGGATTCCGCAGCCAATTCTTCTTCTCTTGCAGACTGTGGCTCCTGAAGCATGAGGGTACCTTCCTTTTTATTATAAGGGTTATGAATAGTCGGATTTACCTGCTGGCCGCTTGGAGGGCTTTTCCAAGGGGCTTATTCCTATTGTAGCGGATTTTGGCTGCGCGTGCATGTTGCGAATTTCATAGGCCGAGTTGTCATTTCCTCCCCGTTGTCCCCATATGCTTATGGCATAAACCTTGCGATACCTTAGGAGGGACCGCCTTGAGCATGCATGCAGTGGGAGATTTTGACGGAGACGGGATTTGGGAGGCGGCAGCGCTGTCCCGCGCCCAGGACGGGTTGTGGCTGACGGTCTACAAATATAGCGGTTGGGGCTGGACGGAAACGGGCCGTTGGCAGTGGCCGGATCTGGCTGTTCAAGCCTTCTATGCGGTGCCGGCTGCCGTCAACGGAAGAAGCGGCCACAATCTGGTGGTAGGCTGGGCGGCGGAGACACAGGCCTCCCTGTCCGTAATGGATTGGACGGCGGAGGGGCCTTCCGAGCGGGTGCGTTATGCGCTGTCCGGCGGGGAAAGCTCTGCTCAGCGGGCGCAAGTATTGCTTCCGGCAAGCGTGAACACCACCTCCGGGCAATTATGGGGTTATGTGGACGCAGGGGGCAAGCTAAGGCTTCCCGCGGTCTACGATTATGCGGAGAGCTTCCAGGATAATGGGCTTGCGGTGGTGTCCAAAAACGGCAAAAGCGGGATTATCAATACCCGCGGCCAATTTGTGGTGGAGCCCCGCTTTGACAGCATCGGCGAATTCTCCGAGGGGAGAGCGTCCGTATCGGATGACAAGGGCTCTTATGTGATTGATGAGCAAGGCAGGCGGGTGACGCCGCCAGACAAGGTCTACAGCTATATCCAGCCTTACAGCGAAGGCCGGGCCCTGTTCTATCAGACGGGACAGGGAGAAAACGCCGCATACGGCTATCTCGACCGGGACGGCGCTGAGGTGATTCCCGCCTCCTATATGGAGGGGAATGACTTTGCCAACGGCAAGGCCTTGGTCAAGGTGAAGAACGGGCTGTACCGTCTGATCGGACTGAACGGCGAAACCCTGTCGGAGCTGCCCTTTGCCTTTGTAGGTCCGCCCGCAGAAGGAGTATTGGCGTACCAGGATACCGACGGGGGCAAATACGGCTACGTGAATGAGCAGGGGGCTGTGGTCATCGCTCCGGCTTTCACGGGAGCGCAGCCCTTCCAGGCGGGCCATGCGGTTGTCAACACGGCAGAAGATTACGGCGCCAATTACGGATTGATCGATAAAGCCGGGAAGTTCACCATTCCCGCCGGGTATTCGGACATCCGTCTCTTGGGTCTGGGCCGCGCAGCGCTGGGCAAGCCCATTGATCCCGCCCGGCCGTATGTGGGCACCCGCTATGCCATATCCGATCTGAACGGGAATCTTTATTCCAACTTTCAGTTTCTGGCGGTGGAGGACTTCAAGCGGGGGGCCGCTTCTGTCCAGGACGGCAAAAATACCTACTTCATCGGTCCCGACGGCAAACGGATTACCCGGCTTCCCCTTGTCCCGGGCAGCGGCACGTTGTCCTTCGAAGACGGCCTGATCCGGGCCCAGGTGGATAACCGGCTGTCATATCTGACCCAGTCCGGACGGTTGGTATGGACTCAGAATACGGTGATCCCGCTTACGCCCCCCTACCGGGTAAGAGAGCTCAAGTACAAACCGAACAAGGATTATCTGGTGTATTATCCCCAAGTGGATGGCATCACGCCTCCTTCTGTGCGGGAGCAGGTAAACCGGCGGCTGGCGGAGCTCTCCAAGGTAAAGCCTGTTCCGGCGGGCCAGCAGCTGGAATCCTCCTACACCGGGGACTTCCAGGTGATGTTCTACCGCGGCCGGCTGCTCCAGCTGCTGCTGGAGGGATATGACTATCCCTTCGGCGCCGCCCATGGTATGCCCTCCCGGGTATATCCGCCGCTGGATCTGGGCTCAGGCCGGTTCTATGAACTGAAGGATCTGTTTAAAGCGGACAGCAATTATCTCCAGGTGCTCAGCGCCATTGTGAAAAAGCAGATCGACAGCGGTGCTTATCCGTATGTGTGGCCGGACAATTACAAGGGCATTACGGCCGATCAGCTGTTCTATGTCACCGAGAATGACCTCCACCTGTTGTTTACGCCTTATGAGATTGCCCCTTATGCAGCGGGCTTCCCTGAATTCAAGATTCCCTTTGCGGAGCTGGACCCGATTCTGGACAAAACCGGCGCTTTCTGGCGCTCCTTTCACCCTTAAGCCCGGTCAGCCAGCCCTGCCAAACATCCGCACGGGTAACCCCCGGCGCGGCGCGGCATCCTAACCCCATCACATTCCGGGGAGGACTGATGCTGCCCATGGGGAACCAAGCCAGTGAAAGCAAGCGGGCTGTGCTGAGCGGTAAGGGCTATGTGTTTTTGGATGGTCGCTGGAGGCATAAAGGGGGCGGCCCCGGCTTCTCCGATTTCCCCGTCCAGGCGTTGGGGGATGCGGAATTTTCCGAGTCGCTGGACCGGTATGTCTCCGCTGTTTCCCGGAAGGTGAACGAAGCGCATTTGGGCAAAGCGCTGTTTGTGTTTAAGCCTTAGTGGTATTGCTGGCCGGCCGTATTTTGCGGCCGGTTTTTTTCGGTCACGCATTGCCAGCCGTCCCGGCAGGCTGTAAAATAGGAACAAATGTTTGAAAATTCAACTAGGTGAAGGGAATGGATCCAATGAAAATGGCATTGCTGATTGTGGATATGCAGCTGGCTTATCTGGGGGATTGTGTAAAGGAAAGCGGAGCGGAGGCCGCCTGCGAATATATCAATTATGTCTCGGAGAAGTTCCGTGCCAAGGGCCATTGTGTGGTCCATGTGAAGCATGTTGATCCCGGCGAATCCAAGGAGGATCTGGGCTGTGAGATTATCCCCCAAGTGAAGATTGGTCCAGAGGATCATACGGTCTGGAAAAGCTTCAACAACGCCTTCTGGCAAACCAACCTGGAGGAGCTGCTGCGCGGGGAAAAGGTGGACCTGGTCATTGTATCCGGCTATTCCGCGGAATACTGCGTTACCTTCACCTATGGCGGAGGAACGGAGCGGGGCTTTAAAACGGTCATGCTCCAAAAGGGGATTGTGAGCCGAAATCCGTTGGTGGTGCCTGAGGTGACCCGGGACCGGAATATGATTTCGTATCCGGCCATTGACGCCATTCTGGAAGCACAGTGAGAATTCCTGTCTCTGTCCGCGGCTTAGCCGAATATGCCTTCCGGGCGGGAAGCATTGACGGGAGCTTCCGGACAAGCACACCTCTGGCGGAAGGGACTCGCATTCATAAGGCGGTCCAGGCGGAATACGGCTCCGCAGACCGGACAGAGGTGTTCTTATCAGGGGAATTTCCCTACGAGGAGCTGCAGTTTGTGTTGGAGGGGCGCTGCGACGGCCTGCGGCAGGATGAGGAAGGCGCTTTTATTGAGGAAATCAAATCCACCGCTTCGACGCTGGAGAATCCGGCCATTCAAGCAGGCTTGCCTGTGCATTGGGCCCAGGCCTGCTGCTATGCCTGTCTCTTCACACGGCAGGAAGGACTTGACGGAATCAGGGTCCGTCTTCTGTATGTGCATACCGGCTCGGATCAGCGCCATGCCATTACACGGCAATTTTCCTCCGGAGAGCTGGAGGAGGCGGTTGCCGCAATGCTCGCCGTGTATGCCCCGTTTGCCCGGATGAGCGCCGCCCATATAGCCCTGCGCGGGCCCAGTATTAAATCGCTGCCCTTCCCCTATGAGGGTTACCGTCCCGGCCAGCGCAAGCTGGCTGGTGCGGTATATCAAGCCATAACCGAGGGACGGAAGCTGTTTGTCCGGGCGCCAACAGGTACGGGCAAAACCATGTCTACCCTATTTCCTGCTGTGAAGGCTGTTGGGGAAGGGCTGGCGGAGCGGGTGATGTATGTGACCGCCAGGACCACCGGACGTGCCGCCGCCGAGGAGGCCTTCAGCCTGATGGATAAGCAGGGGCTTATTTTCCGCCGGGTGACGCTGACTGCCAAGGAGAAGATCTGCTTCCAGGAGGAGGTCCGCTGCACTCCGGAGGCCTGTCCGTATGCGGATGGGCACTATGACAGAGTGAATGGGGCCATGCTGGACCTGCTCGGTCATGAAACGGCCATCACCCGCCAGGTGGTGGAGCAATATGCAAGGAAGCACCGGGTGTGCCCCTTTGAGTTCTCTCTGGATGCGGCTTATGAATCGGATGCCATGATCGGCGATTATAACTACGTGTTTGACCCGGTGGTGGCGCTGAAGAGGGTGGGGGACGCGGATCGCAAGAAGACGGTTGTACTGGCGGATGAAGCCCATAATCTGCCTGACCGGGCTCGGGAGATGTATTCCGCTGCCCTGGACAAATCCGCGTTTCTCCAACTGTCGCGCAGCTTCAAAAGCGCCGCGGGCCTGTACCGGTCCTCCCGGGGCATCAACGCCTGGTTTATCGCCATGCGTAAACAACTCCAGAACGGGGACAGCCCCCGGCTGGCTGCTCCACCCGAGGAGTTGGGGCCCCTTCTGGAGGAATTCCGGCAGGAGGCGGAGGCCATGCTTGCCTCCGGAGCCCAGTCGGGTGGTCCCGGGGACAGCTTGCTGGCCGATACCTATTATGCGGTGCTGGGTTATCTCCGTGTAGCCGAAGGGTTCGGTGAGGAATACGCCGTTTTTGTGGAAGAGGAGCGGCAGGAGCTGCACCTGCGTCTCTATTGCCTGAATCCCTCCCGCCTGCTGGAACAGGCGGGCAAAAGCTACCGCAGCCATGTGTTTTTCTCAGCCACTCTGGCGCCGATCCGCTTCTATCAGGAGCTGCTGGGCGGCAGCGAAGAGGATTATGGGCTGGCGGTTCCATCGCCCTTCCAGAGAGAGCAGCTGCGGGTGCTGCATGCTCCGGTCTCCATCCGCTACCGGGACCGGGAGCAGAATATCGGTCCCGTCGCCGGACTGATCGATGTCCTGCTCCGTGAGCAATCTGGCAATGCAATCGTCTTTTTCTCCTCCTATGACTACATGCGCAAGGTGCATGCCCGGTATATGGAGGAGCATCCTTCCCCCAGCCATCTGATACTTCTGCAGGAGGCGGGAATGGGTGAAGAGGAACGGGAGGCGTTTCTCGCCTGCTTTCGGGCGGATGCAGAGACCCCTGTATTGGCGTTTGCGGTGCTGGGGGGCATTTTTGCCGAGGGGGTGGATTTGCCCGGGGACAGGCTGAAGGCGGTAGCCGTCATTGGAACCGGGCTGCCGCAGGTTGGGCTTACGCGGAATATGATCCGGGAATATTATGACCGCAGCGGCCGCGACGGGTTTCAGTATGCTTATGTGTACCCCGGCATGGGCAAGGTGCTGCAGGCCGGAGGCCGATTGATCCGCTCCGAGGCGGACACCGGGACACTGCTTCTGGTGGATGACCGTTACCGGATGCCGCCTTATTGGGATTTGCTCCCGGAGGAATGGAAGCCGCCGGAACCGTTGAAGCTTCCCTCCTTCTGGGGAAATCAGGAAGGTTGAATTCCGCCTCTTTGTGCCATATTACCCTTGTCGGAGATTTGATTATTAGGGCAAGGGGTGAACAGCATGAGGCGTTTATTGGCGGTTGCCGCAATAGCGGCTATCTTGGCAGCCGTTCCCCAGGCGGCGTATGCTGCAGACCGCAGCACAGTTGGGGTGCAGCAGGAAATCAGCGGCAAGACCTTCAACTTCGGCTTCTACAAAAGCAAAAACGGACAGCTTCCCTCCATCGCCCAGGAAGGCTTTATGGAGATGCTGAAACGTCATAACGCCATATTTTTGGGCAACACCGAGGAAAAGGAGCTTTACCTGACCTTTGACAACGGATATGAGAACGGATATACGCCGGGGATCCTGGATGTGTTGAAGGAAAAACAGGTGCCCGCGGCTTTTTTCGTCACCGGCCATTATATTAAGGATCAGCCGGAGCTGATCAAGCGGATGGCTTCGGAGGGGCATGCAGTGGGGAACCATTCCTGGAGCCATCCCGATATGAGCACACTGGGCACAGCCCGCATAACCGACGAGCTGGAGAAGGTGCGTTCCGGCGTGGAGGCTCTAACCGGCCAGAAGGACATGAAGTACCTGCGTCCGCCCCGCGGAATTTTCAGTGAACGGGTACTGAAGGAGTGCGCGGATCAGGGCTATACCAGTGTATTCTGGTCCATCGCCTACAAGGATTGGGAGACGGATAAACAGAAGGGGGCGGATTATGCCTATAACCGGGTTATGGAGCAGCTCCATCCCGGGGCGGTGCTGCTTCTCCATTCCGTTTCCAAGGATAATGCCCAGGCGCTGGGCAGGATTATTGATGAAGCCCGTAAACAGGGCTACACCTTCAAACACCTGGACCAGCTGACGGTCCGGACTTACCGGTAAGCAATATTTGCTGCAAAGTGAAAGTCCCTGCTCCGCTTTCAGGCGAGGTCAGGGACTTTTGGTTTCTTTTGTATAGCGGCTGATGTTCTTGAAGAACAGTACACAGAAGCTGCGGGTGGCAAAAAACGTCACCAATAGCGACAGCCAGGTGGTCCACCAATGCCAGTGAATATACCGCACCAGCTCTGTGTACCTTTCCAGCAGGACTTCGGGGATGGTCAGAGCGGTACAAAAGGCCGCATAATACAGGAATTTGCGCAGCCGGCTGCTCTCTACCGGATAATATGCATTGAACACGGCGCATATAACCGGATAGGCCATATATTCGTAGGTGAAGCTGGTCCGGTTGACCTTGGCCAGCTCCCGGACCGGGTATTCCAGGAATCCGTATTCTACTGCAACGAGACCGAGCAGATAGGTGATGGATTGTTTGAACAGATATGCAATCAAAGCCAGTCTTCTTTTGTCCCGGGGAATAAAGAACAGCAGCAAGAAGGAAAGCACCCAGACCCCCAGCAGAATCCAATGATCCAGTCTTATGCTCATACAATCCTCTCCTCCGCCTGCAGATAACCCGGGCCCCGGAAGAGCCATTTGGTCACGCCTAAGGGAATGAGGAAGATGACGAGCATCGTCACCCAATCCAGCAGCAAATTGTAGTGGTGGGCAACAATGAGCTGCGTATAACGCATCAGCACCAGCCGGAGGATAATCAATCCTGTGGGCCATATGAGAATATATAAGGTTTTTTTTACAAAGGAGCCTCGCGGCTCGAACAGGATGCAAAAGCCGACAACGGCAGGATAAAGGAGATATTGCAGGGTGAAGCCCACGTCAGTAGCCTTGGGAAACTCCCGTACGGGATAATCGAACATCCCCAGCTGGCAGTGGATGAGGACATTCAGCCAGGTCAGGTTTTGGGCCATCAGATATCCTGCGGCAAACCGGTGCCAGGTGCTTCGTTTCACCAGCAGGCCAATGGCTGCAAGGACAAGAATCCAGGTAGCTATCAGAATCACGCGTTCTTTAATCATGGCTGGGTCTCTCTCTTGAAAAAGATAGGTGTACATCTTAGACCGGCATCTCATGCAAGCCCCTTAGTTTGCACATACACCCTAGTATAACCCGGGGATGCCACTCCATACCCGGAGAGGCTAAGCTGGGTGTTTAATCCCTTTTGCATAGGAAAGCAGGAATTTTCAGGCGGGGAAAAGAAGTAAATGAATTGACGGAGTCCTGTAAAGTTGGTATGATTTAAATTATTACAATACCAACGTGAATACTTGGTATAATGATCTGTTTTATTCTTGAAGGCGCTTGCCGCTGTCAGAGCCTTGCCACTCCACAAAAACCGGGAGGAATTAACCATGTCGCAAGAACGCCAACTGCAGCCTGAAACCCTGGCTATCCATGCGGGGCAATCCATTGATCCCACCACCTTGTCCCGTGCCGTTCCGCTTTATCAGACCACATCTTACGGCTTCCGGGATACGGAGCATGCGGCGAATCTGTTCGCCCTGAAGGAATTCGGCAATATTTATACCCGGTTAATGAATCCGACGACGGATGTGTTCGAGCAGCGGGTCGCCGCATTGGAAGGGGGCGTAGGGGCATTGGCTACGGCCTCCGGATCGGCAGCCATTACATATTCCATCCTGAATATCGCGGAATCCGGGGATGAGATCGTTTCCTCGGCCACTTTGTACGGAGGCACGTACAATCTGTTCGCCCATACGCTGCGGAAGCTGGGTATCAAGGTTACCTTCGTGGATGCCTCCGATCCTGAGAATTTCCGCGCAGCCATTACGGATAAAACCAAGGCGCTGTTTGCCGAGACTATCGGCAATCCCAAAGGGGATGTGCTGGACATTGAAGCAGTTGCAGCTGTTGCCCACGAGAATGGCATTCCGCTGATCGTGGATAATACCTTCCCCAGCCCGTATCTGCTGCAGCCAATTAAATTCGGTGCGGATATTGTTGTCCACTCCGCTACCAAGTTTATCGGCGGGCACGGCACCTCCATTGGAGGCGTGATTGTGGACGGAGGCAAGTTCGACTGGACCGCCGGCGGCAAATTCCCGGGTTTGACCGACCCCGATCCCAGCTACCATGGTGTGGTTTATACCCAAGCGGTAGGGCCGCTCGCCTATATCATCAAAGCCCGCGTGCAGCTCCTCCGGGATACGGGCGCGGCTATCTCGCCCTTTAACTCCTTCCTGCTCCTGCAGGGTTTGGAGACCCTGCATCTGCGGATGGAGCGCCACAGTGAGAATGCGCTGAAGGTCGCCCGGTATCTGGAGGGCCACCAGGCGGTGAAGAGTGTCAGCTATGCAGGGCTTGAGAGCCACCCTTCTTATGAGCTGGCCCGCAAGTACCTCTCTAAGGGGCAAGGGGCGATTCTTACCTTTGAAATCAGCGGCGGCGTGGAAGCAGGCAAGAAGCTGATCAACGCCGTACAGCTTTTCTCCCACTTGGCCAATGTTGGGGATTCCAAGTCGTTGATTATCCATCCGGCCAGCACCACCCACCAGCAGCTGTCGGAGGAGGAGCAAATTAACGCAGGGGTAGAGCCCGGCTTGATCCGCCTGTCTATTGGAACCGAGGCCATCGAGGATATCCTGTTCGACCTGGAGCAGGCTATTGCAGCCAGCCAGCAGTAAGCACAGATTATAATTGCATATTTTACTCAAAAAAACTGCTTCCCGGCATCGATCCGGGGAGCAGTTTTGGTTATGGTCACGTGATTTTGGGAACAGACTGGAGGAGTGGAATCAGATTGGAGGCGGGACCCTCCGGCGGGGCAACGATGGCCTGGGGTTTCCCGGCCGGTTCCCCTGCTGCCGTTGTGCGCGTTGGCCGCAGGCGCGAGCCGATTTCGCCGATCTGCAGGCAGTTCCAGTCCATTTCGTTCTGGGATTCATCCGTCCGTACCAAAGACCATTGGTAATCCCGGTCAAACAGGTACAGCGTAGGCGGACATTGCTCCAGATGGGCGGCCAGCTCCTTGTAATTGGCGATGCAGACCCCGCTGGCCCGGGCAAAGGGTGAAGCCGCTTCCATATACCGGTGGTCCCAATACACCAGAATCTCCTCCAGCTTGTGGGTGTAGCTCTTGAAGGTCTGCTCGGAAATGATATAGGGACGGCGCTTCCGGTCCGTAGCATAATAATCCCACAGGGAGTAGCCGCTGTTCCGGTAGCCCTTGTTGCGCCGCAGCTTCTCCAGCATCATGAAGGCATGAACGGACATCCGTTCCTGGTCGAGGAAGGTTTGGATATATCGGGATAAGGCTTGCTCCGACAGCTTGGGGCTAAGGGGTTGAAGGACAATATCTGGCAAGGGGCATCCACCTCCGGTATGCGGCGCCCGCTGCAGCGCGAGCCCAATGGGCAGTCTGCATGGCATGCGGAAAAACGCACTGCTGCCTTACCTGCCATTATACCCCATGGACAAGCATCTTGACATCACATTCTATAACGGAATAGGAGGAATACTTTAGCTATGGAAAAAAGCCTTGTGCGGCTTGCAGTGCCGCAGGACTATAACTTCAGCCATTCATTGGGGTACCTGGAACGCAATGAGTCGGAATGTTTGCACCAGGTGGAGGACCGGATCGTATACAAGGCCATCCGGATCGGAAGCGAACCGGTGCTTATGGCTATCGGCGAGGAGGAAGGCCGGGAAACGGAGGCCTCTTCTGTAGAGGGCGGGCGCCATCTCATCCTGCGTTTTCTGAACGGTGAGCCTGCTGCCGCGCAGCGGGAGGAAGCGGTGGCTTTTGTCCGGGAATGGCTCGATCTGGATACCCGGCTGGAGGAATTTTATGACTTATGTGCCCGGGACCCGGTGCTTCAGCCTGTGGCGGAGCGGTTCAGGGGGTTAAGGCTGGTGGGAGTGCCCAGTCTTCTGGAGGCCTTGTGCTGGACGGTTATCGGCCAACAGATCAATCTTTCCTTTGCCTATACTCTCAAAAAAAGACTGGTGGAGACATATGGAGAGGAACTTGTCCATCAGGGCCGCAGATTTATGCTCTTTCCCTCCGCCAAACGGTTGGCCGGGCTCCCTCCCGAAGAGCTGCAAACACTGAAGTTCAGCCGGTTCAAGGCGGAAACCCTGCTGTCCGTAGCCCGGCTCATCGCAGAAAAAGAGCTGTCCAAGGAACAGCTCCTGCTCATGGGGGACCTTCGGCTGGCGGAGGATAAGCTGATGGAGATACGGGGAATTGGACCATGGACGGCCCAGTATGTGTCCATGCGCTGTCTGCGCAACCCGGACGCTTTCCCGTTGTCGGACGTGGGATTGCATCATGCCATCCGCATGAGGCTGGGCCAAACGGTAAAGCCCTCCCTCTCTGTAGTGGAGACTATGGGGCGTGCTTGGCAGCCGTGGCGTGCTTATGCCACCTTTTATTTATGGAGAACGCTGTATTAAATATAAGGAAGAAATGTCCGTACCGGCGGATCAGGTGGCGGAAATCCGGTGCATGATCAGTTCCTCCACCGGCTCGTTGTTCACCAGATGCTCCATCACAATGCGCTCGGCATCATCTGTGGTCAGGTTGTAATACCAGATGCCGTCCGGGTAAACCAGGGCGAAGGGGCCGTTGCCGCACAGACCCAGGCAGTTGGTTTTGCTGAGCTTGATTTCCTTATGAATGCCCGCCTCCACCAGCTTTTCCTTTACCGCTTCCATCACCTCGCTGGATTCCTGACCCTCGCAATGCTCGCTGCCGCAAAAGAATATATGCTTTTTCATTGCCTTCAACCGCATGTTCATGGTTACCCTCTCCTCTTCTATGGGATATAACTTGCCATATCTATGGCTTGATTATAGCCGGTTTTCAGGAAAAGGGAATGTATTTGGCTTCAAAGTTGCTGAAAATGTAACATGTACCTAAATTACACAACATCTAATGTTATATATATGTCATGTATTTATTTCCGTATCCGTACTTCAGTACCAACCGATACCTTCGCGGCCAAATCCAGCACATCGGCGTTGTGCATGCGGATGCATCCGTGGGAGCTCCGTTTGCCGACGGAGTCGGGACGGTTGGTTCCGTGGATGCCGTAATGGGGTTTAGAGAGTCCCATCCAGAAAGCTCCGAAGGGGCCGCCGGGATTGGGCTGTTTGTTGATTATTTTAAACAGACCCTCGGGGGAAGCGGAGGCAATGGTGCCAATGCCCACAGGATAAGATTTTACCACCGTGTCTCCCTCCAGCAAATGCAGCATAAGCTGCGATAAATCGACAATGATCCGATAACGGGGCGGCATAAGGATCCTCCTCTTTTTCCACGGGCTTGCATTCCGGCTGCAATCAGCATATGCCGGTTTATCCGGGCAGGTGACGGGGAGGCTTTTTGAATCAAGTCTAATGTAAATGGGATTCAAATTTCATTTAAATTCGAAATGCCAGAAATAGGTCTAAAGGGTTGTGAAGAAGAATGTCGAATAAAGTAAGAAAAGTTGCCGACTTATACAACTTAGACTCACCATGGAAAGGAAGCGAGCACATGTTACTTCGTAAAATGAAGTTGGGACCGAAAATTTTTCTGATGTTTCTGCTGCTGCTGCTTATGATGGCAGTTACCATGTCCCAAATGTTTTTGATGATGCTCAAGGACGGAATCCGGGATGAGGTATCCCAGAATGCGGTCGGTACCAATGCTCTGGCGTTGAAATATCTGGAGGCCCGTTATCCCGGTGATTGGTCCGTGAATGCGGAGGGTTTATACAAGGGCACCCAGAAGATGAACGGCAATAATGAAATATTGGATGAAATCCAAACGTCCACCGGCAATAAGATGACCCTTTTTCAGGGCAATACCCGGGTAGCCACCAATGTTTTGAAGGAGGATGGCAGCCGGGCGGTGGGAACCACAGTGGATCCGTCGGTGGAAGAGGTGGTATTGAAGCGGAGTGAAGCCTACCAGGGCACCGCCACTATTCTGGGAGAGGAATACCAAACCTCTTATCTGCCTCTCAAAAATAAAGGAGGAGAAACGGTGGGCATTCTGTTCGCCGGCACCTCCGAGGCGGCTGTGCTCGAGCATGCCAATGAAGCCATGAGGCTGGTGTGGATCATTCTGGCCGGTGTACTGGTCGTCTCCGTAGTGGCAATTTTCTTCTTCGTCTGGGGTTTGTCCCGCCGTATCGGCCGGGTGAAGGCCTCACTGGAGGCTGCCGGACATGGCGATTTCACCGTGGAGGTGTCGGACCGGTCACAGGATGAGATCGGCATGCTGGTTAGCAGCTTTAACCGGATGCGCGAAGGGTTGATCCGCCTTATTCAAGGTGCGGCATCCACGGCCGAGCAGGTTGCCGGTACGGCGGAAATCCTGACGGTCAGCGCCGATGAAACCAGCAAGGCCACCGAGCATATTGCCATGTCCATCCAGGATATCTCCGCCGGGGCGGATTCCCAGCTGGCCGCAACCAATGAAAGCGGCAAGCTGATGCAGGATATCGCGGCGGGTATGAGCACCATTGGCGCGGATTCCAGTGAAGCGCTGGAGCGGACGGCCGTGGCGGGCCAACTGGCAGGGGAAGGGGCTCAGGCGGTTCAGCGCACCGTGGCCCAAATGATGCAGATTCATGGCGCCGTGGACCAGTCCGATGCGGCGATCCGCAGCCTGGCCCACCGGTCGGAGCAAATTGAGGAGATGGTGAAGGTGATTGCAGGGATTGCGGTACAAACCAACCTTCTGGCATTGAATGCGGGAATTGAAGCGGCCCGGGCCGGAGAATCCGGCAGAGGGTTTGCGGTGGTAGCCGGCGAGGTGAAGAAGCTGGCGGAGGGCTCCCGGACCTCTGCGGAGAAGGTGGCGGAGCTGATCAGCGACATCCGTGCGGATATCGAGCGCACCGTCGGCTCCATGGTTCAGGTGAAGGATCAGGTCAACGGGGGTATGGCGGCGGTGGAGGAAACCGACCTGAAGTTCGGGGAGATCGTCCAGGCCATGAAGGAAGTGGAGCTGAAGGTCCGGGAAACCACCCGGATCACCAATACCATCGTGGAGCAGGTGCAGGAGGCGGAGCAAACCTTCGGCGGTCTGGAGGAAGTGGCCCGGAGCACATCCATGAACACCCAAACAGTGGCCGCTTCCTCCGAGGAGCAGCTGGCCTCCATGGAGGAGGTATCCGCCTCCTCGGCGGACCTGTCCCGCCTGGCGGACAGCCTGCAGGAGCTGCTGCAGCAGTTTAAGGTGAAGGAATAGCCGCGGAGCGCTGAAAGCAGATTACGAGTGAGGAATAGCGCGGAGTGCTGGCAGCAGAATTAGAGCAAGGAATAGCCGTGGAGCGCTGGCAGCAGAATTAGAGTAAGGAATAGCCGTGGAGCGCTGGCAGCAGCCTCGGCATAAAAAATAGGCCGTCCGGATGGACGGCCTGTTTGCTGTGGTCAGGAGGCAGGAGGGAACTCGGTCCTCTGCAGCCCCGAAACCCAGAATCCCAGAATCCCAGAATCCCAGACTTTCAAACCCTGCGCCTGCCTCGCTCCGCATGCTTCCTGCAAAAGTGCAGTTATTTTCTTGGCCAACGTTGAATTCGGACCTCTTCCTGCAAAAGTGCAGTTATTTTTACCCTGAACCGCAATTTGGACGTATCTGCGCCGAAATAGATGCACTTTTGCAGGATGGCCTGTCATTTTGGCGCGAATCGAAGAATTTACCTGCACTTTTGCATTTCGGCATTCTGGCAAAAACAGCTGATCCGGCCCCCGTCCCAAATCCGGAACAGTGTGCTATAATTAGCCTTTAGTTTGACAAAGCATGGCCATGGCGCCATGGAATTTTGGGCTCGGACAGGAGGATATAAGGAATGAACACCAAAGGATTTACATATGCCTTGCTGGCATATTTGGCGTGGGGGTTTCTCCCGCTATATTGGAAGGCGCTGGACTCGGTGCCGGCGTGGGAAATACTAGGACACCGGATGGTGTGGTCCCTGGTCTTTCTGATGGGGATTCTGCTCATTTCCCGCCGCTTCAGCGAATACCGCCAGGTGGTCCGGAACAGGCGGACGGCCCGTTACCTGGGGCTGGCTTCGATTCTCATCAGCACCAACTGGCTGGTGTTCATCTGGGCGGTGAACAACGGGCATATGGTGGAAACCAGCCTCGGTTATTATATGAATCCGCTGCTGAACGTGCTGCTGGGTGTGCTGTTCCTGAAGGAGCGGCTCCATGCCGGACAGTGGGCAGCGATTGCGCTTGCCTTTACCGGTGTAGCTGTGGTGACCATCGAGCATGGCCGGCTGCCGTGGATATCCCTGGTGCTGGCGGCCAGCTTTGCCCTCTACGGCTTGATCAAGAAAAAAGCCAACGTAGACGCCACCCTTGGACTGGCATGGGAAACAACCTTTGTCGCACCTCTGGCGGCCATCTATCTGTTATACACCCAGTTTACCGGGCACGCCGGCACAGGCAGCCTGGACACCTGGCATTGGATTCTGCTATTGCTGGCAGGGGCGGCCACCGTTATGCCATTATTCTGGTTCGCCAAAGCGGCGGCCACACTTTCTCTGTCCACCATCGGCTTTATCCAATACGTGGGACCGACGATTACGCTGATTCTCGGCGTGGCGGTGTATCACGAAACCTTTGACACGGCGCGTTGGATCAGCTTCGGGCTGATTTGGGCGGCGCTGGTAGTGTACACATGGTCCTCCTTGCGTGCAGCAGCCAAGGCAAGCCGCACCCGGGCGGAAGCCTGCGAAGCCGCCTGACAAAAGACGCTGCCGGGAGAAACCGCCTCCTCAACCCAAGACTTACACCGTCAGCGTCCACATGCCCGCCCACTCGCGGACAACCGGAACCCCCTTGGCCCGGACCTGCCGGGACAAGGCTTCGCCGAAGAAAAATTCCGTGAGCTCCACCGCCTCTTCAACGCTCTCGAAGGTGTAATCCATCGGCAGCAGGGAAAAGGTGAAGCCATACGTGTTCTCCAACTGTTGATAATAACCGGTTAGAAAATCCGGCGCCTGCGGTCCGTCCGTACCGGTGCCCATAGTTTCCAGAATCACGATGGTCCCGCCCGGCCGGAGAATCCGCCGGAATTCTGCAAGAGTGCGCTCCAGAGCGATTTGCCAGTCCGCATGATTGCTGCTGGCCAGGTAGCAGACGGTCCACCCGGCTGTTATCAGATCGGCAGTGCTGTCGCCAACGGGCAGGCATCGGTGGTCGGCAGTTCCGTAGCGGAGCTTTTCGGTGGAAAGCGGGGGGACAAGTTTTTGCCGGGTGAGATGAAGCATGGCCTCCGAACGGTCAAACACCGCGAGCGTATGGGCAAAAGGAGCCAAAACCGCAGCCAGGCGGCCTGTGCCGGCTCCTGTATCTACCATATCCAGCCCCTCCAAGGGGCGGATGCGGAGTAAAGCGGGCAGCAGACTGGGCTGGCGGGAAATCATTTGGTCGTACAAATGTGCTTGCCGGTTGTAAACATGTTCATGATCGGGCATAAGACTGTTCCTCCTGCATAAGTGTTGGCCGGCCGGCGTTGGTTTCACTATACAGGTTCACGCTGCGTGAAGGTCAACAGGTTTTCGCCGCATATAACACATGAACATTCTTTTGCCCGGGAAGCGAGTGGAGCCTGATCTGCAGCCTTGAGTGAAAGGTGGAGACGAAGGACCAGTCCTCCTCCGGCAGGAGAGCACAGACGGCAAACCGGCCCTCCGGCTTAAGGACGCGCAGCAGCTCCGCCAATGCTTGGCAGCGCTCTTCGGGAGAAAGCAAATGGAACACATAGCCGCTTGCAGCAAAATCGAAGCTGCCGCCATCGTACGGGATCGCCAAGGCATTGCCCAGCTTGGTTTCCATCATGGGGAATTTGCGGCGGCATACCTGCAGCATCCTCCGGGATTGGTCGATGCCCTTCATAATAGGGCCATAACGGTTCATCGCCTCTGCAAGGTTGCCTGTACCGGTGCCGATGTCTAGACCGGACTCGCCCGGCTTCGGGTCAAGCAGCCCGGCCATCAGCCGGAGGGCATCTTTGTAGCCCGGATACCAGGTGCTGTCCTCTGTCAATTGGGCGTCGAAGCTCTCGGCCAACAGATCAAAGCGGTAGTGGTCGGTCCAGCTGCTGCGCAGCTCCCGTTGTTTGCGGATATCCTCTGCTTGATGATGAAGCGAGGGTGTCAGCTGCATGCCCGTACCGGAGAAGCTGCGGATCAGTTCTTCATTCATGCGGATCTGGTTGTCCAGATCCAGCCGGCGGGCATACAAGAGGGAGCGTTGGAGCTCAAGCAGATACAGACTCTCCTCCTCTTGTCCCATTCCGTAGGTTGCCAGCACATTGGAGAGATCGGGAATGGACAGGCCGGACTCCCGGAGCACCAGGATGGTCTCCAAACGGAGCAGATCATGCGGACTGAACAGACGGTAGCCGTTTTCGGGGTCTTTGGAGAGGGTGAGCAGCCCTTTTTCCTCGTAAAACCGGATGGTCCTGGTGCTGATGCCCAAACGGCGGGCAGCTTCTGTAATGTGGAAGGTATCCATATGCAAACTCCTTCCTTCGGGGGAATTGTATGTACAGTATAGCGGGGAGGCTCCGGGAGAGCCAGATGCCGGCAGAAAAAAAGGGGTGGACATGGTGAGTGGTCGGGAAAACGCAGGATTGCCGGTGGATGAAGCGCTCCCTTCCTTGAAGGATGCGCTTCGGGATGGGTGCGGTGCGGTTTTGGTGGCTCCTCCGGGCGCGGGTAAAACCACCAGAGTGCCGCTGGCACTTCTGGAGGAGACGTGGGCGGTGGGCAAACGGATTCTGATGCTGGAGCCCAGACGGCTGGCGGCCCGTTCGGCAGCCCGCTATATGGCGGCATCGTTGGGTGAACCGGTCGGGCAAACCGTCGGCTACAGGGTGAGGATGGACACACGGGTGGGATCCAAAACCCGGATTGAAGTTATCACCGAAGGGGTGCTGACCCGGATGCTCCAGGAGGACCCGGAGCTGTCGGGAGTGGCGGCGGTGCTCTTCGACGAATTCCACGAGCGCAGCCTCCATGCCGATTTGGGGCTGGCGCTGTGTCTGCAGGCCCAGGAGCTCCTGCGGGACGACCTGAGGCTGGTGGTCATGTCCGCCACTCTGGAGGCGGAGCCGGTAGCCGCTTTGATGGGAGAGGCGCCGGTTGTGGTGAGCGCGGGCCGGGCGTATCCGGTAGAAACCCGTTACCTGCCTAAACGCCCGGAGGGGCGTCTGGAAGACCGGACAGCCGCTGCTGTAGTCACCGCCCTGCGGGAAAACCAGGGGGATATCTTGGTTTTCCTGCCCGGAGCGGGTGAAATCCGCCGGACCGAGGAAAGGTTGTCCGCCCAACTGGCCGGTGGGGCAGCTGGTCCGGTCCGCGTTCTGCCGCTGCACGGAACCCTGCCGCAGGAGGCACAGGATCTGGCGCTGGCCCCTGCACAGCCGGGGACGCGCAAGGTGGTGCTGGCCACCTCCATCGCCGAAACCAGTCTGACCGTAGACGGAGTCCGCGTTGTGGTGGACGCGGGGTTATCCCGGGTGCCGCGTTTTTCGCCGCGCACGGGTATGACCCGGCTGGACACGGTGCCGGTGTCGGTGGCCTCCGCCGATCAGCGGAGGGGCCGTGCCGGGCGGCAGGGCCCGGGTGTCTGCTACCGGCTGTGGCCGGAGCAGGACCAGGGGCAGCTGCCCGCCCGAACCACCCCGGAGATTCTGGAGGCGGATCTGGCGCCTTTATGCCTGGATCTGGCGGCGTGGGGCGCCGCGCCGGAGGAGCTGCGCTGGCTGGACGCTCCGCCAGCTGCGGCTTTGGCTCAAGCGCGGGCGCTGCTCCAGCGCTTGGGTGCACTTGGGGCGGACGGCACCGTTACGCCCCACGGCAGGGCCATGGCCGGGCTGGGGCTCCACCCCCGGCTGGCCCATATGGCCTTGAAGGCCCGGGAGCTGGGCCTTCAAGGCCTGGGCTGCGAGCTCGCTGCGCTGCTCGGCGAGCGTGACGTGCTCCGTGCGGCGGAGGGTGCCGCACCCAATGCGGACCTCCGCCTGCGGGTAGAGGCGCTGCGAAACGCCGGGGGGGAGGCCCATAGTCTGGGACTCCGGGCCGACCCGGCGGCTCTGGCGCGGGTACGTGCGGAGGCATCCTGGTGGGCGCGGGAGTTGGGCGGCGCCCAGGCAGACACCGGCCGCCGACCAGCCGCTTCTCCCGCAGCTGGCAGTTCGGAAGGCTCTCCCGTAGCTGATAGCCCCGCAGGTTCCGCCGCAGCTGGCAGCCCCACTCTGGCAACCGCCCCACTGCCCGCCCTTTCCAGCTCGGGAGCGGATTTGGCCTATTGCGGACTGCTGCTTGCTTTTGCTTATCCTGACCGGATCGGCCAGCAGCGTTCCCGTGGACGGTACCTGTTGTCCAATGGGCGGGGAGCGGTAATGGCGGCTGACCAGCATCTGGCCGGTATTCCTTATTTGGTTGCAGCGGAGCTGGACGACCAAGGAGCGGACAGCCGCATTTATTTGGCGGCGCCGGTGGAGCTTGCCCATCTGGAAACGTACCTGCACGAAGGGCTGGAGGAAGAGGAAGCAGTGGAGTGGGAGGATGCGGCTCAGGCTGTCCGGGCCAAAAAGCGCCTCCGGCTGGGTTCGCTGATTCTGAAGGAAAAGCAGCTGCAGAATCCCCCGGCTCCGCTGGTGACTCGGGCGCTGCTTGCGGCTGTCGCCAAGGATGGGCTGGAGGCTCTGCCTTGGACCAAGGCATCCAGGCAGCTGCTCCAGCGGCTTCGTTTTATGCAGCTGGCTGATCCGTCCTGGCCGGATGTTGCGGAGGAGACGCTGTTGGCTGCTTTGCCGGATTGGCTGGGACCCTATGCGGAAGGAATGCGCAGCAAGCAGGATTTGACCCGCGTGAATCTGGGGGAGGCCTTAACGGGGCTGTTGGATTGGAGCCGCCGCCAGGAGCTGGACCGGCATGCCCCAACCCATTTGCAGGTGCCCAGCGGCTCGCGGATTCCGGTGGATTACAGCGACCCGGGCCAGCCTTTTATAGCAGTCCGGCTGCAGGAGCTTTTTGGCTTGACCGAAACGCCGCGGATTGGCGGCGGACGGGTGCCGGTGGTGATCCATCTGCTGTCCCCGGCCCAACGCCCGGTGCAGGTTACCCGGGACCTGGCAGGCTTCTGGCGGGAAACCTATTTTGACGTGAAAAAGGACCTCAAGGGCCGGTATCCCAAGCATTACTGGCCGGATAATCCCCTGGAGGCAATCCCCACTAACCGGGTCAGGCCAAAACCCCAGGGATAGGGGGAATTTGGCTTGCATCCGACCGCTCTTGACGTAGACCCCCTCCGGTGTAGAGGGGGTTTTTGCTCCTTTTCGGACACTATCCCCTTGGCTCAGGAACCCGCCCCATCCCCGATCTTTTCTGATCCTGAACGAAAGGGATAATGAGAGGAATGGAACGTCCCCCCTGAGCAAAGGGGATAGTGCATGAAAAGAGACGCTCGCCCTGAGCAAAGGGGATAGTGCATGAAAAGAGACGCTCGCCCTGAGCAAAGGGGATAGTGCATGAAAAGAGACGCTCGCCCTGAGCAAAGGGGATAGTGCATGAAAAGAGACGCTCGCCCTGAGCAAAGGGGATAATGCATGAAAAGAGACGCTCGCCCTGAGCAAAGGGGATAGTGCATGAAAAGAGACGCTCGCCCTGAGCAAAGGGGATAGTGCATGAAAAGAGACGCTCGCCCTGAGTAAAGGGGATAGTGCATGAAAAGAGACGCTCGTCCCTGAGCAAAGGGGATAGTGCATGAAAAGAGACGCTCGCCCTGAGTAAAGGGGATAATGCATGAAAGGAACGCTCGTCCCTGAGCAAAGGGGATAGTGCATGAAAAGAGGCGCTCGCCCTGAGCAAAGGGGATAGTGCACAAAAGGGGCTCCCGGAGCCCCTTTTACGCGTATACAAAACGCTGCTGGCACCAATAGCTGAAGAGGAACAGCATGGCCTCTGTCAGCAGCTTGGCTGCCAGGAGAGGGAGCCCTGCTTGTCCGAATAAGAGGGACATCAGGCCGTAATTCAACAGCAGGATGATGCCTGCTAAGGCGATATATTTGGGCATGGACCGCCCCATCGGTGTCGGTTTGCCGCTGGTGAATACGAAGGTTTTGTTCATGGCATAGTTAAAAGCTGCGCTGCACAAACGCGCCCCCCATACGGCTAGCAGCAAGCTGCCGGTGCCGGATTGGATCAGCATCAGGAGGAGGATGTCCAGCAGGGCGGAGATCAGGGATATGGAGCCGAACTTGGCGATAGGCCAGTAGATTTTCAGGGAATCTGCCAAGGGGCGGAAGTGGGAGGAGCTGTTGTGGTCGATATAGACGGTTTCTATGGGCAGCTCGCGGAAGAAATAGCCTGCTCCGGGGGCCTGTAGCAGCAGGTTCATTTCGTATTCGAACCGTTCTCCCGGCACTTGGCAGAGCCACTCCAGCATCTCCGGCGGGTATCCCCGCAGCCCGGTCTGCGTATCCTGCAGGGGGATACCCGAAAGGAAGGAATAAATCTTCCGGGTGGCCGTATTGCCTACGCTGCTGCGCAGGGGGACCTTGCCGGTAAACTGGCGGCTGCCCAGCACCATCCGGTCCGCCGCCTCCTGGGCAGCCTGGGCCACCCGCATAATATCCCTGGGCAAATGCTGGCCGTCGCTGTCCGCACAAACCACCGCATCCGCCCGGCCCATATCCAGCAGGTGGCGGAAGCCGGTTTTGAGCGCCCGGCCCTTGCCCCGGTTCACCGGATGGGCCAGTACGGTGCAGCCCTCCAATTGGGCGGCCCGGAATAAGGAGGCATAGTGTTCCCCACTTCCGTCGTCTACCACCAGAATGTCGGACATTCCGGAGGCTTTTAACTGGAGGATCAGCTCCAGCAGACGTTGGTCGGGTTCATAAGCCGGTATCAATACATGCATCTATGCCGCCTCCATTCATGTTGTGATATGCCGAACACGCGTAGGGGAAAACGCCGGAATCGGCGCAGGAGTGGGTCTCGTCAGCCAGGCCGTGGACCTCGCGAGCAAGTCTCGAGTAAGTGCAAAGCCGCCATCAAGGAGTGGCGACGTATAGAATGTCGCTGACGCCGCGTTCGGTTTCTTTGCCCAGGGGATTGTTCACTACCCGGCCCTGAAAAACCATGGTGGACGATCCTCCGCCGTCCAAATTGTACGCTTCGGTCGCCCCCAGCTCCTTGAACAGCTGGGCGAATTGGCTCAGCGTCATGCCGGCGCTGTAGCCCTCCTTACGGCCATCCACCACAACGAAGAGATAGTGGTTAGCCGAGATAAGACCGATGCCGGTGCGGGGGTTGGCCCCCTGGATGGAGCGGTTGCCGAAGTTAGTGTCGATCTTCACCTGTTCCAGGTCACTGGCTACCTTACCCTCCAATACCAGCGCAGGGCCGAAGGAATAGGTTTGCGTGACGCCGTCCGCTAAAAGAGAGGCTGCGGTTTTTTTGGTTTCGTCGTAGGATTTTATGGTGCCGTCGGCGTAAAGAGCCAGCCCTGTACGGGCAGGTTCATTCCGGTACAGGATGCCGTTGCGGATGATAACCCCGTCGCTGCGGAATCCGTAATAGTCCCCGTTGATGGCAAACAGAGCGTTGTTATTGGCGGCAATCACGGATGTATGCTCGATAATGTTGCGGCCAAAGGCGTTTTTGGCAAAGGCGGAGCTGAGACTTGCCCCATTCTGGAGCTGGACATCCGCTACATAGTAGGTGATTTTCTCCTTGCCTTCGCCGGTCTCCACCTGGCGGATGCTGATGTTGATATCGCTGCTGCGGTAGCTCCAATCGTCGGAGGAGCCTCCGCCGTTTTCCTTACCATTGGCCAGTGTGTTCTCCGCCGCTGTAACCCTCATTTCCACATGCTCGATTAAATAACGGTCTGCCAGCTTGTAGAGCACTCCGCCGATGGCAAGTAATATCAGAAGGGCTGCCAGCAGCCCCTTCTTTTTGAAGTTCCACGATTTCAAACCGGAACCCCTCCTCTCTGATGACTGTCCTTATTCTACGGCTGTGGACTTAACCCGCCCTGAGTCCCGGCTGAATGTCCGCTTAAAGAAATAGAAAAAAGCCGCCCTCCGAAGAAGGCGGCTTAACACCGTCATTATACTTGCTATTCTCCTGCTAAACGCACCAGAACTCTGCCGCGGGTGGCGGATTTGAGTATGTCCGAGAGCGCCTGGGGCAGCTCCGCCAGAGTCACCTCGCGGTTCACCAGCTTATCCAGCTGCTGCGGCTTCCAGCTGCCGGCCATGAGCTTCCACAATTCCTCCCGCTCGGCGGCGGGACACATGACTGAATCGATGCCCAGGAGGCTTACGCCCCGCAGAATAAAGGGCAGCACGGTGGCGGGCACGGCTGTGCCGCCGGTAAGTCCGCTGACGGCTACTGCGCCGCGGTATGCGATCCGGCTCAGCACTGCGGCCAGCTGAGTGCCGCCAACAGGGTCCACCGCTGCCTGCCACAGCTGCTTGTCCAGAGGCTTTACGTTCCCCCCGGCATAAACCTCCTCCCGGGACAGCACCTCGCTTGCGCCCAACTCCCGCAGATAACCGGCCTCTTCGCTGCGCCCGGTGCTGGCTGCTACCGTATAGCCCTTCTGCGCCAGCATCGCCACAGCCGCACCACCAACTCCGCCGGAGGCTCCTGTTACCAGCACCTTGCCCTTACCGGGGGAGACGCCGTTTTCCTCCAGACGTTTGATGGACAGCGCGGCAGTGAAGCCCGCGGTTCCGTAAATCATGGCCTCCCGCAAAGACAATCCCTCCGGCAGCGGCACGACCCACTCCGCCGGCAGCCGGGCGTATTCGCTGTAGCCGCCAAAATGGCTCACGCCAATCCCATAACCGGTGGCCAGCACCTTTTGACCCTCATAAAAACGCGGATCCGCCGAGGAGACCACATACCCGGACAAATCGATGCCGGGGATAAAGGGATAGCTTCTGACGATATTCCCGTCCGGTATGGAAGCCAGCCCGTCCTTATAGTTAACGCTGGAATATGCCACCTTGATGACAACTTCCCCCTGGGGCAGCTCATCTTGGGTCAGTGAGCGGATACCGACAGTGAATGCTTCGCCTTTGTTAACCTCCAGGGCCTGAAATACAGCTGTCATAACCTTCAAACTCCTTTCAACGTGCACGGTATACATAGCTGTACCCTTTATACACCTTTTGGTTAGGGGGGTCAAACTTTTTTGCGTGTCCGCCTTCTAAAAATGTGAACTTCCAAATACACTATTTCGTCTAATAAATACAGGTGGCGGTAGAGGAAACGAAACATTTGTTACGCCTCTATAAATCTATAGACCGGTCAGCCCATATCCGGTATGCTAGAGGGAACTCTGGTAGAAACCAGGCTGTCCGTTTCATCTTGCAACATCCGTTCCAAGAGGCGCTCCCTGATTTTGTAGCCAACTAAGGCAGGTAGACTAACATGAAGAAATTAGCGCAAGCGGTGCTGATCTGTGCCTCGGCAGCCCTGCTCGTAATGAGCGGATGCAGCCGGTCCGGCAACCAGGCTGCGGCAGCACCCCAGGAAGCGGCTTTATCTCCGTTCCCCACCATCAGTTCCACTGCAACACCCGCCCCGCCGGCTGCATCAGCGGAGCCGTCGCCTCTTGTTCCTTCGCCGGAATCGGGCAAGCCTGTAGAGGAGACCGTCCAGCCGGACAGCGGCAAACCCGCCCGCCGGGAATCTGCGCTGAAGCCTGTGTACGCCGTGGGTAAGAATCAGGTCGCTATTACCATCGATGACGGCCCCACCAAGGACACCGGCAAGCTGCTCAAGGTGCTGAAGGATAACGACGCCAAGGTGACCTTCTTTTTTCTGGGACAGAATGTGGAGAAGTACCATGATTCCGTCACCCAGGCTGTCTACGAGCGACATGGGATCGGGTATCACTCCGATGTACACCCGCAGATGACGAAAATGAATTATGACAGCCAGCAGAAGGAGTTTGAGACCGGGCTCAAGAAGCTGGAGAAGTGGAGCAAAACATCAGTAAAGCTGTTCCGTCCCCCTTATGGCAGCTATAATAACGATACGAAGCTGATTACCGAGGAGCACGGCATGAGCATGATCCTGTGGAATGAGGACCCCAAGGACTGGGAAGCAGGAGATGCCGCCAAAATTACGAAGAATGTTCTGTCGGAGGTCCGGTCAGGCAGTATTATTGTGATGCATGACCACCCGTCTACCATTGCCGCTTTGCCCGGTATTATCGAAGGTATCCGCAAGAAGGGCTACACCCTTGTTACGGTGCCGGAGCCCAAATAAACGACTATTTCAAAGTCCGTGCGTGCTGCGCCCCAAGCGCCGCCGCCGGGCTTTCGTTATAAAAAAGGAAGAGTGATGATGCATTATACCCGTACAGTGGAAGGGCGGTTTCTCCACCGGCCCAACCGGTTTATCGCCCTGGTGGACATCGGCGGCACCGTGGAGACGGTGCATGTGAAGAATACCGGACGCTGTGCCGAACTGCTGGTGCCCGGCGCGCGGGTGGTGCTGGAGCAGGCTGCCCCCGGCGCCCCCAGACGTACGGCCTACTCCCTGATCGCCGTGTACAAAGGGGAGCTGTTGATCAATATGGATTCCCAGGCCCCCAACCGGGTGGTGCTGGAGGCGGCTTTGTCCGGCCAACTGGACAATGTGGCAGGAGAGCCGCTTGCGGCGGTCCGGCCGGAAATGCGCTTCGGGAGTTCCCGTTTTGACCTGTATTGGGAAACCGTGAGCGGAGTGAAGGCCTTTATGGAGGTAAAGGGTGTGACCCTGGAGCAGGACGGTATTGTCCGCTTTCCCGATGCGCCCACAGCCCGGGGAACCCGTCATGTGCTGGAAATGGTGGAGGCGGTGAGGGCCGGCTACCGGGGGCATCTATTGTTCCTGATCCAAATGAACGGCGTCAGCCTCTTCGAGCCCAATGCGGTGATGGACCCTGCTTTTGCCCAGGCCCTTCGGGTGGCGGCGAGCTCCGGGGTGCAGGTGCTGGCCTACGATACATGGGTGACGCCGGATTCCATGGTGCTGGGGGAACCGGTGGAGGTTGTGCTGTAGCATCCGCTTGTACTCCTCCTTGGGCTGTGGCACAATATTCCATAGAACCTTAGAAAGGGCCAAGGGCCACAGGAGCGTGAGTTTTGATGAGTGTGTATCTCTTTTCCGCCAATAATATCCGGGGTGTGCAAGTCCCGCTGGAAAGCTATGAGGGCAAGGTGCTGCTGATTGTGAATACGGCCAGCCGCTGCGGCTTCACACCCCAGTACAGCGACCTGCAGAAGCTGTATGAAACCTACTACGACCGCGGTTTTGTCATCCTGGGTTTCCCCTGCAATCAGTTTGGGGAGCAGGAGCCCGGGGAGAATGAGGAGGTGCATACCTTCTGCCAGATCAACTACGGCGTCACCTTCCCGCTGTTTGAGAAGCTGGAGGTAAAGGGGCCGGGCAAACATCCGCTGTTCGCCTATCTGACGAAAACCGCGCCGTTCCAGGGCTTCGACCAGTCCCAGCCTACCGGCAAGCTGCTGCATAATATGCTTGCGGAGAAAATGCCGGAGGAGCTGCATAACGATGAGATCAAATGGAACTTCACCAAGTTCCTTATCGACCGCCAGGGCCGGGTGGTAACCCGGTATGAATCACCGGTGGACCCGCTGGATATCGGGCCGGATATAGAGAAGCTGTTATAGGAACTGGAAGGACCTGCCGGAGACGGTGGGTCTTTCTTGAAGAGAAGGAGGTTAACACGCGTGGCGGCAAAAGGGGAGCATTATATTCTGGCCATTGACCAAGGCACAACCAGCACCAGAGCGATTCTGTTCGATAAGAAGGGCAGGGCGGCTTATACCGCGCAGAAGGAGTTTCCCCAATATTTCCCGAAGCCGGGCTGGGTGGAGCAGAATGCGGATGAAATCTGGATATCGGTGCTGGCGGCAGTGGGCGCCGTGCTGACAGAGAACCGCATCGATCCCGTGCGGGTCGATGCCATCGGCATTACCAACCAGCGGGAGACCACGGTGGTGTGGGACAAGGCTACCGGCATGCCTGTGCATCATGCCATCGTCTGGCAATCCCGGCAGTCCGCCGGAATTTGCAGCAGGCTGAAGGATGAGGGGCTGGAGGAGCGGTTCAAGAAGAAAACGGGACTCCTGATAGATGCGTATTTTTCCGGGACCAAGATCAAGTGGCTGCTGGATGAGGTGGAGGGGGTACGGGAGAAGGCGGAGCGCGGGGAGCTGCTATTCGGCACCATCGACACCTGGCTGGTTTGGAAGCTGACAGGCGGCAGGGTTCATGTCACCGACCCTTCTAATGCATCCCGGACGTTATTGTACAACATCCACGAGGAGTGCTGGGATGAAGAACTGCTGGATATCCTGGGAATTCCCGTCTCCATGCTGCCGCAGGTCCGATCCTCCTCGGAAGTATACGGGGCAACGGCGGGGTACCACTTCTTCGGCCGGGAGGTGCCCATTGCCGGGATAGCCGGGGATCAGCAGGCGGCCTTGTTCGGACAGGCCTGCTTCACGCCCGGTATGGCTAAGAACACCTACGGCACCGGCTGCTTCGTCTTGAAGTCCACCGGACAGCAGGCAGTGGAATCGGCCCGTGGCCTATTGACCACCATCGCCTGGCGGGTGGACGGCATAACTGAATACGCCCTGGAGGGCAGCGTATTCGTAGCAGGCTCCGCCGTGCAATGGCTGCGGGACGGGCTGCGTATGTTCAAACGTGCGGGAGACAGCGAGGCTTATGCCCGCCGGGTGGCTTCCACCGACGGAGTATATGTGGTGCCGGCGTTTGTCGGGCTGGGCACCCCCTATTGGGACAGCGAGGTGCGGGGCGCTGTATTCGGGCTGACCCGGGGCACGGCCAAGGAGCATTTTATAAGGGCGGTGCTGGAGGCCCTGGCTTACCAGACCCGGGATGTGCTGGATGCCATGGAGGCGGATTCGGGCATCCGGCTGTCGGCGCTGCGGGTGGATGGAGGGGCGGTGGAGAACCGCTTCCTCATGCAGTTCCAAAGCGACATGCTGGGCGTTCCCGTGGAGCGCTCCGCCGTCCGGGAAACCACCGCCCTGGGGGCGGCTTTCCTGGCCGGACTGGCCGTTGGCTTCTGGACGGACCGGGAGGAGCTGGCCCGCCTGTGGGCGGTCAAAGAGGTCTACCAGCCCGCCATGGAGCCCGCCCGCCGGGAGGAGCTGTACACCGGCTGGCAGAAGGCGGTGCGGGCCGCCATGGCTTTCAAATAATGGATGCCCAAGCACCTTAAGGCTGAAGCAAGGCGCGGATGGCCGGGTCCAGCAAACGTATGGAATCGGGGGAAAAGTAAGCCTGTACTCCGTCATCAAACAGGGAATAGGAATAGGCAAGGGAGCCTCCGCTGTAAAACACCACCCGGTATTGGGCAGGGTCCTGATCCCTGCTCTGGGGCATGTAATTCTCCACATCCCGTCCGCCGTCCAGCAGTTGAATGAACTGGCTTTTTTTCAAGTCCTGCAGCGTTTTGTACGGCTTGGTTTCCTGGCCTTTGTACAGCTCAATATGCGTGATTGTTTCCCGGGGTATTTCTGTGTAATGGCGTTGGACGGTTTTGGCGAATTCAATCTCGGCATAAAGCCGGAAGCCCCCGATGCGTTCCGAATCCCGGGCAGCAATCAGCTCATCCTTCTTGAATCCCTTGACCTGATACAGCTCTGTTCCAATGGGGAGGAAGGCTGCGTCCCCGTTTTGGATTTTGTAGCCCGGATTGGTCACCACATCGGCTACCTTGAAGGTGGTCCGGCCTGCTTTTTTGTCCGTCACCGTCTCCGGGTCGGCTATGACGGTTTCATATAACCCCGTATAGGAACGGCCGTCCAGCATGAGAAAATCCACCCAGTCAATTTCGGCATTGCCGTGGATATTGTCTCGTCCCCCTTGGGTACAAGCGCTGAGGAGCAAACAAACGGCGATAATTGCGATATATCGGATCTTCACGATAAACCACCTCCTGCTTTTGTAGACGGAAGAAGCGAACAATATGTTACATGGCCGTACCCTTCTATATATTCCCTGACAAATTTGTGTATAATAGAACAAACGTAAAAAGTGGACATTATCAACCCGTATGAAAAGAGGTTCCTATGGAGAGCAAAAGCGCCGCATCCAATTTTATCAAAACCATTATGATGGACGACCTCAAGGAAGGCCGTGTCACCAGCATCAAGACCCGGTTTCCGCCTGAGCCCAACGGCTATCTGCATATCGGGCATGCCCGGGCAATCACTATCAATTTCGAGCTGGCCGACGAGTTCGGCGGCAAAACCAACCTGCGTTTTGACGACACCAACCCGGTGAAGGAGGACGTGGAATTCGTCAAGTCCATCCAGGAGGACATCAAGTGGCTGGGCTTCGAGTGGGACGGGCTGCATTTCGCGTCGGATTATTTCGAGGAGATGTACAACCGGGCTTTGGTCCTGATCCGCAAAGGGCTGGCCTACGTGGACGACCAATCGGCGGACGCTATCCGCGAAACCCGCGGCACGCTGACCCAGCCGGGCACTGAAAGCCCCTTCCGCAACCGCACCGCAGAGGAAAACCTGGACCTGTTCATCCGCATGCGGGCCGGCGAGTTCAAGGACGGCGAACGGGTGCTGCGGGCCAAAATCGATATGGCTTCCCCGAATATCAATATGCGGGACCCGGTGATTTTCCGGATTTCCCATACCCATCACCACAACACCGGAGACAAGTGGTGCATCTATCCCATGTATGCCTACGCCCACCCGTTGGAGGATTCCATCGAGGGTGTGACCCATTCCCTGTGTTCCCTGGAGTTTGAGGACCAGCGTCCCTTCTATGACTGGGTTATCCGGGAAACGGAGATGCCCCATGTATCCCGCCAGTATGAATTCGGCAAGCTGAAGATCGCCGGTACCATCATGGGCAAGCGCTACATCAAACGCCTGGTGGAAACCGGTGTGCTGGACGGCTGGAACGACCCCCGGGTGTTTACCATCAGCGGTATGCGCCGCCGGGGCTTTACCCCGGAGGGGATAAAATCCTTCATCCGCGAAGCCGGTGTGTCCAAGAGCAACGGCACTGTCGACCCCCGGATGCTGGAGCACTTCATCCGGGAGGATCTGAAGCTCAAGGCGCCCCGGACCATGGGCGTGCTGAAGCCGCTGAAGGTGGTTATTACCAACTATCCCGAGGGCCAGGTGGAAATGCTGGACGCCGAGGTCAATGCCGAGGTACCGGAAATGGGCATGCGCAAAATTCCTTTTTCCCGGGAAATCTATATCGAGCAGGATGACTTCATGGAGAATCCGGTGCCCAAATACCACCGGCTGTTTCCCGGCAACGAGGTACGGCTGAAGCATGCGTACTTCATCAAGTGTGAGGAAGTGGTCAAGGACGAGGCGGGCAATGTGGTAGAGCTGCGCTGTACCTATGATCCGGAAACCAAGTCCGGCACCGGCTTTACCGGCCGCAAGGTGAAGGGAACCATCCACTGGGTGGAAGCCACCACCGCCATTCCGGTGGAATTCCGGCTCTACGACCAGCTGGTAGCCGAAAAAACCGATGAGGAAGAAGAGGAAGAGGGCGGAGACGATCTCTTGTCCGGCATCAACCCCAAGTCCTTGGAGATTGTGCAGGGCTTCATTGATCCCGGCATCAAGGATGTGCAGCCGGAGGACAGGTTCCAGTTCTTCCGCCACGGCTACTTCTGCGTGGATTCCCAGAACTCCACACCGGACAAGCCGGTATTCAACCTGACCGTATCGCTGAAGAGCTCCTTTAGTGTATAAATGTTAACCTTCCTGGCTTCACCTGAGCATATATGTTCAGGTGAAGCTTTTTTTTTGATGCTTATGGACAGCAGGTTTACGAGTCCAAGCATCAAAATACAAGGGGGTACATACAGTAGGAAGACAAAGGCGGAAGAAAATTCCCTTCCCGCAATTGGATTTATATAAATAATAAAGGTGGTTCGGACCATGAGTGCTTGGACGAAATACAGTCCCATTTTTGAAAGCGATGCATATGATCCGGAGATTCTATCCCAGTCCGCGTGGCGTGGACACCGGAAATTTGCCTATGACCTTGTGCGCAATCTCCAGCCTCAAACCATCGTAGAGCTAGGCACACACTATGGGGCTTCATTTTTCAGCATGTGCCAGGCCGTTAAGGATGGGAAGCTGGACAGCAAATGCTATGCGGTGGATACCTGGACCGGTGACCAGCATACCGGGGCGTACACCAATTCAGCTTATAAAGCAGTGAAAAAGGTTACAGAGTCTGCTTTTCCGGAAGCCGCTGTAATGCTCCAAATGACGTTTGATCAAGCCCTTAATGAATTTGCGGATGAAAGCATCAATCTTCTGCATATTGATGGCTTTCATACCTACGAAGCAGTCAAACACGATTATGAAACATGGCTTCCCAAGCTTGCGCCCAACGGAGTTGTTCTGTTCCATGATATTGAAGCACGTTATGTAGGCTTTGGTGTTTACCGGTATTGGGATGAACTCATTGTCCAGCATCCTGCAGTAAAATTCGAGCATTCCCATGGACTGGGCATTCTGCTTCCTAAAGGGATAGACGAAAGGCTATTATCGCTGTTGGCAGGGTGGAATGTGAATAAAATCAGCTACTTCAGCTGAATGCACATAGAAGAAGCTCTACCTCGGGTAGGGCTTCTTCTATATATTCGGTCTTCCTACTCCAGCGAATTGCTGGCTTCGTCCTTGACCTCGCTGCGGAAGCCTTCGATGCTTTTTTTGCGGCGTTGGTTTTTCTCCTGGATACTGCTGCGTTCCTCGTCGCTGATTTCAGAGGAGAACTCGTTTAAATACTCCTCCGCCTCATGCAGGTTCTTCTGGGTATTTTGGATACTCTGCTGCAGATGCTCCACGTTGTCCGCCCGGTTATCCGGTTTTGCCATGTGAATCGCCTCCTTAAAGGGAATACGCCTGACTCGGCGCTACCGGATAGCTTGATCGGCCGGAAGGATTCTTATGCGTTAGGTACCGCGGAGCGGATTTTTTCGGTATACCCATATTCCACTTTCCGCCACCTCTTTATTTTGCGGTTTGGCTCGGGTATACTAATCGTATTCACAACCGGAGGTGGTACTCATGGCAATCAGAGATTGCCGGATTGGAAAAGCCTCATGCAAAGCCTGATAGGAGGCGAACCTTTGCATGGGTGGGCCGGCTTTATACGTGTCGCCTGAATACGCAATGATCGTTTTCTAATAATGGCTTTGCACCTTATTTGCTTCAATCAATTGAAAATAAGGGGCTGAAGTCCATGTGCGGACCATTTATTAGAAACTACCAATATAACGTTATTAAGAATCAAGCCGATTCGGTGCTGCGCGCCATTCGGACAGTTGGGGACCCCAAGGTCCTGGAATCCGTCAGATTGACTGCCATCGCCAAGGTGGAGGAACTGTTTCCGGATGTGAGAGACAGCCGGAAAACCATGCTGGATTCCATCGCCAACCTGAAAACGGCAGAGGATTTCCATACGTATATCCAGGCGCTGGAGCCGTATATGCTGGAATTCCCCCGGATCACCGAGAAGCAGATTCAGAAGCTGTTCCCGAAGAACAAGAAGCTGAAGCTGCCCGACCTGGAGCAGACCGATTGGCGGTATGTGACCTATCTGAGCTGGACCGATATCTCCACCAACAAAATGTTCCTCGTATACCATAACGGGGAACAGTTCGTCGGCGTAGAGGGACGGTTTACGGTCACCAACAAAAAAAGCTACTGCTTCGCGTGCAACCGGTTCGAAGAGCTGGTCCTGTTTTCGGCCATCTCCAAAAAGAAACCGGCCCAGTCGCTTCCGGACTATTACAAGTCCGTAGGCAACTACATCTGTATGCACGGGCATAACTGCAACAAGAACATTACCGGTCTCGCTCCGCTGGAGGCATTCATCGGATCTGTATTGGGTTGAAAAAGAAAGCCGGTTCCCGCGGGAACCGGCTTTTTCTATTACATTCTTCGGATTGTACGAAGCACTGCAGTCCGTTACACGTCCTTATACTCCGATTCCAGGATGGAGAGGATGGTTACCGACACATACTCCCCGTCCACCAGAATGGAGTCCCGGAGCGTACCCTCCACCTGGAAGCCCTCACTCTCATACAGATGAAGGGCCCGCGGGTTATTGCTGCGCACATCCAGCCACATCCGGTGGGCGCTCCAACGGTTGAAGGCGCAGCGTTTCACCAGGCGCAGCACATCCCGGCCAAGACCTTGGCCCTTCTCCGTAATCACCAGACGCTTCAGCTCAATGCTGCGCGCCGGATTCTCCAACCCCGCAATGATGGCATAGCCGCATGACTCCAGATCCGCCTCCACAATCAGGTGAACCGTATCCGTATCCTCCTGGGCGTTCCGGTGCTGCTCCTTGGTCCACTGGTTGATGAAATCCCGGTTGTCCGGATGATTCTCGGCTTGAAGCACATAGTCCAAATCATGGGGCCGCGATACCCGCAGCCGTATCCGTTCCGAGCTTGCCAAAATCATGGCCATGCCTCGTCATCTCCTTTTTACCATCATATCACAGGACCGGCACAATTGGGCAAGAGCAGGTGCGGACCATCCTGGCAGCATCAGGAGAATGCCCAGTTGCCCTTGCGGAAGACGGGCTCCAGGGTTCCGTCGGCGGTTTCTCCGTCAATGTCCAGCTCACCGCTGCCCATCATAAAATCCACATGGGCCAGGCTGGTGTTAGCGCCGCGGCTGGCCAGCTCGTCCTTGTTCATGGCGGTGCCGTTCTCCAGCGTGAAGGCATAAGCATTGCCCAGCGCCAGATGGCAGGCGGCATTTTCATCGAACATGGTGTTGTAGAAGGTGATGCCCAAATTCGAGATCGGAGAATGGTGGGGAACCAGGGCAACCTCACCCAAGCGGCGGGAGCCTTCATCCATTTCGATGAGGCTCTTCAGAGGCTCATAACCCTCCTTGGCGGAAAAGCCGGTCACAGCCCCATCCGTAAAGGTCAAGGAAAAGCCGTCGATTACACGGCCTGCGTAGGGAAGCGGCAGTGTGCTGGCTACCGTTCCGTTGACCTCGTCCTTATGGGGCATGGTGAAAATTTCCTCTGTGGGCATATTGGGCAGGAACACAATGCCGTCAGGTGTCTCAGAGGTGGCCGCTTTCCAGATATGGCCTTCCGGCAGACCGATGGTCAGGTCCGTGCCCGGTCCCTTGTAATGCAAACGGCGGTAGCGTTTCGCATTCATGTAATCCTTGCGCCGGTTCAGGGCCGCCAGGTGGGCCTCCCAGGCAGCTGCCGGGTCCTCTTCATAAACCCGGTTCACCTGAAAAATCCGGTCCCATAGTGCTTCCTCCGCTTCCTCCCAGGACAGCTCCGGGAATACGGCGGCGGCCCAGGCCGGAGTAGGGACAGAGGCCATGGACCAGGCATTCAGGTTCTGGTTGACGTACCGGCGGAAACCCTGCATGGCTTCCGCTTGAGCCTTGTTGCCGATGGCGAGCCGCTCCGGAGCAATTCCCTTCAGAAGCGAAGGGTTGGGGGCGTAAATCTGCAGAAAGGAGCCGCCTGCTTCCATATGCGCCTCCATGGCCTTGGTCCGCCATTCCGGGGGTGTGCGGAGGGAATCCTCCGGGGCAAGCTCGTATCTGATGCGGGTCGAGGCTTCATCCACCCAGTCCATCTGCACATGGGCCGCTCCCGCTTCGTATGCTTTGGTGGCCAGCAGGCGGGCAAAGGGGGCGCTGTCCAGGTTGGAATTGATCCACAGCGACTGCCCCTTCCGGAGCGCTGCCCCGATTTTAATCACCAAACCGGCGTAACGTTCCAGACAAACTTCGAATGACGGTTTCATATTCGGCATCTCCTTTATGCCTGCTGCATGCTTGTACTACAATCCTCAACAGGCGCTTTTTCCATTGTAGCACAAAGAAGGATGCGGGTTCCTGCTCTGCTGGCCGCCGGCGGGATGGCTGAACCTTCTTGTACGCTGTGGCATACAATGGTTACGAATCAGAATCGGACAGGGGAGTGTGCATATGGGAAAGACGCCAGACAATGTCTATTGGGTAAACCGCAGGGCGGCGGCTGATAGAATGGCCGTCATTGCAGGCCTCGGTAAAACCCGGAAGAATAGCCGAACCTCTCCCGGCAGACGGGGCAAACGGGCGCCGGTCAAAACGGTGACGCTGGCTTATATGCTGCAGCAAACCGGACGGAAGATGGAGCCCTTTTACCGCCGGGTAGCCACCGATGAGTCCTATGCCCGCCGCTTTTGTGAGGCGTTGGCAGAGTCGGATTTGGAGAAGATCGAACAGATGCTCAAGGAAGCGTCACCCAAAATCGGCCACACTTACCCCGGGACCGCGGGAATCGGTATCTTTGTAGGTCTGCCCTTCGGCAAGCCGATCGAGATCTATACCAACGGGACCACACTTTCTCCGGGTACGACGCAGCTCACCTTCCAGCCGGAGGCCTTCCAGCGGATAGCCCGGGCTATTCTTCCTCTGTATCACCGCTTTGCCAGGTATCCTGTGTATACGGGCAAGCTAGCCCGCGCTTTGCAGAAGAAGGATCCGGAGGCGGCAGTAAAGCTGTTAAGAGCCGTGGTCAGGGATGAGGCGCTTCGTTCCATGACGGTGGTGGATTCCGGAGTGATCCTTAGGTTCCGTTTTCCCTTCACCCGATATACCTGCCTCCATATGCTGACGCCGGACGAGGTATAGCCTGTTGATCCGGTCAATGCCAACCTACTAAGAACCGGAAACCGGGCAGCTGTGGCTGCGCCGGGATCCGGTTTTTATGATGCCGCTTTATTTTCGCCTTTCGCAGGGCTTGTGCTACAATGAGGGAAGGATTACCGGGTTTCAATCCATTAAAGGAGTGATGAAGGCGAATGATTGCATCATTGTCTGATACAACCCGTTTGAACAACGGCGTGAATATGCCCTGGCTGGGGTTGGGCGTATGGAAGGTGGAGAATGGAGGCACGGTGGCGCAAACGGTTAAATCGGCCATCCGCCTGGGGTACCGTTCCATCGATACGGCGGCCGTGTACGGCAATGAAACTGGCGTAGGCCAAGGCATCCGGGAGTGCGGTGTTCCACGGGACGAGCTGTTTATCACCACCAAGGTTTGGAATTCCGAGCAGGGTTATGATTCCACATTGGCGGCATTCGACGCGAGTCTGGAGAAGCTGGGTTTGGACTACGTGGACCTGTATCTGGTACATTGGCCGGTGAAGGGCAAGTACTTGGAAACCTGGAGGGCTCTCACCCACCTCTACAAAAGCGGACGGGTCAAGGCTATCGGGGTCAGCAACTTCCAGATTCATCATCTGGAGGACATTATCCGCGAGACCGGCGTTATTCCGGCGGTGAACCAGGTAGAGTTCCATCCGTATCTGACGCAAAAGCCGCTGCTTGCTTTCTGTAAGGACCAAGGCATTCAATTGGAGGCATGGAGCCCCCTGGCCCAAGGCGCGTTGACCAGCCATCCTGTTCTGGACGAGATCGGTGCCAAGTACGGGAAGTCCGCTTCCCAGGTGATTCTGCGGTGGGATCTGCAGAATGGCGTGGTGACCATTCCGAAGACGGTGACCGAAAGCCGCCTGAAGGAAAATGCCGATATTTTCGATTTTGTTCTGTCACCATCGGATATGGAAGCCATTGATGCATTGAACCGCAATGAGCGCAAGGGCTCCGATCCCGATAACTTCAATTTCTGATTCTTCGCCAAGAGACCCGAGGACCGCTTCGCCGCCTGCCGGACAAACCGGAGGCAACGGAGCGGTTCTGTCTTCATAATAGGGAATTGCCGGAGAGCGGCATCTACATGGTTTTGTGCAGCGTATGCAGGAAGTAAATATGGGCGGCCACTACAATCAAGTAGGCGGCGACCACGAGGCCAACGGCAGGTCCGGTGGTTCCGATGAGGGCTAAACCGAGCAGGAGAGTACCATACACCCAAATCATCAGATCATACGCCTTGGCCTTCGCCTGATGGTTGAGGGAGATGTTGCGTTCATCCTTCTCGAGAATGGCTTGCTGCTTCGCCAGCTGGGGATTTTTGCGGGCGGCCTGTTTGGTCAGCAGGATACCGGCTTTGGAGCCGAAAAGCCCGCAGCCCAATCCGGTCATGATGCCCGGCAGGGCGCGGAGTATGCCTTCCGCTTCCGTGCCAACCGCCAGCAGGGCCACTCCCGCTATGGCCAGAAGTAAGCCGATGGTGCCCCAAACGGCGTATTTGATCCATGTGTTCCGTTGCATAGGATTATTCCTCCTCATAAATAAAAATGTCTTCAATGGGCAAGCCAAAATAACGGGCGATGCGGAAGGCAAGCAGGATCGAAGGGTTATACCGGCCATTCTCCAGGGAGCCGATGGTTTGCCGGGAAACCTCCAGCGCCACGGCCAGATCCTCCTGATTGAGGCCGCGGGCCTTGCGGATTTCCTCCAGTCTGTTTTTCATTGGAACCTCCTCACGGCTTCATTAATGTAAAGCTAGCTTTACATTAATTTTACTGTGAAAAATTTTAAATGTAAAGCCTGCTTTCCATCTATATTCTTTTCAACCTGGCTACATTAAAAAAATTTTTCAACACTATAGAAAAGAAATTGCCGGGCGGGGAAGATGATGTTAGAATATATGACAGTAAATAAGGGGGTGGGACTTATTCCCATCGCCGGGCAAATTGTGCTGGTCATGTTTTGTGACATGGACATGCCGGGATAGGGCGGTTTGCCGCCAACAGCAGCTATTCCGCATGTTATCAGGGCTTTTTGTCCGGCTCCCGGCTGCTTTACGCCGAGCATGTAGGCGATCTGACCAATGTGGGGGGATACATAGAAGAGGAACATACTGGGAAGGGTAAAAGTGAATTGGAGCCGGTTTGTATTTTACCAATAGAGGAATATTATTGACGGCCGGTTAAAAATAACGATAAGATGGAAGACGCATGGCGAAGAGATTGCGACGAAATGAAGTACCGCTAATTTGATGCCAAAACTCCTAAAACCGTGGAGATTTTGTCATCAAAAGCGGATACTAAATTCCTCGCAACTCTTAAATCTTAATGAATCGAGGGGACAGGTTATGAAAAAGATAGGGATTATTTTAACGGCGGCATCCTTGGTGCTCGTGTCTGCACTTGCCGGCTGCGGCAAGAAGGAGGACAACACGCAAGGAGCAGCTTCCATTGCTCCTACTACAGCGGCTTCTGCTGCGGCTACCGCCACTCCTTCCACCAAGGGTAAAGGCTTCAAGGTCGGTATGGTCACCGACGTAGGCGGGGTCAACGACAAGTCCTTTAACCAATCCGCTTGGGAGGCTCTGCAAAAGCTGAAGACCGACACCGGCGCAGAAGTGAAATATCTGCAATCCAAGAACGATACCGAATTCCAGCCGAACCTGAACACCTTCGTCAAGGATAACTATAACCTGACCTGGGGTATCGGCTTCATCATCGGCGACGCCATGAAGCAAGTGGCTGCTGCCAATCCAAATGCCAAGCTGGCGATTATCGACGAGGTTGTGGAAGCTCCCAATGTGAAGTCGGTTACCTTCTCCGAACAAGAAGGCTCCTACCTGGTAGGCGTTGTGGCCGGCCTCATGACCAAAACCAACAAGGTTGGTTTTGTAGGCGGTATGGACATCGTGGTTATCAAGCGTTTCGAAGCAGGCTTTAAGGCAGGCGTAGCTGCTGCCAACCCCAATGCCAAGGTATCCATCAACTATACCGGCGCATTCGACAAGCCTGACCTGGGCAAGGCTGCTGCCGCCACCATGTACAACGACGGCGTAGACATCATCTTCCATGCTTCCGGCGGAACCGGAACCGGCGTCTTCAACGAAGCCAAGGACCGTGTGAAGGGCGGCAAGAAGGTTTGGGTAATCGGCGTGGACAAGGACCAATCCGTTGAATTCGGCAATGATGTGACCCTGACCTCCATGATGAAATACGTGGATCAAGCGGTATACAGCGTGTCCAAGAACCTGATCGAATCCGGCTCCTTCGACACCAAACCGGTTGTGCTGGGCCTGAAGGATAACGGCGTAGGTTTGCCGGCCAACAATCCCAATGTCCCTGCAGATGTGCTGAAGAAGGTTGACGAGTACAAGGCAAAGATCATCAGCGGCGAAATCAAAGTTCCTGAAAAGTGAGCGTGATGTCATGAACCGAGCGGCACTGGACCCCACGGCTCCCGTGGTGATCGAAATGCGGGGAATCACCAAACGGTTCCCCGGCATTGTTGCCAACGACTCTATCTCCCTTACCCTGCGCAAGGGTGAAATCCATGCGCTTCTGGGGGAGAACGGCGCCGGCAAGTCCACGCTCATGAATATCCTCTTCGGGCTGTATCAGCCCGATGAGGGGGATATTCTTGTGGGCGGCGACAAGGTCGTCATTGACGGGCCGAACAAAGCGATAAAGCTCGGTATCGGAATGGTGCATCAGCACTTTAAGCTGGTGCACCCTTTTACCGTAGCGGAGAATATTATCCTGGGCAGCGAACCCGTAAAAGGCCTGTCCACCGATGTGAAAACGGCGGCCAAGGAAGTGGAACGGCTGTCCAATCTGTACGGTCTTCAGGTGGACCCCTATGCGAGGATCGAGGATATATCCGTGGGCATGCAGCAGCGGGTGGAAATCCTGAAGACGCTGTACCGGGGAGCGGACATTATCATTTTTGATGAGCCTACCGCCGTATTGACGCCCCAGGAAATTGACGATCTGCTGAACATCATGCGCAATCTCATCCGTGAGGGCAAGTCTATCATTCTGATCACGCATAAGCTGAAGGAAATTATGGCTATCTCCGACCGGGTGACCATTATCCGCCGGGGCAAGGTGGTCGGTTCCGTGGTGACGGCAGAGACGTCGCCGGATGCGCTGGCCGAGGCGATGGTAGGGCGCAACGTATCCTTCGAGATCAATAAGGCCGCCTCCAAACCCGGTGCGCCGGTGCTTCAGGTGGACAAGGTGTCTTTGAAGGATGACCGTGGTGTCCGTGCATTGGACGGTATTTCCCTGCAGGTGAATGCGGGAGAGATTCTGGGTGTAGCCGGCGTGGACGGCAACGGCCAAAGCGAGCTGATTGCGGCCCTGACAGGCCTGCGCAAGGTGGATTCCGGCCGGATTCTGCTGAAGGGTGTGGAGGTGCAGAACCGCTCTACCCGTCATATCGGCGAAGCGGGGCTGTCCCTTATCCCGGAGGACCGGCACAAGCACGGTCTGGTGCTGGATTTTACCCTGCGGGAAAATATGGTGCTGAACACGTATTTCAAGGCTCCGTTTAACCGCAGCGGCTTTATGGATGAAAATGCCATGGAGGTCCATGCCCAGAAGCTGGTGAAGGACTTCGACGTCCGGGGCTCGGGCACCGACGCCAAGGCGCGCTCCCTCTCGGGAGGCAACCAGCAAAAGGCGATTATCGCCCGGGAACTGGACAAGGACCCGGATCTCCTGATCGCAGCCCAGCCTACCCGCGGGCTCGACGTAGGCGCCATTGAATTCATTCACCGGCGGCTGGTGGAGCAGCGGGACAAGGGCAAGGCGGTGCTTCTGGTTTCCTTCGAGCTGGATGAAATTATGAAGCTTTCCGACCGGATTGTCGTGATGTATGAAGGCAAGGTGGTGGGCGAGGTACGTCCGGAGGACACCAATGACCAGGAGCTGGGCCTCTTAATGGCGGGCAGCAGAAGGGAGACAGCAGCGCATGAATAAATGGATGAAGGTGTTCGTTAAGGACTCCGCCTATATTCCGCTGGTGGCGATTCTTCTGGGGCTTATTGTCGGCGGGCTGATTATGGCGGTCGGCGGCTTCAACCCCTTCGCAGCGTATGGCGCGTTGATCAATAAAGTCGTGGGCACGCCTTATGATATCGGGGAAACCCTGCGGGGCATCACCCCGCTCCTGCTGTGCGGACTTTCCGTCGGCTTCGCTTACCGGACAGGCCTCTTCAATATCGGTGCGGAGGGCCAGGTTACCATGGGTATGCTGGGTTCGGTCTGGATCGGTATTGTGCTGGATCTGCCCCCTTATATCCACACTCCGCTGGCTGTTATCGTGGGGATGCTGTGCGGCGGCCTATGGGGCGCCATCGTGGGGTGGCTGAAGGCCTCCCGCGGTGTCAATGAGGTTATCACCAGCATCATGATGAACTGGATCGCCCTGTATCTGGCCAACTATCTCATCGGCCACTTCCTGCTCCAGGAAAAGACACAGCGCTCCAAAATCATCGAACCCAGCGCCTCCATCACCTCCAGCTGGCTGTCAGGCATGTTCGGCGATTCCCGGCTGCACTGGGGCGTGCTGCTGGCACTCCTGGCGGTTCCGGTCTACTATATCCTCCTGTGGAAAACCCGGCAGGGTTACGAGCTCCGTGCGGTGGGGCATAATCCCCACGCTGCCCAATATGCCGGCATTAACGTAAACGGCAACGTGGTGAAGGCCATGTTCATCAGCGGCTTGTTCGCCGGTTTGGCCGGCGTGACCGAGGGCCTTGGGGTATTCGGCTACATGACCCGGGCGGCAGCCAGCAGCGGGCTGGGCTTCGACGGGATCGCGGTGGCACTGCTCGGGGGCAACAACCCGGTGGGTATTCTGCTTGGCGCGGTTCTCTTCGGCTCTCTGAACTATGGCTCCGCAGGCATGAGCTTTGAAGCCGATGTGCCGCCGGAGATTATCCGGGTGGTTATCGGTCTGATCATCTTCTTCGTAGCGTCCAGCGGACTTGTCCGGTGGGTGCTGAAGCCCTTTATGGCCAAGCGGAAAAAGGAGGCGGCAGGATGAATTTAGCGGAGATTATCAACATCACCCTGGTGTTTTCCACCCCTCTGATTCTGGCAGCTCTGGGCGGTATTTTCTCGGAAAAATCCGGCGTAGTCAACATCGGGATTGAAGGCCTGATGGTGGTCGGAGCCTTTGCCGCGGCACTCTTCGGCTATTATGCCGAGGAAGCGGGGATGGGTGCCTTTTCGCCTTATGCGGGGATGCTTGCCGCAATTGTGCTGGGGGTTCTCCTGTCGGCTGTCCATGCGGTGGCGTCCATTACCTTTAAGGCGGACCAGACGGTCAGCGGTGTAGTTATAAACTTCCTGGCCGCAGGACTCTGCGTGTATCTCGTGAAGGTGCTCTTCGACGGCTCCGGCCAGACGGAGACGCTGCAGGAGGTATTCAGCAAGGTGAAGATCCCACTGTTGGGGGATATCCCGTTTATCGGGCCGGCCTTGTTCCAGGCGTATCCGCCCACCTATCTGGCGTATATACTGGTGTTTGTGGCCTGGTACGCGCTCTACAAAATGCCCTTCGGGCTCCGGCTGCGGGCGGTGGGTGAACATCCCAGCGCCGCGGATACAGTGGGCATCAAGGTGCTGCGCACCCGTTATATCGGGGTGTTCATCAGCGGCGCGCTGTCCGCTCTGGGCGGCGCTACCATCACCATGACCACTACGGCCAGCTTCACCCATAACACCATCTCCGGCCAAGGCTTCATCGCCATTGCGGCCATGATCTTCGGCAAGTGGAATCCCTTGGGCGCCTTCGGCGCGGCGGTATTCTTCGGCTTCGCCACCTCCCTGCGGAACGTGGTGCAGCTGTATGACTGGTCCGCCCGGATTCCCCAGGAATTCATCTTCATGCTGCCCTACGTGCTCACCATTCTGGTGCTGGCGGGAGCGGTCGGACGTGCCCGTGCCCCGGCGGCGCTGGGCGAACCGTACGATCCGGGCAAGCGGTAGGAGCTTATGCAGTTTTTGTAGAATCCCTTCGTCCCGGTGCTCCTTGATTGGAGTGCCGGCCGGGGGATTTTTTATATGGGGACAGGGAGTACGCAGCCAGTTTGATTAGGGAAGGGAGCTGTTTAAGTCTTGTACGAACTCAAAACCAAGGAAACAGACAACAGCGTCATCGAATTTATCGAGATGGTGGAGAATCCCCAAAAACGGGAGGATGCCTATATCCTATTGGATATTTTCGCCCATACCACGGGATACCCCGGTAAGCTTTGGGGGAACAGCATCATCGGTTTCGGCTCGTACCACTACAAGTACGCCTCCGGTCATGAGGGCGATGCGCCGCTGGTGGGCTTTTCCCCGAGGAAGGGGAAAACCAGCCTCTATTTTGCTGTGGGAGATACGAAGAGAGAGGCGCTGCTGCAGGAGCTTGGCAAACATACATCTGGCAAGGCGTGTGTGTACATCAACAAAGTGGCCGACATCCAGGTGGAGGTGTTGAAGGAGCTGATTGTTGCATCGGTCAATTTTCTGAAGGAAACGTATCCTGACGGTATTGGCGGCGCTGCTGCTGCGGTTAATGAGGCGGGGGAATAGAAGGAGGGGAGCGGCCTGGGCTGGGGCTGCTCTTTTTTTGCGTATTCAGGTAGTTCGGATAGCTGAGGATTGGTTGGTTTAAGGGTTAGGCCTGGTTATATGCGAAAAATCATATACAATTCTCGGAAAAGTCACGATGGAGCCGATTGTATTCGAAAATTCATATATAATTTATAGCTTGGCAGTGCTGCCGGGGAAATGTATATGAAATTTCATATAGAAGCGGCTAAATCTAGCAGGTTAGGGGGGGTTAGACTCGAAAAATCATTTACGTACCAGCACCCTTTCCGCCTTCAAAACCTCTGTGCGATTTTGATAGGCGCAGCAGAAATAAAAAGCAGATTTTCATAAGCAGGACAAAATTTTATAAAAAAGCATTTATATTCTCGAAAACTTGGTTTATAATGGTTCTGTTAACGTGAAACATATAACTACATGTTTTGTCGTATGATAGTGAAAACGTTAACATGGTTCGACAAGGAACCTGCTTGTCCGCTTTATCTCTACGAATTTCAACGAAGGAGACGTGAACATGAAAAAAAGAAAGCGCATTCTTCCGGCCCTATTAGCTTTTCTTCTGTTGCTGACCACAGCAGCACTTCCGGTTTATGCGGATACGGGGGACTCTTCTACTAGTGACTGGCAGTTTAAGGCGTTTGGAGGAGGTGTAAGTGAAGTTAAGAATCCTGCGCCAATACCTGATGATAATGGAGCAGGAACGGTAACCCTTAAAGCCTCGGATAAAGGCGGAAAAATTTCTTCCTCAGAAATAGGCGTTTCTTTTTATCACAAGGAGTTGCCTTCCGAAGGTAACTTTACGTTATCTGCAAAGGCAAAAGTAAATACTTATCGCTCAGACTCCAAAGATACAAACATAAAGCAGTCTTCATTTGGGGTATTGCTTGTTGATAACATTCAAGATGGAAAAAATAACAATTACATTGCTGTGGGTGATGATAATTTATCCATCATTCCTTTTTATGGTAAATATAATAGTGCTATTAGTTCCCCCAAAATTGAGCAAACTAAATTGTCTTTTGCCTCGGTTCAGCAGCCAAAAGTTGGAAGTTCCTATGAGTTTTCTATTCAAAAAAGTGGAAACGCATATAAACTTTCATTAAACGATCAAAGTACTACCATCTACCTAGACAACTTGTTTTCAGACACCCTGTTTGCCGGGTTGTACGTCGCCCGTGATGCAGAGGTGACCTTCAGTGATATCTCTCTTCAGGTGGAACAGCCTGCGCAAGGGCTGCAGGTATCCACGACCAAAACTCAGTATCTGCTTACTCAGCCCTTGGACCTGACTAGCCTTACGGTGACAGCCCAGGTTTACGGCACAGGTGAGGATAAGGTGCTTCAGCCGAAAGAATATTTGGTCACCGGCTATAACCCGAATCAGTTGGGTGATCAGACGGTTACGATCAGCTATAAGGGTGCCGAGACGCAATTTGATGTAAATGTGATGAAGCTTGATGTAGTGGATATGCGCATCAAATATCTTCCGGCCAAAACCGTGTATTATATCGGAGATGCCTTCGATAGTGCGGGCATGGAGGTAACGGGAGATTACAATAATCACACGACTGCCGAAATAACCAAGGACAAGTATACGTTGTCTATTACGGGCGCCACTGCAATCAGCGGAGCGACTGTAACGGATACGGTATATACCTTCCAGACTCCGGGTACACAAACAGTAACGGTAAGGTCTTTGGAAACACCAAGCAAAACTGCGGCATTCGACGTTTTGGTTAAATCCGATGTCCTTACCGGCTTGGAGATCGCCAAACAGCCTGCCAAAACCAGCTATTTCCTGAATGAAAGCTTGTCCCTGGACGGCATGATCCTATATGCCAACTATAACGATGGCAGCAAGGTCAGACTGATGGACGGGGAGTATCATGTAAGCGGACCGGATATGACGACAGCCGGAGCTTATTCTGTAGTGGTTTCCTTCCGGGGAATGGAAACGACGTTCCCAATTACGGTGAAGGCGAAGTCCGTAACTGGACTGGAGGTGCAATCCTATCCCAAAACCACTTATTTGGTTGGGGAAAGCTTTGACACTCTCGGTTTGAAGGTCGCTAAGGCATATGACAATGGGGATCGGGATACGTTGATCTTCGAACAAGATTATACGTTGGATATGACTGCTTTTGACAGCAGCAAACCCGGCACCTATGAACTGCCCATCACTCCAGTCGTTGAGGGGCCAGCACCTACTGTATTGAAGGTAGAGGTAAGGCAGCAGCAAGAGGCTGTTTGGAACAGTATCGTATTCGGTCAATCTACCTCCTCCAGCAAAAATACGGTTACAGTCGGCAGCGACGGTAAGGTTGAACTGGTTGCTTTGGAAGGAGCAGGTAAGGTTACCGGCGACCACGACGGTATCAGCTATTATTACACTGAATTGGATGCGGAAAAGGACAATTTTGAGCTCTCCGCTACGATTAATGTCAAAGCATTCGCCAAAACGCCTTACGACGGACAGGAGTCCTTCGGCATTATGGCCAGAGATGCCATCGGAACGGCCAAGGATTCCAGCGTATTCGCCTCCAATATTGCCGCCATCGGCGGTTTTAGCGGCGGTACGGGAAATCCCATCGGCACGCAGCTGTTTGTCCGCACGGGCGTAACCACGACCGACGGCGCAGGCAGCAAGGGTATTCAGAAAATCATGCTAAACAGCGCAAGACCGGGACCGGACAACACGCCTTATGTGCTGACCCTGGGCAAGAACAACAGCGGATTCTATGGAAAAATCGGCAACGGCGATAGCCAGATGTTCTTTGTGCCGGATATTCTGAAGGTGCAGGATTCCAAGATGTATGTGGGCTTTTATGCGGCACGTCTGGCTACCATCGAAGTGAGCAATATTAAGCTTCAGGTCACCTCGGCAGCAGCGGATGCCCCCAAGGTGGAGCCACCCCTTCAGCCGATTCAACCGTCCTTTGACATTATGTCCCTGAACAAGGTTTCCACGTCGGACTACAGCTTCCGGGTAATGGCCAATGTGAACGGCACCTTGACGCTGCGCAAGGGACAGGATGTAGTCAAACTGGATGAGCCTGTGCAGGCAGGCGTGCAAACCATTATCCCTGCCACGCTGGTTCAAGGGGATAACAACTTCAGCGTGACCTTCCTGCCGGATAATACACAGTACCTGACCTCGGAAAGCCCGGTTGTCAAGAACTTCACTGTTACGATGAAGTCCTTCGGCAGCGGCAGCGATCTGATCGTTACTCCGCTGGGAACCGCTCAAGGAACAGGCACCGCAGAGAGCCCGCTGGATTTGAATACGGCCATTGATTTTGTTCAACCAGGGCAGCGGATTGTCCTTCAAGAGGGCGTCTACAAACGCAGCGCTCCGCTGTACATTAACAAGTACAACGATGGAAATGCGGACGCTCCGAAATACTTGGTGGCGGCTCCGGGAACCCGTCCGGTTATCGACTTCGACAAAAAGTCGGAAGGGGTTATCTTGGGAGGCAGCTACTGGCATGTGAAGGGTATTGATTTCGTCCGTTCCGCTGACAATACCAAGGGCTTCACTGTTGGCGGCAGCCATAACATTGTAGAAGACAGCCGCTTTTATGAACATGGGGACACTGGTCTGCAAATCAGCCGTACTGACGGCTCCGAAAACCGTGCAGATTGGCCGTCCTATAACCTGATTTTGAACAGCACCTCTTTCGATAACCGTGATCCTTCTGAAAATAATGCCGACGGTTTTGCCGCCAAGCTGACGGTGGGCGAAGGAAATATCTTCCGGGGCTGTATTGCCCACAACAACATTGATGACGGCTGGGACTTGTACACCAAGGCCGGAACTGGCGCCATTGGGGCCGTGCTGATTGAAGACAGCATCGCTTACAACAATGGTACTCTGACCAACGGCCAAGTTGGCAGCGGCGACAAAAACGGCTTTAAGCTGGGCGGCGAAGGCATCCACGTGCCGCACATCATCCGCAACAGCTATGCCTTCGGCAACGGGGCATACGGCTTTACCAGCAACAGCAACCCGGGCATCATTGTTCGAAATAACATCGCTTTTGATAATGCGAGAGGCAACCTGAACTTGTCCACTTATACGGGAATTACTGCCGATTTCCAACTGGAGAGCTTTATCTCCTACCAGAAATCCTACACCGCGGCGGACACATATCCGTCCTCGTTGGCTTCTGACAGCAATTATCTGTTCAAGAGCGGCAAGTCCTCCAACAAATCGGGGGTAACCTTAACCGACAGCAACTTTAAGAGCCTGACGCCTGTAACTCCGACCCGTGATGCACAGGGGAAAATTGTACTTGGTGATTTCCTGAGCTTTGTGGCATCAAATCAGGAACCGTCAACACCGACACCGACGCCAACGCCAACGCCAACACCAACGCCGACGCCAACACCGACACCAACACCGACACCGACGCCGACGCCGAGTGACGATTCTGACTCTGATTCGGGTCCATCAGTACCGACGCCGACACCAACACCGTCTGCAACGGCAACACCCACTCCATCTGTTCCCGGCCCGACCCAACCGGCTGAAACCAAGCCTGTGCTGGAAGGTCCCAACGGTCTCGAGCTGACCAAGGAGTCTGTACCGTACCTGAGCGGCTACGAAGACGGATCGGTTCGTCCGGACAACCGGATTACCCGTGAGGAAGTATTGTCCCTGTTCTACGGTCTGCTGGTGAACAGCGACAAGGGTCAAACCACCGGATCAGCTTCCTTCAAGGATCTGTCCGCCTCCAACTGGTCTACCCCGGCTATTCAGTATTTCCTGCAAAAAGGGCTGGTCAACGGTTATGAGGATGGTACCTTCCGTCCTGCCGCTGCTATGACCCGGGCCGAACTGGTCGCTATTCTGGTGCAATTCCTGCCGAAGACTAGCGGTCAGGCAGCAACAAGCTTTAGCGATTCCGGCAGCCACTGGGCTAAGTCGGCCATTGAGCAAGCGGCAGCCGCAGGCTGGGTGAACGGCTACGAGGATGGCAGCTTCCGTCCCGACCAAAGCATCACCCGTGCGGAAACCGTTGTGCTGTTGAACCGGGCCTTGGGCCGCACTCCGAATCCGGAGCAATTGACAGGCAAAAAAGGCTTCTCCGACTTGGATTCCGGACACTGGGCATACTACCACCTGCTGGAGTCCTCCAAATAACACCTGTAACGCCGCTTCCGTTTCCGCGCTATGCGTGGAGACGGAGGCTTTTTTATTTTGGCAAATTGGTACGTACCAATAATTGTGTTTTGCCGGGGTTCACGATAGAATAAAAGCAAGAGAACGGTTGAATTCGAACATACGGGAGGAAGTCCGATGCTCCTTGGCATTGATTTGGGCACCACCAACAGCAAAGCCGGGTTATTCGCAAAAAACGGCAAGTCGGTAGCCATTGCAAGCCGGCCCACCGCCACCCATCAGAATGAACGGGGCGAATTCTATTATGACCCCGAGGAGATGTGGAAGCTGGTGTCCTCTGCCATCCGGGAAGTGACGCGCGGCGTAGACCCGGAGGAGATTAAAGCGGTAGGCATCACCAGCATGGCCGAAAGCGGACTGTTAATCGACAAAGAGACCGGAGCTCCTTTGTCTCCCTTTATGCCTTGGTTTGATACCTGCTCCAAGCCCCAAGCGGAGCTGATCCGCTCCCAATGCGATACCTATGAACGTTTTCAGGCCAGCGGCCTCCATCTAAGCTTCAAACTGGGCTTGTGCAAGCTGCTATGGCTGAAGGAGCATGTGCCGGAGGCTTTTACCCCCAATGCCCGCTGGCTGTCCGCCTCCGGTTATATCGCCTACCGGTTGTGCGGGGAGCTGGGTTTTGACTATTCGCTGGCGGCCCGCACCTACGCTTTTCGCATTGACGAAAAAACCTGGGATGAGCCATGGCTCCGGAGCTTCGGGATTGACCCGGCCATCTATCCGAACGTACTGCCCTCCGGCACAACCCTCGGCGGTGTGACTGCCCAGGCGGCTGCCTCCACCGGGCTCCGCCAGGGTATGCCGGTAGCCATCGCCGGGCATGACCATGTGGTTGCCGCACTGGCGGTGGGCGCCATCACCAAGGGTGTCATCTATGACTCTATGGGAACGGCAGAGACGCTGGTCGGCACCATGGAGGAGAAGCCCCTTGGCCGCAAGGAGTTTGAGTCCGGTCTGTCCTTCGGCTGCCACGTGGCCAAGGACCGTTATTTCTGGATGGGGGGCAATTCCTCCTCCGGCGGTTCGGTGGAATGGCTGCGCACCCTGTTAAGCGAGGAGCAGCTGTCCTATGAGCGGCTGCTGGCGCTTTTGGAGGAAACAGACCCTGGGCCAACCGGCATCCTGTATTTCCCTTATCTCACCGGCAGCGGAGCGCCTGCCCCGGAGACCCGAGCCAAGGCTGCGTTTATCGGGCTGAACAAGGAGCATGGGCAAGGGGACATCATCAAGGCTGTGCTGGAGGGCACCGCTTACCAGCTGGAGGCCATCCGCCAGTCGGCGGAGGAGATTGCAGGCAGTCCTATTGAGCGGCTGCAGGTGGTCGGGGGAGGCACCCGGAACAAACATTGGCTGCAGGTGAAGGCGGATGTGTCCGACTTCACTCTGGAGCTGCCGCCTATCCCGGAGGCGACTCTTCTGGGAGCCGCTATGGCCGCAGGCATCGGTGCCGGAGTGTACGAAAGCGCGGAAACAGCGGCAAACGCTATCGACAAGAACGGCACGGGGAAGGTTACGGCAGACCCTGGCCGCCACCAAGCCTACCAAAAGCTCTACAACAACGGTTATGCGGCCCTGCAGGAGCCCTTGCGCCGATATTACCTGCAGCAATAACGAATTTTTGATGAAAATAGAGACGGTCTTTCCTCTCCAGGAGGAATGGCCGTTTTTGTGCATTCGGCGGTGTTCGCTTGCCGTTCCCCCGGGATTATGGTATTCTCTTAGGGTTAAATCCAAAATTAACCAATTATTGAATACCCGCAAAAACAGGTATACTGATGATGAGGATAAATTTGGGCAAGGCTTAAAAGAAGGAGTGACCAGCTATGAGCTTTTATGAAACACTAAGCCGTTATTATGACGATATTTTCCCATACTCCCCGGATCAACACCGGTTTGTGGAGCAATATATGCCTGCCCAGGGGCGGATTCTAGATGTGGCCGCAGGAACGGGCAATCTTGCCGCGGCGCTTGCCGATTCCGGCTATGTGGTGACAGCTCTCGATGTAGACCCGTCCATGGTGGAGCGGATCCGGGTGAAGCAGCAGACGGGCAAGTCGCCGGCTTTTGATACCCTGTTGATGGATATGAGAGGACTGGACCGTCTTCCGGCGGAACACTACCATGCGGTGCTGTGCGTAGGGAACTCCTTGGTCCACTTGAATGATCTGACGGAAATCGCCGACTCGGTGATTCAGATGTACGACCGGCTGGTGCCGGGGGGCACGCTGATTCTGCAGAACGTCAATTATGACCGCATCCTGCGGGACAGGGTGAAGGAGCTGCCGGTAATTGAGCGCAGCCTGGCCGAGGGGACGCTCACCTTCAGGCGTTTCTACGAGCTGGAGGAGGACGGGATTCAGTTCCAGGGGCGGCTCACTCTGGAGATGGAAGGTGCACAGGAGGTATATGAAAACAGTGTGCGTCTTCTGCCGATGCAAAGCGAGGAGCTGCTGCATATCGCCGAGCAGTATGGGCTGCCTGTGCCGGAGCTTTACGGGGGGTACAAGCAGGAGCCGTACCAGACGGGCTCCACCGCGCTGGTGGCGGTGTTTCGGAAGCCCGAGTAACTTGGCAGAGTAGAGAGAGTGAGTATACGAGCAGCCTGCCCGAAGCGGATCGGGGAGCTGCTCTTTTTGTGTGTAGATGGGCGGGGAAGACTTCTGCTGCCGGATAAGCAGCGTGCTTCGTTTGAAATAGCCGGAGTTCCGCCGCCAACGGACACAGAAGCCGCTATTGGGCGAAAAATCGGCTTTTTCGGGTGAACGCGGACTGTAGAGCCGCTAATGGGCGGCGAAAGGGCGTTTCGGCGGCAGTACCGGCAAATAATGAATCGTCAGTCCGTAAGGTTGGAAAAAGAGCAGGTTTTTGCGAAATAGCGGAACGTCGGTCCGTAAGCGTACCACGTGAAGGGGGTGTTCGTACACTATCCCTTCAGCTCAGGAAATGGAGGAAATTCCTCCCCATGGGGAAGACTTAGAAGACCCTAATGAAACAGCTCCAAAAACCGCTCCGCCGGGGAGGACAGGTACTTGTCCTTGTTCCAGATGGCGGCTACGCTGGTGGTCAGCTCCTTGCAGCGGATTTCCTTGTGGAGCAGATTCCGGTTGCTGCCCAGTCCAAAGGCTGAACGGGGCACGATGCCGATGCCCAGCCCCTCATTCGCCCACTGGAGAGTGGTGCGGGCGTCGTCGTTGCGGCAGAAGAAGGCGGGTTCGAAGCCGTGGGACAAGCAGCTTTCGCGGATGAGGGACTCGAAACGGTGGTAAATGATCAGCGGCTTCTCCGCCAGCTCCTCCATCTCCGCATGGCCGCAGCCGGGACTCCAGTCCAGGTCCGCTGTCATAACGGCGATCATCGGCTCGGGGGACGCATACTTGCAGCCCAAATTCCCGGGGTTAAAGGGAGTGCGGACGATGCCCACCTCCACCAGTCCCTTGCCCAGCATCTCGATGATGCTGAAGGTGTTGCCTTCGCGGATTTCGAAGCTTACCCCGGGGTACAGCCGGTGAAACTCGGATAACCCCCGCTTCAGCAGCGCCTCACCCGAGGAGGAGACGGTTCCGATGGTCAGGGTTCCGTTCATGCCTTTGGCCAAATCCCGGATTTCCCGGGCGGCAGCGTCGGTCAGGTCCAGAATTTCCTGGGCCCGGTTGCGCAGGATGGCTCCTGCATCCGTAAGTTGAAGGCTGCGGGGTCCCCGGTCCACCAGGCGGGCCCCCAGCTCCTCCTCCAGCTGCTTCAGCTGCTGGCTTAGCGGAGGCTGTGCCATACGCAGCTTCCGGGCGGCGGAGGAAATTTGCCCTTCCTCAGCGATAGTCAAAAAATATCGGAGCTGGCGGATATCCATGATAGCCTCCTCTTGAACCGTAAGTAATGTTGTTTTCATTATAGCCTCTCCTTATATACGATAAAAGTATGGCGGGCATATAAAACAAATATTTTTCATATATCACCATCTATGGGATAATGCAAAAGCAGGCGGAATGCCTCAGACTACAGAATTTGACGTTAGGTGTGATGCAAACATGTTTAAGCTCGTGGGCTTCCTCAAGCCCTTTCGGAAAGAAACAATCGCAGGCCCGTTTTTTAAGCTGCTGGAGGCGATTCTGGAGCTGCTCCTGCCTACAGTGGTGGCTCTTATCGTCAACAACGGCATTGGCCGGGGCGACAAAACCTATGTGCTGCAAATGGGCCTTTTAATGATCGGCATGGCCATTCTGGGCTACGGCTGCTCGCTGGTCTGCCAGCATTATGCGGCACGGGCCTCCCAAGGCTTCGGCACGAATCTGCGCAACGCCCTGTTTAAGCATATTTCCTCCTTGTCCTATACGGAGCTGGACCGGTTCGGGACACCGTCCCTCATCAACCGGCTGACCAGCGACGTGAACCAGCTGCAGCTGGCAGTGGCCATGCTCATCCGGCTGGTGATCCGCGCACCGTTTATCTGTGTCGGGGCCATCATCATGGCGATGATTCTGGATCTGAAGCTGTCGCTGATTCTGCTGGTGGCGGCGCCGATTATCGGAGTGATTCTTTATTTCATTATCAGCCGGACGGCTCCCCTGTACCGCCGGTACCAGGGCAAGCTGGACCGTATGGGCTCGGTTCTGAGCGAAAATTTGACGGGGGTCCGGGTTATCCGCGCCTTCGCCAAGGGCAGAGCGGAGCAGAAGCGGTTTAAGGAAACCTCGGAGGATCTTACCGGTACAGCCATTCATGTGGGGCGGATCGCCGCTTTGCTGAACCCCGCCACCTCCCTGGTGGTCAACGGGGCCATTATCCTGATCCTCTGGGCAGGAGGCCTCCATATCGACAGCGGCTCCTTGTCCCAAGGGGAGATTATCGCCTTCATTAACTATGTCACCCAAATCCTGCTGGCTCTGATTGTAGTATCCAATCTGGTTATTATTTTCACCAAAGCCGCCTCCTCCGGAGCACGGGTCAGCGAGGTGCTGGCCACCGAGCCCTCCATCGCCGATGGAAAAAGGATAGCCGGAGCGCCTGCCAGGGTTGAGTCTTCCAAGGGAACCTCCACTCTGCCCGCTGACGGGGCACAGTCAAGTGTCACCCCAGTCTCCAACCAACCGGCCATTGCCTTCGAGTCCGTCTCCTTCGGCTACAGCGCCACAGGCGAATTGGCCCTGGACGACATCTCCCTCTCCATCGCCAAAGGGGAGACCATCGGGATTATCGGCGGCACCGGCTCCGGCAAGTCCACTCTGGTGAACCTGATCCCGCGGTTCTATGATGCGGTGAAGGGGAGTATAAGGGTGAACGGCATCGATGTAAAGGATTACCAACTGCAGGAGCTGCGCCGCCTCATCGGTGTGGTCCCCCAAAAGGCCATGCTGTTTACCGGAACCGTAGCGGAGAATATCCGCTGGGGCAATCCGGGCGCAACAGCGGAGGAGGTAGCCGAGGCGGCCCAAACCGCACAAGCGGCGGAGTTTATCACCAAGCTGCCGGAGGGCTATAACACCGTGCTGGTGCGCGGGGGACTTAATCTCTCCGGCGGCCAGAAGCAGCGCCTGACCATCGCCCGGGCTCTGGCGTCCAAGCCGGAGATTCTGATTCTGGATGACTCCGCCAGCGCGTTGGACTATGCCACCGATGCCGCTCTGCGCAAGGGCCTCCGGGAAACCGCCGGGGACAAAACCCTGCTGATCGTATCCCAGCGCGTCAGCTCGGTCCGTCACGCAGACCGCATTCTGGTGCTGGATGACGGCAAAATCGCCGGTTTGGGCACCCATGAGGAGCTGCTGGAAACCTGCCAGGTGTATCAAGAGGTTTGCCAATCCCAGCTCTCCGGAGAGGAGGCCGTATCATGACCACAAGACAAATTTGGACCCGGCTGCTGTCCTATGTAGGCCGTTACCGTTCCATCCTGTATTGGTCGGCTGTTTGCGCCATACTGAGTGTAGCCTCCAGCCTGGCCGGACCTTATTATATCGGTAAAGCCGTAGATGCCATGGCCGGAGCGGGGAAGGTGGATTTTCCCGCCGTGTTCCGCATCCTGGTGATCCTGGGCGTGATCTACGGGACGGGCAGTCTCTTCGGCTGGCTTCTGGCCTATCTGATGAACCGGGCGTCTTACAGAACTGTAGACTCCCTCCGCCAGGATCTGTTCGCCCATATCGGCAAGCTGCCCCTTTCCTTCCATGACAACCATCCCCACGGGGACAGCATCAGCCGGTTTATCAACGATATGGATATGATCTCCGACGGGCTGCAGCAGGGTTTTTCCTCCCTGCTCACCGGCATTGTCACCATCGTCGGCTCCATTGTGCTGATGCTCTACATCAGCCCGCTGATGACCCTGATTGTGCTGTTGTCCGCGCCCGCTGCCTATTATGCCGCCCGTTATGTCACCACCCGGTCCCAGAAGCTGTTCCGGGAGCAGGCCAAAACCCTGGGTGAGCTGAACGGCTATGTGGAGGAAATGGTAGGCGGCCAGAAGATCGTCCAGGCCTTCCATTACGAAGAGCAGGCTATGGGGCAGTTTCAGGAAAAGAACAACCGTCTGTACGAAGCTGGTGTGAAGTCCCAGTTCCTGGGCTCCCTGGCCAACCCCACCACACGGCTGGTGAACAATGTGACCTTCTCTGTCATCGCCATGGTGGGTGGCGTAGCCACCATAATGAACCAGATTACCGTGGGCGGGTTGTCCAGCTTTTTGATCTACGCCAACCTGTTTGCCAAACCCTTTAATGAAATCACCGGTGTGCTCACACAGCTGCAATCAGCTACTGCCTCCGCCCAACGTATCTTCACCATTATGGATATGCCTCCGGAAAAGCCGGAGCCTGCAGATGCCGTAACGGTGGAGCCTGCTCAAGGGACAGTGGAGTTCAAGCATGTGGCCTTTGCTTACAACCCGGTCCGCCCGCTGATTTCCGATTTCAGCCTGACCGTTGAACCGGGTACCCGAGTCGCCATTGTAGGCCAAACCGGAGCGGGGAAAACCACTCTCGTCAATCTCCTGATGCGGTTTTATGATGTGGACCGGGGAGAAATCTCCCTGAATGGTGTGAATATCAAGCACATGACCCGGGACAGCCTGCGCCGTTCCTTCGGCATGGTGCTGCAGGACACTTGGCTGTTCGGCGGCACCATTCGCGACAATATCGCCTACGGCAAACCGGACGCCACCGATGCCGAGGTGGAGGCAGCGGCCCGGGCGGCCAATGCCCACAGCTTCATCCGCCGCCTGCCCGACGGCTACAGCACCGTCATCAGCGGTACCGGAGACAGCCTGTCCCAGGGCCAGAAGCAGCTCTTGACTATTGCCCGGGTAATGCTGGTGGACCCGCCTATGCTGATTCTGGACGAAGCCACCAGCAGCATCGATACCCGTACGGAGCTGCGTATCCAGGAGGCCTTCCTGCGGATGATCGCCGGCCGCACCAGCTTCGTCATCGCCCACCGGCTGTCCACCATCCGGGAAGCGCACCTGATCCTCTATATGCAGAACGGCGACATCGTGGAGGCAGGCAGCCATGATGAGCTGCTGGCCCAGGGAGGTGCTTACCGCCGTCTGTACGAAAGCCAATTCGCGGCGGGGTAATCCCCTGCAATCAGAAGAAATCCCGGAGCTTATGGAAAGCGTCCGGGATTTCTTTATGAAAAGACTATTATGCGGATGAGAGCCGGTTGATTAATCTTCCCAGGATACCTCACAGCCTGAGGTTTGCAGATTACAGTATTGTTCGATTTCTTCTATAATCTGATCAGCCTCTTCCTCGGATGACGCATTATAGACCATGGTACTCTTGATGCCGGTGCCCTTCAGCGCCTCGGCATGACGGAAGCCCACCGCATCCACGCTTATTTCCGTCAGCTGCGGACACCTGGCAACCAGCTGCATATCGCTTATGGGATAGTTAAGCTCCTGCAGCTTGCTCATACCGCAAAAGACCTCCACTGCGTTTTCATCGTGTGCTTTCCGATCTGTTTTGAATCGCTTCAGCTTTTTCAAATTCCGCAGAAATTCCAGGTCTGGTATATCGAGGCCAGCCAGCTTCAATACCGACAGCTTGGTAAGTGCGGAGAGGCAGGATAAATCAACGTTTTCCAATTTGTCTACACTTAGCTCATTCAATTGGGTCAATGTGGCCAGTGAGGTCCAATCCAACAGGGGCATGTTATGGAGACTGAGTATCCGCAGTGCTTTCAGCTTCCCGACTGGTCAGGGTGAGCTGCTTGATCGTCCCTGGTTCGGCTAAGAGGTTTAGATCCGCCTCGGCAAAGGCAGCACTCCCGATCACCAGCTTCGCCAAGGAGGGGATCTCCCGCAGAGGTCCGAAGCTCGTGATATTATTCGCGTGAATAATCAGCTCCTTCAGATTCACCATGTGCTTCAGCAGATCAAGGGGCACCTTATCGAACTTTTCCGAAGCGTCTCTTTTGATAAAAACCATCTTCATACTGGCCAGTATCTGGAGCGGAACCTTCCCGTCTGTCAGGTCATGCCGGAAGAAGTCCGCCCAAAATCCGTCAACCTCAATGCCATCGGCGCTTGCTGCCGTTCCGGTCAGGGCCAGAACATCATCCAGCAGATGCCCTTCCTTCCAAAGGAGCACAGCTATATCCTCATCCTCCTCCTGAGAGATGGAGAGATCACCGCTTAACAGTCCTTTTTCAATAAAAGCCAAAAACTCACTCAGACTCCCGGCAATCACATAGGAGATATCCGAATCATGGTCGATGGTGATAATCTGCCCATAGCTTCCTTCCGGGCCCGGGGCCAGGTCCATCACAAGAAAGGAGCCTCCTCCGTCATCCCCGAAGGGAATCCAGCCCTTTTGACAAGCGCCTTCCCTGATTTCACCGGGTTTATTGGATACTATGGAATAAGCCGCCTGCTGCAGTGCTTTCCACTCTCCCAATACGGCTTCAAGCTTCATGAATCCAAATCCCGCCAAAAAGCCGCTGAGGCCTTCGCCTTCCCCGTTGTGACTGCGGTAAAGCAGCCGGAATTCTTCGGGCAGCGTGATGCCGGTTGCCCTCTCCAGCTGATCCAGCTCGCTTTCCTCCACCCCCGGGTTAAAAAGCGCTTCGTTATCCGGGATACGTTCCTTCAAACTGCTAACCAATCGTGTAAAGGCTTCCATTATGCTCCTCCAGCCTCTGCTTCATTGGATAAAAATCTATTTCCTGCTAACAATTGCTGTATTGATTATCCCTCCGATGACCGTCATTGTCCAACAATATATGGACGGCGGTCAGCCGGGTTTGGCAGGCCGGTTGGAAATCGCCGGCGAAATTCGTTAAGATAGGGGAAGTAAAAAAGGAAAGGGCTGGAATGATGATGAGGCTTAAGGGGCGTCGACCGGGATGAAAAGGGTACTGGTGATTATTCCGGCATTCAATGAAGAAGCAGCCATTCTCGATACAGCAGCCAGGGTCCGGGCCACAGGCCGGGCGGATTGCCTGGTAGTGAACGACGGGTCCACAGACCGGACGGAGGAGCTTCTGGCCGCTCACGGCATTCCCCATGTGCGGCTCCCGGTTAATCTGGGCATCGGCGGAGCGGTGCAGACCGGCTACCGGTATGCAGTCGATAAGGGATATGATTATGCCGTCCAGTTAGACGGGGACGGGCAGCATAACCCTGAGGATCTGGACAGGCTGGTCAGGGCCATGGAGGATGGCGGAGCGGACATGGTGATCGGCTCCCGTTTTGTGGAGGACAGCGGCTACCGGGGCAGCCGGGCAAGGCGGTTGGGCATCCGCTACTTTTCCATGCTGATCCGGCTATTGACCGGTTTGTCGGTCACCGATCCCACCTCCGGCTACCGGATTGTGAACCGGCGGCTTATGGAGCGTTTTGCCGTGCGGTATCCCGGCGACTATCCCGAGGTGGAGGTGCTGGTGGATATGGCCCGTGCGGGTTACCGGGTAAAGGAGCTCAGTGTGCGGATGAATTCCCGGCAGGGGGGCGTCTCCTCCATTACCCCCGTCAAGTCCATTTATTACATGACCAAGGTGACGGTCTTTTCCCTGCTGCGGCGGGTGGCATAAACCAATCCAACGGGAAGGAGCTGAGGGTGGATGGACCGGATTCAGGTGATATCGATCGGTGTGGCGCTGCTGTTTTTTGTCCAGGTGCTCTGGGTGGTGCGGCGCCAGCGCTTTCGGGAGCGGCAGGCCTTCGTATGGCTGATGCTGGCAGCCTCGGCCGTGGTGACGGCGGCGGTGATTCCGCTGTTGAACCAGGCTGCAGCCAGGCTGGGCATCGCGTATATGCCCGCGCTGATTTTTATGCTGGCCTTCTATGTGGTGATGAGCCTGCTGATGCTCCATGCCGCCCAGTCCTCCCGGGAGGAGGAGCGGCTGAAGGTCCTGACCCAGGAGCTGGGGCTGCTCCGCAAGGAGCTGGAGGATGTGAAATCCCAGCTGGCAACGGGACAGGCAGCATGTTCGAATGAAGATACGGAGGAACCATCATGGCACTGATCAATGTGGTGCTGATCCTGATTAATACAGTGATTTTGGTCAGCGGGCAGTTTCTGTGGAAAATGGGAATGCAGCAGAACCCGGACAGCTTCGGGTCCCTCATGGGCATTCTCCGGCTGTTCCTGTCCCCCTATGTGCTGACCGGGCTGGTTATGTACGGAGCGGCTACGCTGCTGTGGTTTTTTATTCTGTCCCGGGTGCCCTTGAGTTTGGCTTACCCGCTGCAGAGTGTGGCGTATATTCTCGCCGTGTTCGGCGCTTATTTTATTTTTCATGAGCCATTATCGGCGGCCAAAATCGGCGGATGTCTGCTAATCCTGGCGGGCGTGGCCCTGATTGGCTGGAAGGGGTAGAGAAATTGAATACCAAAAGATGGCTGGCCGTGCTGCTGCTGGGGGCATTCGTACTGAAATGCCTGCTGGTTTTGCTCCACGGCAGTTATTACGATTACGGCTCCGATGACCGGGGCTATTTGGAATCCGCGCGCATTCTGGCGGAGGAAGGCAAATTTACCTATAATGACCCGGACCGGCCCACCTTCTTCATTACACCGGCGCTGCCGGGGGTTTTGGCTGTGGTGTATAAGCTGACGGGAAGTCTTGCGGCAACCGCCCAGGGCTTCCGCATTCTTCAGGCGGCTATGGTGGCCGGGGCGCTGGGACTTCTGTATGTGTGCGCCCGGCGCATCTTTAATGAGCGGACGGCCTTGTGGACGGTGGGTATAAGCTCCTTTTATCCGCCGCTGTGGCTGATGTCCTTGTTTGTGTTTACGGAGTCCATGTTCCTGCTGGCCTTGATGCTCCTGTTGTATACGGCACTGCGGGCGATGGAGCGCCCCACCTCGGGCTGGGCGGTGGCCTTTGGCCTGATTTGGGCGGCGGCGGTGTATGTAAGGCCCACCATTGCCCTCTGGCCGGGACTGATCTTCCTGTATTATATCTACGGGGCCAAGCTGCCCTGGAAAAAGCTGATCCGCTGCGGGCTCATTACGTCGGCGGTGTTCGTCCTGTGCCTGACACCCTGGTGGGTGCGCAATTATGAGGCGTCGGGGGGCCATTTTATCCCTTTGACCAAAGCGGGGGGCAATCCTCTATTATTGGGGACGTATCCCTTTACCGTGCCGGCGCTGTTCATGGAGGAGCAAAAAACCTGGCACACCACCAATGACCAGTGGGTGAACGATGAGCAGGATACCGCCAGGGCCAAGGAGCGGATCAAGGAGGGCTTTACCACCAAACCCCTCTTGTACACCGCCTGGTATACCGTAGGCAAGTTCGCCCTGTTCTGGGGGGATGTGTTCTATTGGATGGCGCTGCCCGGTGTCCCCTTAATCGCCGCGGTGGTTTACCATTATCTGCTGCTGGCCGCAGGCATTGCCGGTCTTCGCAAGTGGTGGCGGCTTCCCGGAGCGCAGCTGATTCTGCTGCTGTTCGGGTACATGTCCCTGCTGCATATGCTCTACCTGGCCCATTCCCGCTACTCGGCACCGCTTATGCCCTTGGTGGCTATGTTTGCAGCGGCTTACATAACGGACAGACTGGAGAAGAAGCGGGGTGCTGTGCCGCAATGAAACGACCATTTTCCTCTGCAGCGTTAAAACCGTCTTCGTCCCATAGATCTCTGTGGAGCCGCATCTACTTGCCTTTGCTGTTTGTGGGAGCGGCCGGTGTCATTTATGCCATTACCAGGGTGCAAAGCTGGAGCTGGCTCTGTGTGCTGCTGTTGGCGGCCGCCTTAATCGGCGTCCGGAAGGATACCCGGGCCATAAGCTGGATTCATTATTTACCGGCGGGACTGCTGACTCTGACGGCCTTCTATCTGATCTACCAATACGCCAATCCCTTCTGGCACAGGGTGGTGGGCTGGCAGACGGAATCGATGCGCCATATTTTCAACTGGAACGATTGGTTTGGCCGGATTCCGGGCAATGACGCTGCGTTTATGCGGGTGTGGCAACCCTGGTGGCTGACCCGGTATATGCAGTGGGTGTATTCGTACGGCTTTACGCTGTCTTATTGGATCTGCATTATCCGTGCATTTTTTACCAAGGATGTGACCCGGCTGGGCCGTTATGCGCTGGCGGGTTACCTCTTGCAGGTGCCGCTGATCCTGCCCTTCTACAACACGATTCTTCTGCAGGAGGTATGGTATGTGCAGGGCACACCCGATCTGCTGGAGCGGATGATGAGCCCGGAGGTGGCGTACCAGACGGTGCTGAACTGTTTTCCCAGCATGCATACCTCCATTGCTTTTGCGGGGCTGCTCTTGTCACTGCGGGAAAAAAGCCGCTGGTACAAAACGGTGCTTAGTGTGTATTGTATCTCCATCATCATCTCTACCATGTATCTGAAAATTCACTGGACCCTGGATGTAGTGGGCGGAATGCTGTTTGCCGCAGGCTGCGTCTGGCTGGCGGACAGGATGGTGGGTTCGCGGGCGTTTCGTGCATTTACGGTCAAATTCGAGGGTCTGGGACAACGCCTGGAGCGCAGGATGTTTCCTGCAGCCGGGGAAGGGGGGGACTGACGCAAGATGCGACGTTGGTTAAAAGTAGAATATATCGTAGCCCTTGCTGCCGCGGTTGTGCTGGCTTGGCTGTTGTTATGGAAGCCGGTTATCGGAATGGCGGATAACGGGGACTTCCTCCGTATTATGGGAACGGTGGGGCTGGATTACACGGATCCTTCCTTACCCTATGAGCAAAAATATTTCGGCTGGTTCATCCGGGAGTTTGCCATGAAGGAGATGGGGTTGGGCGGTTATGTCAGCACCTCCCTGCTGCCTGTGATGATCGGAAAGCTGCTCTGCCTGGTTGTGGGCAAGGAGCTGTTCGATATGCGTGCGGTGGCCATTGTGTACGGGGCGCTGTTTGTAGCCGGTGCGTGGCTATTGCTTCGTTACTGCAAGGGAAGGAACGTCTGGGGGAACGCGCTGCTTGGCATTCTGTTTGTGGTGATGTTCGCCGACGTCGGTTATACCGCTTATTATAATTCCTTGTTCAGCGAGCCTATGGCCTACGTGGCCATGCTTCTTACGCTGGGGTTTGTGCTGGCGCTCTTGCGGGGGGCCCAGCCTATGAGCCTCTATCTCTGGGGTTTTGCCATTTCGTCGGTGCTCCTGATCGGCGCCAAGGTGCAGAATGCTCCGGTGGGGATTCTGCTGGCGCTATTGTGTCTGCGGCTGGGGACCCTGCGCAAGGGCGGGGGCTGGCGGAGGAAGGCCGGTTGGCTGGCGGTGGTGCTGGTTGCCGCTTCCGCGGCTATCTACTTTTCCTTGCCCAAGGAGATCAAAATCATCAACCAGTACCAGACGGTGTTCTTTGGGGTGCTGAAGGGTTCGGAGAATCCCGCGGCGGATTTGCGGGAGCTGGGATTGCCGGAGAAGCTTGCGGTGAATGCGGGGACCAACTATTTTGAGCCGGCGCCTATTGACCAGCATGATCCTGTATTCGCACAGGAATATTACCCGGCGTTCAGCCACTTAAAGGTGGGATTATTCTACCTGAAGCATCCCGGGCGGTTCTGGGATAAGCTGGAGATTGCCGGGGAACACGGAATGACCATCCGGCCGTATTATTTGGGCAGCTTCGAGCAATCGGAGGGGTTAAAGTCCGGGGAGGTTTCGTACGCCCTCAGTCTGTGGAGCGAGTTCAAGCACCGGGTGCTTCCTAATAAGCTGTGGTTCATTCTGCTGGTGTTTGTGCTGTATTATGTGATGCTAATCCGGCGGTACCTGAACGCCTTCCGGCTGCGGGAGCGGATCCGGCTGGAGGTGCTGGCGGGGTTGGGGCTGGTGGCCTTGTTCCAGTTCGTGACACCGGTGGTCGGCGACGGGGAGGCGGATCTGGCCAAGCATCTGTTTGGGTTTAATGTCTCCTTCGATTTGATGCTGTGGTTCGGCGTGCTGCTGCTGCTGGAGCATTTGCCCGGGTGGCGCCGCGGGGCGGGAGAACGGGCTGATGGCGGTACAATCAAGAGATAGTTTTCAGTAATAAAACAGGCGGACACGACTGGAGAGTCGTGATCCGCCTGTTTTTTGTATTTGTGGTAATTGCCGGTGCGGCTTGTTTCCTCCGCGGCGGCGGGTTGCCTGGGGTAACGGACTTAGGAGACCTTATTCCGCGGAAAACAGGGGGTTGCGCTTAGTCGCGGACTGAGGAGCCGTTATGTTGGTGAAATCAGCCAGTATGGCGGCCGATACGGCCATATAAGGGCTCCTGTGTCCGTAAGATTCCTGGATCCGCGGAAATCGGGCAAATAGCGGATCGTCGGTCCATTTCGTTTCGTCACCCGGTAATCATTAGGAAAAATATTCCTGAACCTTCGGATTATTTGGATTTCCGCGTCCGGATGATGCCCAAGCCGGAAACGAGCATCAAAAATCCGGCGAACAGGTAGGGAACCCGGCTGGTTTCCCCGGTTTGGGGCAAGGTGCCCAGCGGAATGGCATCCTCCAGAATCAGCTCTTCACCGGCTTCCTCGGTTTGTGCCGGGGAAGGGGAGGGCGAGGCTTGCGGAGAAGGTGCGCCTCTTGCGACAAGGTCATCGGCAATTACAATTTCTCCATCTGCTTGCGAGGCGGCTGCCGGAGTCGGAGACACGGTTGCTGCAGGCGTTACTGTTGCAGAAGGCCTGGGAGTTGCGGTCGGTGTAACACTTGGCGACGGGCTGTTTCCTCCCAGCGGAGTAGTTTCTTCAGGAATTTCAACCGTATCATCAGGATCCGGAGTAGACACCGGAGTCGGAGACGGCGTCGGTGTCGGTCCAACAGACGGAGACGGAGTCGGCTCGGAAGACGGAGACGGTGTCGGCTCGGAAGACGGAGACGGAGTCGGCTCAGAAGACGGAGACGGAGTCGGCTCAGAAGACGGAGACGGAGTCGGCTCAGAAGACGGAGACGGTGTCGGCTCAGAAGACGGAGACGGAGTCGGCTCGGAAGACGGAGACGGCGTCGGCTCAGAAGACGGAGACGGTGTCGGCTCAGAAGACGGAGACGGTGTCGGCTCGGAAGACGGAGACGGTGTCGGCGTTGGTGTCGGCGTTGGTGTAGGCGTCGGTGTCGGCGTCGGTGTCGGCGTCGGTGTCGGCGTTGGTGTAGGCGTCGGCGTCGGTGTCGGTGTTGGAGTCGGTGTCGGCGTCGATGTCGGAGTAGGTGTCGGTGTCGGTGTCGGTGTCGGCGTCGGTGTCGGTGTCGGCGTCGGCGTCGGTGTCGGCGTCGGTGTCGGCGTCGGTGTAGGTGTTGGCGTCGGTGTAGGTGTAGGCGTTGGTGTAGGCGTCGGCGTCGGTGTAGGTGTCGGTGTAGGCGTCGGCGTCGGTGTAGGAGTCGGTGTAGGTGTAGGTGTCGGTGTCGGCGTCGGTGTCGGTGTAGGCGTCGGCGTAGGTGTCGGTGTCGGCGTCGGTGTAGGTGTAGGCGTCGGTGTAGGTGTAGGCGTCGGTGTCGGCGTCGGTGTAGGTGTCGGCGTCGGCGTCGGCGTAGGTGTCGGCGTCGGTGTCGGTGTAGGCGTCGGTGTAGATGTCGGCGTCGGTGTAGGTGTCGGCGTCGGTGTCGGCGTAGGAGTAGGAGTCGGTGTAGGTGTAAGCGTCGGCGTAGGCGTCGGTGTAGGTGTCGGTGTAGGTGTCGGTGTAGGTGTAGGTGTCGGTGTCGGTGTAGGCGGCTTTGGTTCCTCCGGTATGGTGCCTTCAAATGGATAGTGATGGGTTTCGCCGGAGGAGCCTTTCATGGAGCTGGCGATAACCGTCCCGTTGATTTGTCCATTGGAGAAGGACAGGTCCGCCCAAGGCGCAAGCACGGAGCCCCGGATTTGCAGCCCGGACATGGAGATGGTTTTGGCTTCATAGAAGTTGTACAGCACGTAACGTGCCCGGTTGGAGTTTTGGTCCAGGGAGGGCATTCTGGAGATGCTTTCGCCGCTTACATTTACAATGACGGTAGCGCCGTTGGGAATGTTTTCGATGTTGAAGGTATGGGAGGAGGCAAGCATGCTGCCCGGCACGGCAAACACGGTAGCGCCGGCATTGGTACCCTTCAAGGTAATGGTGCCGTAGCTCTCCAGGGTAGTCCCATTGGCAGTAAGCTTGGATAGGTCTGTAGACAGGGTCCGCAGGTGTGTAAAAGCAGCGTCAAAATCAATGGGATTGTCCTTGCGCCATGTGCCATAACGAACAGTGACGCTGTTGTTCAACTTTCCCCCGTATACGGCATTTCCAAAAAAGACCTGCCCGCCGTTGTAGTTCACATCCCCGCCAGCAACGAATACATCCGTTCCGTTGGCAGATGAATCCAGCTTGTCACCCACGCCGAAATTGCTGAGGGTGGCATTCCCTCCCACGGCCAGTCTGCCCTCTGTATCCGAGGATTGGTTGATGTTCCCAAGCAGGAAGATATTGAAGTCCTGGGCAATACCAAGCGGCTTCGCCGTAGAGGCTGCCCCGCCTTCGGCCCATACTGCAGGGACACTGCTGAACATTAAAGCCCCTGCCAGAAAAACATGCAGCACACCTTTCATTTTCTTCATCGGCCTTCCTCCTTCCAAATAATTACAATCCGCACTAATGTTCTTAATAAAGAATAATTCTAATTCTAGCATCCTGCTCTGAACAAATACTGAACATCGAAACCTGGGTAAAACGGTAAAAATTTGTTGAACTTTTCCGACAAAAGTTCCTATTCACTCTATCAACCGATATACTAATATAGAAGAAGCCAAAAAACTTGAAGGAGTGCCGCATATGTTTATCCGCCTCAAAGCCATCGCAGCCAAAACGGCACTTACCCTCTGTGCCATCATGCTCCTAACGCCAACCCATGCAGGTGCCGCAGGAACGAATAACGGTGCTTTTACCGATATCAAGCAGCATTGGGCCCGCCAGACCATTGAGTGGGCAGCCTCCCAAGGCATTGCCGACGGGTATGAAAATGGTGCCTTCCAGCCGGACGGAAAGGTATCCGAGCCGGAATTTCTTGCTATGCTGATCAGAACCCTTGGGCCCGGGGAGGTTTTGGCGGGTGCCAGTGATCCGTGGTACAAGCCATATTATGTGTATGCACAAGAGAAGCATTGGATGCTAACTCAAGCCTCCGGTGCTGATTCCTATAACCGCGGGCATGTGGCCAGGCTGATGGCATCTGCCCTGGGACATACGCTGCCCCTGACAGAGGCGGTACAGTACCTTTTGGATGAGGGCTTATCCCAAGGCAAATATGCTGCTTCCGTGGAGGGGTATGCCTCCGAAGAGTCCTTGACCCGGGCGGAGGCGGTTCAATTCCTGCGCAATGCCAAGGAACAGGGACTGGTGTTGAAGGCCGCTCCGGAAGCACCCGCAGGACTCCAAAGCGGGCTCCAGGCAAGAGGTATTTCTCTGGGGGATTCGGCGGCCTATGTACAGGCCGTATTGGGAGAACCCGACCGCAAGGATGCCAGTATTTACGGTTTTGAATGGCAGGTTTTCAGCCGGGATCTCCGGCAGTATACCTTGGTTGGCCTCCGGGACGGCAAGGTAGCCGGGCTGTACACCTCGGGAACCGATTGGCTGGCCCCCGGCGGAGTAAGCGCCAACAGCAGCAAGGCCCAGGTAACGGGCAAGTGGGGAGAGCCCCTTTCGCGTATATTGAAGGGAAATACGTGGTATTCGCTGCAAAATGCAGGCTACTCCCAGGTGTTCGAGCGGGACGACGCTTACGTTACCTTCTATTACGACCTGCAGAATGAGGGGCAAATCAGCGGGATGAAGCTGGTAGCCAAGGCAGAGGAGGAACAGGCTGCCTCCCGGAACGGGCAATCCGGAGACTTGCTCAGGGAGGCCTTCGAGCGGGAAACCCTGGATCTGGCCAATGCCGAACGGGTAAAGCGTGGACTTGCCGCTTTATTATGGAACGATACGGCCGCTGCGGTAGCCAGAGCACACAGCTCCGACATGCAGTCCAATGGATATTTTGCCCATGACGACCAGAGCGGACGTATGCCTTGGGACCGCGCGGAGGATGCGGGACTTTCTTACCGCCTCTTCGCCGAGAATATTGCGGCAGGCCAGACGGATGCGCTGGCGGCCCATTACGGCTGGCTGAATTCCACTACCGGCCACCGGGAGAATCTGTTGGGGAGCAATACCCATTTTGGAGCGGGAGTGGCATTTGGAGGCAAATTCGGCGTTTATTATACGGAAAATTTCTATACCCCGTCTTGAGGTTAGTCAGGTCAGGCCGTTTGAACGCAGGCCGACCGGTCGTTTATTCGCAGCATGGAGGGATTCTAGTGTGCAGTATATTGGAGGTTTTCCGAAACCGTTACAGCTGCCGCGCCTATAAGGCGGATCCGGTAGAGGAGGAGAAGCTGGCTGTGATCCTGGAGGCCGCCCGGCTGGCGCCCACCGCAGCCAACCGGCAGCCTTTCCGGCTGGTGGTAGTGAAAACAGAGGGCCGGCAGGAGGAGCTGCGGCGGATTTATCCGAAGGCGTGGTTTGTCCAGGCGCCCCTCATCGTTGGTGTATGTGCACTGCCCAACAAAGCATGGGTCCGGCGGGACGGCAAAAACTATGCGGATGTGGACGTGTCCATCGTCATGGACCATATGGTTCTGGCTGCTTCCGCACTTGGCCTGGGCACCTGCTGGGTGGGTGCCTTCGACGCCGGTATCACCCGGGAAATCCTCGGGTTAGACCCGGAGCTGGAGCCGGTTGCGTTCACACCCTTGGGGTATCCTCTTGATGCCCCCGCAGCCAAGGTGCGCAAGCAGCTGGAGGAGCTTGTGCTTTACAGATAGTCCTCTCCGGCGGACCTCCGTTTTTTTCGTTCAGCTTTGTAAAAGATGTGTAAAAAGCCTAATCCGGGGCCAGCCCGATTCCGATAAAGAAAGATGTGGAAAAAAGCCGGATGCTGCAACACGATGACGAAAGGGAGATGAATTCATGCAATTGAAACGGGTCATGCTGGTTATGCTGTTGCTTGCCCTTATAACCAATACTATCGGCCTTGGTGCGACAGCCGCAGTGGCTGCCACTACATCAGAAGAAATTTCCAGCCTTGTGCTGAACAAGAATGAATTGACTATGGAAGTGGGCAGTACCGCTGCGCTGACGGCTACCGCGGTCTTTGTCAACGGCTCTACCTCTACGGTAACGGTTAAGACCGAATGGAATTCGGGCTCTCCCGCAGTGGCTTCGGTTTATGCAGGGACTGTTTCGGCCAAGTCCGAGGGCAAGGCAGTTATCACCGCCACGTACCTGGGACAGACCGTAGTGGTGAATGTAACCGTTGTGAAGCGTGTGCGCACACTGGTGAAGGACAAGCAGACCGTAGATTTGCGCAAGGGGGAAGACGAACAGGTCACCCTGACCGCCTATTATGATGATGGAACCACCGAGGATGTAACCAAAAAGGCTGAATGGAACAGCGATTCCAGCTCCGTTGCAACAGTAGTCAACGGCTTGATCAAAGGCCAGAATTCAGGCCGGGCTGTGGTCACGGCAGCATACAATGGCCAATCCGTTTCCATCCCTGTCGATGTTGAGATTGTGAAGCGGATCGATTCCAACAAACGGGAGCTGTCTCTTCTGTTGAAGCAGAGCGAGAAGCTTACGCTGACCGCCACCTATCCGGATGGCAGCACAACGGATGTCACCGACCTGGCGGAATGGGAATCCAAGGACCCGGATATTGCCGATGTCATCAAGGGCGAGGTTAAGGGCTACGGCTCCGGCCAAACCCAGATTACGGCTACCTACGGCACCAAAACCACCACCATCCGGGTGGACGTGGACCTGGCGGTAAAGCTGAGCTTGAACAAAACCAGTCTCTTCCTAAAGAAGGACACCTCCGAGGATCTGATTCTCACCGCTACCTATGCGGACGGAACCACGGACAAGGAGCTGGCTTCCCGGGCAACCTGGACCACCAGCGATCCTGCAGTAGCTACAGTCACCAAGGGTAAAATTATTGCCAACGGCACAGGTGAAGCCACCATTACCGCTACCTACGTGGACAAAACTGTATCCGTAACAGTGGATGTGGGCGTGGCCCGGCTGTTGACTGCAGATAAGGAGGAGCTGTTCCTCCAGGCGAACCAAACGGACAAGCTGAAGCTGACCGCTACCTATGCCGACGGCAAAACCGAGGATGTAACGGAAAAGGCGGACTGGGCTTCAGCCGACTCCTCCATTGCTTATGTGCAGAAGGGTTCCATTACCACCTATAAAGCCGGCAAAACGGAAATTACTGCTACCTATGGCGGCAAAAGTGTCAAGATTGCCCTGTCGGTGGATGTACCCACCAAGCTTTTGCTCAGCGCCACCAAGGTTAACTTCCAGATCGGCAGCACGGAAAGCCTGAAGCTGGAGGCATTGTTCAGCGACGGTACCCAAACGGATGTGACCGGCTTGGCCAAATGGAGTACCAGTGATGCCGCTATAGCCGATGTGACCAAGGGAATTGTGTCGGGTATCGACACGGGGGTCGCGACGATTACTGTGGAATACGGCACCCGCAAAGCAACGGTGACCGTCTCCGTTGGAGTGCTGAAGAGCCTGACCAGCACGAATGAACAGAAGCTGACCTTAGCCAAGGGGGATACCCGGGATCTGAAGGTTGCCGCCACCTTTACCGACAGCATCAAAAAGGATGTGACCGGTGAAGCGGTGTGGGCCAGCAGCAATGCCAAGGTAGTCACGATTGATGAAAACGGCCATCTGATTGCCGTTGCATCAGGGACTGCTACCGTTACCGCCACCTTCGGGGGCAAAACCTGCGAGTTCGACGTGCAGGTGGATACCGCTCAAACCCTGACCGCAAGTCCCACAGTTCTGGTTTTCGATTTGGGCGAGGTGAAGAGCATCGCGCTTACAGCCAAGGACCGGGACGGCAAAACCACCAATGTGGCGCCAACGGCTGAATGGAGCACCAGCAATGCCTCCATTGCTACCGTGGATAAGGGTGTCGTTACTCCCGTTGCCCGTGGCAAGGTGACAATCACCGCCAAGTACGGCGGCCAATCCGTCTCTGTCACCGCGGAAATCGGTGTGGCCCAGGCGCTGAATGCCAGCAAGCGGGTCATCAACATCAAGTCCGGAGAGAGTGTGCAGATCACCCTCAGCTCGCAGCTGTCCGACAACACGAAGAAGGATGTGGATGCTACCGCTGCTGTGTGGAAATCCGGCTCCTACAATGTGGCGGACGTGGTAGACGGCCTGATCACCGGTATGGGACCGGGCACTACGACAGTAACGGCCACCTTCGGGGGCAAAAGCGTCTCCATTACGGTAAACGTGGACACCTTGAAGTATCTGCAGACTGACCATGTTCTGGTAAACATGAGCGTCGGCTCCACCATGAAGGTGAAGGCAACCGCCACTTATGCGGATCAAACGGAGGAGGATGTCTCCGTAGCGGGCCTCTGGACCACCTCCAACATTAAGGTAGCGGATGTGAAGGACGGTGTCATCCGTGCCATCGGCAAGGGCAAGGCTACCATTACCATCACCTTTGCCAAAAAGAAAACGTATGTCTATGTAACCGTAAATTAAGCAAATTAGCCCATAAAAGAAGCCCCCGGTCCATAAAACCGGGGGCTGTTTGCTATGTCCGCAAAAGCTGGCTGTATCGCTCATATCTACCCCCGAAGGGCCTTGAATTTGCAAGGGTAATTGGTGATAACGGCGTCCACACCGGCAGCGGCCATCCGGCGGTAGTCCTCATCGCTGTTGACGGTCCAGGGGCGGACCTTCACCCCTGCCATATGGGCATTCATGACAATTTCAGGGGTGACGGCCAGGTAATGGGGATGAAGGCTGCGGGCGCCCACGAAAGCAGCGTATTCCCAAGGTCTGTACAGCCCTTCGGCGTAGAGGACTGCCGATTCTATATCCGGTGCCATCGCTGCCAGCCGCGCGACACTGTAATGGTTAAAGGAGGAGAGCACAATGCGCTTTTCCATGCCGTACTGCCGGACCATTCGTACAACGAGCTCTTCCATACCCTCATAAGGAACAATGCCGTTCTTCAGCTCAATGTTCAGCTCCAGCTGCGTTGGGGCCAGAAGCTCCAGCACCTGGGCCAGCAGCGGGATACCTTCGCCCATGTATGCCTCCTGGCCGAAGGACGCATCCAGCCCGCGCAGCTCCTCCCAGGTCCGGCTGTACACCGGTCCCGTGCCGTCGGTGGTCCGGTCCAGGGTTTCATCGTGAATAACCACTACCTGTCTGTCTGCGGTGAGCTGTACGTCCAGCTCGAGGCCCTCAGCACCTTCCTCCAGGGCCAGACGGAAGGCGGCCATGGTGTTCTCGGGTGCGTGGCCGGATGCCCCGCGGTGGGCGTAAATCAAAGGGTACATTGCGGTTCCTCCTTTAGGTACGGGATTCACTTGCTATGGATTGGGGCGCATACACTCCCTACGCCAGCGGAATGCTCCAGTCGGCAGCGGCTATCCACTCCTTCTTGGAGAATTCCCGCCCTCTGATATCTACCGCCCCCTCATACACCTGAATAAGCAGGCCTTGGGACAGCTCGCCGCGGGTACGGGTGACAGAAGCGTTCATAAACCAGTGGAAGCTCTCCTTGGTATACCGGTTGGGCAGATTCAGGTCCTGATGGGTATGCCCGGAGAAGACGAACAAATTGGGGTAGGGCAAAAGAAGCCTGCGGAACTCGGTGGCGCGGATAAGCCGGTGGTTGCCGCCCTCAGAGCCGATGGCGGGCAGAGGCTGATGGATAAAGATGAGAGCGGGGCTGCCGTCCGCATGGGGCTTCAGCGTCTCCTCCAGCCAAGCCAGCTGCTCATCGGAATACCAGGCTCCCTCCTGGACATCCGGCTTCTCCTGGACGTAGGCTTCCTGGGAAACCATAATCAGGTGCACACCGTTCACCCAGGCATCCGCATAGGGCTTATCCATACCCATAAATTTCTGGAAGCGGTCCCTGGCACCCTTGTCGGTTTTGCCGTTGGGCACCGTTTCGGTGCTCCAGGCGCCTTCCTTGGTCAGCCAGATATCGTAATATTCATGGTTGCCCATATTGCCGTACAGCGGCGGCAGCTTGTATTGGTTGAAGGTGGTCCGGAGCAGCTTGTAGTCCAGCTCCCGGGCATAGGTGGTCAGGTCCCCGCCCAAAACGATGGCGTCGGAGGTTTCCTTCAGAGAGGTCAGATCCTTGAGGGCGGTGTGGACCTTGTCCACAACAGGCTGGGAATCGATCATGTGGATGTCGCTGAGCAGAAATACAGTGGCCAATAGCTTCCCTTTTTCCACGGGTGCCGCAGGGGCTGGACTGGAGGTGGGGGAGGCAGAGGGCTGCGCTGCTTCGGGAGTAGGTGCTTCCGCGGCGTTAAGCGGCGGTGTTCCACCATCCATGAGCTTGCGCATAAACACCGACCCGGATGCTGCCACAAGCGCAATGCCGGCCAGGAGCCACTTGACGAAGCTTCTTCGGTTCATAGGTGATCGGTGCCTCCTTGCCTTTGCAGGCTGTAGATAGTTCTATTTTACTTGCTAAGCAGACGCCAGGCAATTGAAACAGGAGACACCAAAAAGAGTCCCCCACACGCTTGGATCGCAAGCATGGAAGGACTCTTATCGGACAGCTTATTCTGCCCGCTCATACGCATCCAGACGGCTCCGGAGCTCCCGGATCTCTCTGGACAGGATTTCCTTTTCCTTGCTCCAGGAAATCTCCGGCACCGCTGCCGGTGCAGGCTCCCGGGTGTCAAAGCCGTATGCCCGGGAGGAGGGCACATACATGTATGCACCAGCGGGCATGGCGTCTTCAACGGGAAGCAGCATAGCCGCAATGACATATACCAGCAGGAGGAGCCCGCCGGTGAAAATAATGCCAACGGTAACAAAGGCCCGGACCCAGGCGGAGTTTACCCCCAGGTTAGCTGCGATCCCTCCGCATAGCCCAAACAGTTTTGCATCTGTTCTCGAACGTGCCAGCTTCATGATTTAGGCCTCCAATTCCAGCGGATTTTTGTTCCGGAGCAGGGACAGCCCGTATGCGATGGCGCCTGCTGCCGCAGCGATGGCGATGATGCCGCCGAACTGGCTGAGCAAAGCCACGCCCAGTATGCCTGCAAGAAGAAGGGAGACAGTCCGGGCCCGATTACGGCTTGGTTTTTTCATTTCTGACATAAGGGATTCTTCCTTTCGATACGCCCCCGGTTCGGGAGAAATCCGACGGCGGTATTATTGGTTTATTCTTTTATGTATTTTTGAAGGCGAGAATGGTTCGCGCTGTTGTGCTTGATACCTTTATGGTAATGGAAAACCGGTCCGGCCAAAACCGTCCCGGGCAGGTAATTGGCACTGGACCTAAGGCGGGGGCTCCCTCAAACCGGGGGCGGTTCAAAAAAAATTTTTGGTGTTTTTTTGAAGCGTTTTAACCCTCCGCGAAGCCTTTATTTTGGCGGAAATTAGGCCGAAAATGATGTGGGCAGAGGGGGCTGGAGGAGGCTGAAAACCGTCTTTGGGGCCAAAAAAGGGGAGGACAATCCTCTTGGAATTTGCTATAGTCCATAGGTAGGCTTTTTGCTAGGGTGCTATTTATGCATTGACAAAACACCAATATATTGATTAGAATTTGATAAGTGACCACAAGATATAGTTTTGATCAGGTATTCGGAGGGTAAGTATAGACTAGCAAGCTCTTCGAATCTAAGAGGGAAGCCGGTGCCAAGCCGGCGCGGTCCCCGCCACTGTAGCGGTGCTTAAACCGACTGGACTTTTTGCCACTGGCGTACTGCCGGGAAGGCGTCCTCGGAGCTCATGCACCGGAGCCAGGAGACCTGCCTGATCATGAGCATTTTTTACCCACGGAGGATGGGGCGGTGTTCGAATACCCAGGAAATTCCTGCAGGCATTCCGGACGGGATGTGCTGCATCATCCAAAGCGTATTCGCGCGTCTTTCGTCTCCTTCCGGCAAGAAGGAGTCGGGGGGCGCCTTTATTTCCCCCTATACGGCAGTTTATTCCTACTACATATCACACTAGGAGATGTTGGAGCTTGATTACCACTATTCGCAAAAGAGACGGCCGTGAGGCGCTGTTCGCCATCGACAAAATCACCAACGCGATCATGAAGGCCACTTATGCCACCAAGGAAGCCGATCCGGCGCAGGCAATGAGCTTGGCCATGAAGGTGATGCAGAGTCTGGAGGGCAAGGATGGCGCTGCCGTTCCGTTCGTGGAGCAGATTCAGGACACCGTGGAGGAGGTTCTGATGAATGAAGGGCTGGTCCACACGGCCAAGGCCTACATCCTCTACCGGGCGGAGCGTTCGCGGATCCGGGAGATGGACACGCGCCTCATGAAGGTGTTCGAAGAAATTACCTATCAGGACGCCTCTAACAGCGAGATCAAGCGGGAAAATGCCAACATCGACGGCAATACCTCCATGGGCACTATGCTCAAGTACGGCTCGGAGGGTGCGAAGCAGTTTAATGAGCTGTTTGTACTGAAGCCGGAGCATGCCGCCGCCCACAAGGACGGGGATGTGCACATTCACGATCTGGATTTTCTGACCTTGACCACTACCTGCTGCCAGATTGACATCGAGAAGCTGTTTAAGAGCGGCTTCGGCACCGGTCACGGCCAAGTGCGTGAGCCCAACGATATCCAGAGCTATGCGGCCCTGGCCTGCATCGCCATCCAGTCCAACCAGAACGACCAGCATGGCGGCCAAAGCATTCCCAATTTCGACTACGGTCTGGCAGCGGGTGTAACCAAAACGTATTCCCGGCTCTACCGCAGCAACCTGCTGAAGGCCCTGGAATGGCGCTGGAGTGTGGATGCGCAAGGGCTGGAGCGACTGGCTGAAGCCTTCGGCGCATGGAGTGCAGACGGATCGGTTTTCCCCCGGATGAACCGGGATGAAGCCGAAGCGGAGCGGGAGTTTGCCCTTCTGGCCGAGATTCTGGGCAGCCCGGCGGCAGCAACCGAGGCTCAGGCGATGGCCGTGCGCCAAGCTATGGCGGAGACTGAACGCAGCACCTACCAGGCCATGGAGGCGCTGATTCATAATCTGAACACCATGCACAGCCGTGCCGGAGCGCAGATTCCCTTCAGCTCCATCAACTACGGCACCGATATCAGCCCCGAAGGACGGTTGGTGGTGATGGGCATTCTCCATGCCACCGAACGGGGATTGGGCAACGGCGAAACGCCGATTTTCCCGATCCAGATTTTCCGGGTGAAGGAAGGCGTGAATTACAACCCTGGAGATCCCAACTACGATCTGTTCCAGCGGGCCTGCCAGGTCAGTGCTAAACGGCTGTTTCCGAATTTCTCCTTCCAGGACGCACCGTTCAATCTGGAATTCTATAAGGAAGGCTCTCCGGAGTCCGAGATCGCCTATATGGGCTGCCGGACCCGTGTGATCAGCAATGTCCATGACAAGGACCGCCAGATTACCTTCGGCCGGGGGAACCTGAGCTTCACCACCATCAACCTGCCGCGTCTGGCGCTGGAGCACCGTGGGGATGTAGAGGGCTTTATGGCGGCCCTGGAGCAAAAGATGGAGCTGGTTATCGAGCAGCTGCTGGAGCGTTACGAAATTCAGGCCCGCAAGCGGGTGAAGAATTTCCCGTTCCTGATGGGCCAGGGGGTTTGGATCGACTCCGACAAGCTTTCCCCTGACGATGAAATTCGCGAGGTGATCAAACACGGCTCCTTGTCGGCAGGCTTCATCGGGCTGGCGGAGTGCCTGAAGGCTCTCATCGGCAGCCATCACGGCGAATCCGAGGAGGCCCAGGAGCTGGGAATCCGGATCATCAAGCATATGCGCCAAAAAATGGACGAAACCGCAGAGCGCACCAGGATGAACTTCTCCCTGCTGGCGACTCCGGCGGAAGGAACGGCAGGCCGGTTCGTGCGGATGGACCGCAAGCGCTATGGCTCCATTCCCGGCGTTACCGACCGGGATTATTACACCAACAGCTTCCATGTGCCGGTGTATCACGGGATTACCGCTTTTGCCAAGATCCGCAAGGAAGCTCCGTATCATGCATTCACCAATGCAGGCCACATCACCTATGTGGAGCTGGACGGCGATCCGGTGCATAACCCGACGGCTTTCGAAACCGTCATCCGGGCTATGAAGGAAGCCGGCATCGGCTACGGCTCGGTGAACCATCCGGTAGACCGGGACCCGGTCTGCGGCTACACCGGCGTCATCGGCGACCGCTGCCCGCGCTGCGGACGGCGTGAGCATGAGGGGCCGGTAGGCTTCGAGCGGATCCGGCGGATTACCGGATACCTGGTGGGCACCCTGGACCGGTTCAACGACGCCAAACGGGCCGAGGAACGGGACCGGGTGAAGCATCTGTAAGATGTACGAAGAGAAAACTGATGAAGGCTCTTAGGAGGCACCAACATGGAAAGGCAAATCGGCATGCTCCGGCTGGCGGGAATCGTGCAGGAATCCATCGTGGATGGGCCGGGCATTCGAATGACGGTATTCGGGCAGGGCTGCCCCCATGCTTGTCCGGGCTGCCATAATCCCCATACCCACAGCTTTGAGGGCGGCACACTCCGCACTGTGGAATCGATTCTGGCGGAGATAAGGGAGAACCCCCTGCTGGCGGGCATAACGCTAAGCGGCGGAGAGCCCTTCGGGCAAGCGGTGGAATTCGCCCGTCTAGCCCGGGGTGTGAAGGCCATGGGCCGATCGGTGATCACCTACACCGGCTACACCTTCGAGGCGCTGCTGGCCCAGGCGGACCGCCATCCCGGATGGCGGGAACTGCTTGCCGCCAGCGACTATCTGATGGACGGGCGCTTCATTGAAGCGCGGCGCACCTATGACCTTCCCTTCCGGGGCTCGGATAACCAGCGGTTTCTGGACGCTGCCGAATCCATGCGCCAAGGCCGGGCGGTTTCCGCCGAAGCGGTGGTGGGCACGCTGGCTGTATCCACGGCCTAAATGATCCCCCAAAAGTGACGTGAAGCTCTGAAGCGGAATCCGATACCTTTTGGGGGAGCCCCCGGTAAACATATCTTAATCAAGAGGAGGGACAGCGATGCTGATCGTATATGATTCCCGGACCGGCAATGTCCGGCGTTTCGTCAACGGATTGGGACGGAGGGCAGTAGCGGCGGCAGAGGCAGGGGAGCTCCAGGAGCCCTTCGTGCTGGTGACCTACACCACGGGCTTCGGCCAGGTGCCGGACAGCACAGCGCGCTTCCTTCAGAAGAACGGCCACCGTTTGGCGGGCGTCGCCTCCAGCGGCAACCGCAACTGGGGGGACGGCTTCGCCAAAGCGGCGGACCGGATCGGCGCCCAGTACCGGGTGCCGGTGCTGGCCCGGTTCGAGCTCTCCGGCACCGCCAAGGAGGCGGCGCAGTTCCTGGAGGAGCTGGACCGGCTGGCGGTAACAGCGGATGTGCAGCGCACCGTGCAGACGGGCCGGGTTTAAACGAGTTTGTTTGGATTCGCGGTGATCCGGCCGCCTGCGATTTCGCCGCATTTGGGCTATCCCGCACACTGCCGGATTTTTAACGGAAGTGAGCGCCCTTATTTGCTTCAAAACAGGGCTGCTGGAATTCTAACGGAAGCAGGAGACGTTAATTGCACAAATCAGGGCCTCCCGGAGGCGATTTGGCCCCAATAGCGGCTCTGGCCGCCGTTAGAATTTACGAAGTGGCCAAAACCCGGAAATAACGGCGCTCACCGCCGTTAGAATCTGCCATAGCCCAGCGGCCAGCATCGGAAGTGAAAATGCCGGGTCCAGGCGCAACATTTTGCCCAAAACCCACCCATAATTTCTCCCGGCTACTGCCGGAGATAGATACGGCCTGCGGAATACAGCAGTATTCCACGGTCCCCTGCGAAACGCAACAGCATTTCCACACTCATTATTGTTCTTGCACGGGAGCTTCGACTAACACGACGTTTCCCCTACATATATACCTCCCCAACAGCCAAAACCGGGGAGTATCACACCCTTGACTGAGAACCTTTCTCACACTCGCATACGAACTAAAGGAGGCGGAAGCCAGATGCGCTATTTGGAGTTGAACAATCAGCTGATGCAACGGGATGCCGACGGCTTCTTCCGTCTGGATAAGGACCGCGAAGCCGCCGATGCTTTTATGGAGGAGGCTGCGGCCCGGAGCAAGACCTTCAGCAGCACCGCCGAAAAGGTTCGTTACATGATCGACAACGACTATTATGAGGATGTGTACGCCCACTATTCCGAACAAGCGGTAGAGGAGGTCTACGCCCTGGCCCACAGGTACGACTTCCGCTTCCCTTCTTACATGGCGGCATCCAAATTCTATACAGATTACGCCCTGCGTACCGATGACCGCTCCGTCTATCTGGAGCATTATCCGGACCGTGTGGCCATAGTCGCCCTCTATCTGGGCCGGGGCAGCAAGGAACTGGCCCTGCAGCTCACCGCTTCCATGATGGAGCAGCGGCTGCAGCCTGCCACCCCCACCTTCCTCAACGCCGGCAAAAAACGCCGTGGCGAGATGGTATCCTGCTTCCTTTTGGAAATGGACGATTCCCTCAACTCCATCAACTACGTGCTGGGCACCTGTATGCAGCTGTCCAAAATCGGCGGCGGCGTAGCCGTGAACCTCTCCAAGCTGAGAAGCCGTGGCGAACCCATCAAGGGTGTGGAAGGGGCGGCCAAGGGCATTATGCCCGTCCTGAAGCTCATGGAGGATGCCTTCTCCTATGCCGACCAGATGGGGCAGCGCAAAGGCTCCGGCGCGGCGTATTACAATATTTTTGGCTGGGATGTACTGGAATTCCTGGACAGCAAGAAGATCAACGCCGACGAGAAGATCCGTCTCAAAACTCTCTCCATCGGTCTGATCGTCCCGGATAAGCTCTATCAGCTGGCAGAGGCGGATGAACCGCTGTACGTCTTCGCCCCGTACACCGTTTACAAGGCTTACGGCAAATACCTGGATGACCTGAACCTGGATGACATGTACGAAACCCTTCTGGCTGACGACCGGGTGAAAAAGAAGCGGATCATGTCCGCCCGGGAAATGCTGATCAAGATTGCCGCCACCCAGATGGAGTCCGGCTATCCGTACATCATGAACAAGTCCAACGCCAACCGCAGTCACGCGTTGTCCGCTTTGGGCACCGTGAACATGTCCAACCTCTGCACGGAGATTTTCCAGCTGCAGGAGGTTTCGGAGATTGGCGACTACGGCCATCCTGACTTGATCCGCAAGGACATCAGCTGCAATCTGGCCTCCCTGAACATCGCCAACGTGATGGAGACGGGCCTTCTGGAGCGCTCTGTCCGGGAGGGGATGCGTGCCCTCACCGCTGTCAGCGACATGACCACGGTAGCCAATGCCCCCGGTATCGTCAAGGCCAACCAGGAGCTGCATTCCGTGGGTCTCGGTGCCATGAACCTGCACGGCTTTCTGGCCAAAAGCCGGATCGCCTACGAAAGCGCGGATGCCCGTGAGTTTGCCCGCAGCTTTTTCATGATGATGAATTATTATTCGCTGGCCGAAAGCATGGAGATTGCCCGGGAGAAGGGCGAAACGTTCCATGGGTTTGAGAAGTCCGATTATGCTACAGGATCCTACTTCAAGAAGTATCTGGAGACGGACTACCGTCCAACCAGCGCTAAGGTGAGGGCTCTGTTTGGGCAGATGCCCATCCCGTCCCCGGAGGACTGGCGGCGGCTGCAGGAGCAGGTGCGGACCCACGGGCTGTACCATGCTTACCGGCTGGCGATTGCGCCTACCCAGAGCATCTCCTATGTGCAAAATGCCACCTCCAGCGTGATGCCCATCGTCTCGCCTATTGAGACCCGGACCTACGCCAACTCGACCACCTATTACCCGATGCCCTTTTTGGCCCGGGACAATATTTTCTATTACAAGTCCGCGTATCAGATGGACCAGTTCAAGGTGCTGGACCTGATCGCCGAAATTCAGACCCATGTGGACCAGGGGATTTCTACAGTGCTGCATGTAAACAGCGATATTTCTACCCGGCAGCTGGCCCGGTACTATATTTACGCCGCCCGGATCGGCCTGAAATCTCTCTACTACACCCGCACCAACATGCTGTCGGTGGAGGAGTGCATCGCCTGTTCCGTGTAAGACAGAAGGGCAAGCCATTTTTTATGAAAAAGGGGGAAGCAGCATGTGCGCCATTAAAGCGGTCAACTGGAACCGCCCGGATGATGATTTTACCCAGGTATTCTGGAGCCAGAATATTATGCAGTTCTGGACCGACGACGAGATTCCCCTGTCCGATGACAAAATGTCCTGGATCACGCTGAGCAAGCCGGAGCAGGATTTATATATGAAGGTACTGGGCGGGCTGACCCTGTTGGATACGGTGCAGGGCGGCGTGGGCATGCCGCAGATTCTGGAGCATGTGGAGGGGCTGCAGCGCAAGGCGGTGCTGGGTTTTATGGCCATGATGGAGCAGATCCACGCCAAGTCCTACAGCAGTATTTTCACCACGCTGGCCTCCAATGAGGAGATTGACGCCATCTTCGAATGGGTGGAGCAGCATCCATGCCTCCAGTACAAGGCGGAAACCATTTCGGCCTATTACAAAAATATCACGGATGCACGCGGCCTCTACTTGGCCATGGGCGCGTCGGTGCTCCTGGAAAGCTATCTGTTCTACAGCGGCTTCTTCTACCCCCTCTACCTGGCGGGTCAGGGCAAAATGACCTCCAGCGGCGAGATCATCGACCTGATCCTCCGGGACGAAAGCATCCACGGGTTGTATGTGGGTGTGCTGGCCCAGGAGATTTACGCCGGGCTGCCTGCTGAAGAGCAGGAGTCGGCTAAGGCGGAGCTGCTGGAATTGCTGCGCAAGCTCCATGCCAATGAAGAGCGGTATACGGAGGAGCTGTACGACCCGTTGGGGCTGACGGAGGAGGTCAAAACCTTCCTGCGCTACAATGCCAACAAGGCCATGATGAACATGGGACTGGAGGCGCCATTTCCGGAGGAGGAGATCAACGCTATCGTCCAGAACGGCATCCGGACCCAGACCAAGCAGCATGACTTTTTCTCCAAAAAAGGAAACGGCTACGTCAAGGCGCTTAAGGTGGAGCCCTTGGCCGACGAGGACTTCCAATTCGATTGGCTGTCGGAAAAGGCTGGAGTCAATTAGGCGAAACATAAAAAAGGGCGGTTGGACCGCCGGAGCTTCCCATTGCGAGGGATGTCCGGGGCCAGCCGCCTTTTTTGGTTGTGGCGAGGTGGTTAGGCAGGTTCTGCTTGTCCAAATCTACCGCTTGATCAGCCGCCGGATGTCTCCAGCTCTTTCAAGCGTGTGCGGACCAGTCCGGCCAGCTGTGTTTTTTCCTGGGCAGGCAGCCATTCGATCAGACGGGCGGCAGCAACGGGAAGCATCCACTGCTCCAGCTCACTGCGGCTTATGCCGGAAAGCTTCAGGTAATGCTCCAGATACGTACGGGTCAGGCGTTTGCGGACCATCCCGATGACGGTGTTGATCCATTGGGGGGTCCCGTCGGGTAAGCTTCCATGCTGCAGCATCAGCACCGTTCTTGCGGCATCCCCGGCAGGGCTGCCCGATACGGCAGTGGCCCAGTCGATGATAAAAGGCTGTGTGCCCAGAAGCACATTATCCGGGTGGAAATCCCCGTGACACAGCCGGTTTTCCTCCGGCAAGGCTGCCGTATAGCGGATAATTCGCTCCTTTTCCGTTTCCGTCAAGACTGGCGCTTGCCGGATAGAATCCGTGAGGGCAACCTTCATAGAGCGGAATGGCGAGGTCTCGTCAGTCGGAATACGGTGAATCTCAGCATGCAGGGAGGCCAGCAGCCGGGCGCCCCGTTTTTGGAAACCAGGCACAAGTATCCGTTTCATGAGGGTAGGCCCTTGAATGCGTTGGAAAACAATGGACAGCCCGGCTTCTTCCTCTAGAAGCTGGAAGGCGCGCGGCACGGAGAGACCCTGGCGGTACACCCAATCGCTTGCTGCAAACTCTGCGCGGATCCCATGTTGGGGAAAGCCGCTTCTAAAACGTTTCATTATGCGGTCATTGCCCAATGCCATGACCTGCGCGGTTCTTCCATTGCCCACAACAGCGTGGGGTGAAGATACGCTTTTGTCAGCGGGGCGTTTTGCGGTTTCCATAAAAAATCCTTCTTTCTGTTTAATAAGAAGCAAACATGGCCTAGTCCACAGGACCGGACCGGTTCAGATTCAGCCAATCCACCGCATAATCCACTAATGGACGTTGGGGCAAAAGTAAGGCCTGGGCATGAGCGATCCGGCCTTTGCAGACTGTTCCGCCTGCGCGTTCATAATCGCTGCCCAACGCCTCAAAATCCGAGGAATCCCAATCCAAATCGCGGAACGTCACCCACTGGCGGACTCCATTCACCAGCATGGGCGCCTTGTTGTGAACGACTGCGTTTGCCCGGTACCGGGAGCGGGCTTCCGCCAGGTGCAGGGAGGTGTTGTTGCCGTGACCCACTCCCAGAAGCAGGATATGGCCGTCCAAGCCGTACAAGCGGGCAAGAGGGGAGTCCTCTCCCAAGCCGTAATCCAGGCTGTGGTTGCCGGTCACCTCTGCAGCACGGCGTCCCCAGGCGGCGAAGGACAGATGGGGGTGGCTGCTTCGGCGGACACCCTTTTGCTTGCGAAAGCATTCCGGGATGGCGCCCATTTTGTAGGTGGGGGAAAGGTCCGGGTCGTAAGCGGGCATTGTCCGGCGGATGGGGTCCCACCAGGCTTCCCGTACAGGGGGGCAGCGCCATCCGGCAGGATCGGTCAGTTCTCCCGTATGTGTGGGCATCACCAGCGTGCCGGAGGGGCCAAGCGCAGCCTCCAAAGCCAAAACCACCGCCGCCGGGCCTCCCGCCACCCAGCCGCCCAGAGCTTTCATGGAGGAGTGGGCCAACAGCGTCATGCCCGGCCGGACCCCCAGCTGCTCCAAATCCCCGAGAAGGATTTCGGTTGTAATCAGATCACCTTGAATTTCTTCCATATTCGTGCTCCCTCAGCCGTGCTCCAATCTATTTCTCTCATTATAGCAAAAGATGGATGCCTGCCATACGGGTAATATGGCGGTTTTAGGGGATGTAGGGGGACCAAGGGGCTGTTCACAAATCTCGCCAAAAGATAATAACCATCACAAAAAATAAAGATAAACATGCACCAAAAATATATACGGGAGCAAAATGTAGTGATTTCTCATCCGGTTGCCGCATGGTACGTTAGGGCAGCAGCCTATCGGGGCTGCCAAAAAAATGATGAAAGGGGTATTCATAATGTCCAGAAGTAAGCGAAGTGGTGCAGCGGCTTTTATGGTAATCGTATTTCTTATCAGTCTCCTTTTCCCCGGAAGTTTTCACGCGAGCGCACAGGAAGAGACCAATCTGCTGGCGAACGGCGGCTTTGAGTCCGGGTTATGGGGAACAAAGGCAGGATCGGCCCTTGATTCGGCGGTGAAGCACAGCGGAAATCAGAGCGCCAGCATGACGGGAACGGCAACAGGACAATACCTGGGCAGCGGACTGATCCCTGTTCAAGCGGATGAAGTGTATGAGCTGTCCGCCTGGATCAGAACAGCCGACATATCTGCCCTGGATGCCGCGAGTGTAAACATTCTGATGGTGGATGGAAACAACAACGCTTTGGGCTGGTACAACAACACCATGAAGCTGATTAAAACCGGAGGCAGCCAGGAATGGACGAAGCATACGGCGGAATTTAGTTCATTTGCAAATGGAACCGCTTACATCAGAATCTATGTCCGGTTGGACGGAAATGTCACAGGCACGGTCTGGTTTGACGACATTACCGTGAAGCTATCCAACAATTTGCTGACCAATGGCGGCTTCGAATCAGGCTTGTGGGGAACAAAGGCAGGGTCAGCTATCGATACGGCTGTGAAGCACAGCGGAAACCAGAGCGCCGGTATGACAGGCACGGCAACGGGACAATATCTGGGCAGCGGACTGATCCCCGTCCAAGCGGACGAGGTTTATGAGCTGTCCGGCTGGATCAAAACAGCTAACGTATCTACGCCGGAGGCGGCAAGCATCAACATTTTAATGGCCGACGCCAATAAAAACTCTCTGGGCTGGTACAGCAACAACATGAAGCTGCTAAAAACGGGAGGCAGCCAGGATTGGACGGCATATATGGCGGAGGTGGCCCAGCTTGTGCCTGGCACCGCGTACATCAGAATCTATGTCCGGCTGGACGGGAATGTCACGGGCACAGCCTGGTTTGATGATATTACCTTTAAGCAGAAGGATCTGGTTATGGAGGTTAGCGGTCCGACGGGCAATATTTTTTCCGGCAATGAATCGGCTCTATTGAATTTGATCATGAAAAACTCCACGGCTCAGGACAAGGCTGTTCATGTGGTCTACCGGGTAAAGAATGACGGCGGCGCCCTGCTCACAACCGGTAGCTTTGACGCCAACGTGGCAGCGGGAACGGTGTTCAGCCAAGGGGTGGACGTTTCATCTGTAGCGGCGGCGTATGGCTTATATACTCTTGAGGTCCAGGCCACAGGGGACAGCGGAAATATCGACGTGGAGGGGCAATTCCCCTTCAGCCGGGTGGCCGCTTCGCCGGGAGGCGCACAAGACAATATATTCGGCACAGCCATTCATCTGATGGGTAAAACAGATGCAAGCCTGGTGGATACTTATCTCTCGCTGATCGCGCAGACGGGCATCAAGTGGGTGAGGGAGGATGCCCGCTGGGCAAACGCGGAAACTGTCCAGGGGCAAATCAGCATCCCGGCTTCCTGGGATATGTTTGTCGATACGGCCTTGTCCAAGGGCCTCAGCCCCTTGTTGATTGTCGACTACGGCAACCCGTTTTATGACGGGGGCAATGCACCCCATACCGATGAGGCAATTGCCGCCTATGCCCATTACGCCGGGGAGCTGGCCGGGCATTTTAAGGGCAAGGTGGATCATTTTGAAATCTGGAACGAATGGAATATCGGAGGCGGCAACCCTGACCGGCTTCCCCCGGAGGCATATGCAAAGGTGCTTCAAGCGGCATACACCGCCATCAAGACGGCCAATCCGGATGCCGTGGTCATTGGCTGTACAACCTCCGGCGCGGATGCCGAATGGATCGGGAGAGTATTGGCGGCCGGCGGCTACAATTATATGGATGCCGTCTCCATCCACCCCTATACCTATCCCGTTAACCCGGATGACGGAGGGTTCATCGCCGGTCTGCATTCGATTAACGCGCTGTTTCAGCCTTATGGCCCGGCCAAGCCCATCTGGGTGACCGAAATAGGCTGGCCTACCAGTGAGGTCATAACACGCGGCGTAAGTGAACGGCTGTCGGGGGCCTATGCCGCCAGGGCGTATACGCTGGCATTAAGCAGCGGGCTTGCGGAGAAGGTCTTTTGGTATGATTTCAAAAACGATTACAAGCCGGAGACAAGTCTTGAGGGACATTTTGGCCTGGTCAGAGGGGATCATGAGGCAGTGCCTTGGTCCGCCAAGGCCAATTATGCGGCTTACCGCGCCCTGACCGGCAAGCTTGCGGGAGCAGATTACGTGGATGCCTATCCTGCGGGGGACCAGGTGCAGGCGTACCGCTTCCACCGCAGTTCGGACGGCAAGGATGTGCTGGTGCTGTGGAGCAAAAAGGATTCCAAAAGCCTCCTGCTGCATCTCGGGACCGCCAGCGCCATTTCCTTCGATATGTTCGGCAATGGCAGCAGCTTGACTGCAGCCGCGGATGGAACGATGACCGTGCCGATGTCGGAGGAGCCTGTATATGTAGAGGGGAATTTCGCCCAGAGCATCGAGGTGAAGGACCCTTACCATATCCAGGTGCTTCCGCAGCTGACGGAAACAGCAGCAGGAAAGCAATGGAATGTGAATATTGCCGTCAGCAATCATTTAGACACAGAACTATCCGGCGTACTGCAAATACTGGATTCCTCCCCATGGGAGCCGGGCAGCGCAGAACAGCCGTTTACCATTGCGGCCAATGATTCGGCAACCGTTTCATTTGCGTTTCCGGGAGCTCCGGAGGGGAAGCTGTATGATCTGAAGATTAAAACCACCCTAAGCAATGGAGCTGCTGCTGTTGTGGACCGCCGGATTAGCTTTCTCGCCGCCTCGGAGGCCGCTCAGCCGCCGATCATTGACGGGACTCTGGCGCAGGGCGAATGGGCCGCAGCCATTCCCTTCTCCATCGATCAGGCTGCACAGGCGCAGATGAACGGGTGGGGCGGAGCCTCCGACCTAAGCGGCACAGGATATATGCAGTGGGATGAGGAGCGGCTCTACCTGGCTGTTGCGGTCAAGGACAATGTCCATGTGCAAAATGGCACAGGCAGCGATATGTGGAAGGGTGATAGCATCCAATTCGCCCTGGACCCCGGCAGAAAATCGGAATTGCCCGTGCTTGGGTATAATGAGCTCGGCGTGGCGCTGAACCGGAGTACCGCCAGCGTCATCCAGTGGCGTTGGACTGCCGCGGTAGGAGTGGCAGGCCTTGGTAATGCGCAATTTGCGGTTACCCGGGATGACGACAGCGGCACCACAACCTACGAAATGGCGATTCCGTGGAACGCGTTGCTGCCGGCCGGAATAACAGCGGCTCCGGGAGCGGATTTTGGATTCTCTATGCTGATTAATGATAACGACGGCTCCGGTAGACGGGGCTGGATGGAGTATATGAGTGGGATTGGTTCGTCCAAGGACCCGGACGCTTTTGGAGATCTGCTTCTGGTCCAGACCCCTGGTCTGTAAAGTCACTGCGCCGTCTTCGACGGATAGAGGCCTCTAGCGGCCCCGCTGGAAGGCTCAACAATCGGTTTTTTACGGTTGTTGAGCCTTTCTTTTACATTTTTGAGCGACGTATATCACCCCATTTCCCAAAAAGTAAAAACCATCACAAAAAGTAAAGATCAGAATCCCGCGAAAAAAGATACGAGAGCAAAAGGTAGCGATTTCGGCTCCTCTTGCCGCGTGTTACCGTTAGGGCAGATTCAACAGCATACGAAAGGAGAGATCCCCTTGCGGCAATCCCAAGGAACATACCCGCACCCGCAGCCTGCTCAAGCTGCCCTGGCCTCCGCCCGTCCCAGGCAGGGGTGGAGAAAGCATATCCTGCGGGACAAATATTTGTATCTGATGCTTGTACCGGTGGCCGTATATTTTCTGCTGTTCAAGTACGCCCCCCTCTTCGGAGAAATCATCGCCTTCAAAAACTACCGACTGACCGAGGGCATCTGGGGAAGCAGTTGGGCCGGACTGGAGCACTTCCGGAAGCTGTTCTCCAGCAGCGATTTTTACATTGTGCTGCGCAATACCCTGCTGCTCAATCTGTACAATCTGGTGTTTGCCTTCCCGGTGCCCATTGTCCTGGCTGTCCTCCTGAATGAGGTACGCGGGAACGGCTATAAGAGGGTGCTGCAGAACCTGCTTTATATCCCCCACTTTATTTCCTGGGTGGTGCTGGGCACCATTGTCATCGCCATGCTGTCTCCCTCTACGGGAATCGTCAACACGGTGCTGAAGCTCTTCGGGATGGAGCCAATCTACTTTATGGCCAGCTCCTTCTGGTGGCCCATCTCCTTTGTGGCGTCGGGCATCTGGAAGGAGGCGGGCTTCGGCACCATCCTCTACATGGCCGCCATGGCAGGGATTGATCCCACCCTTTATGAAGCCGCCAAGATCGACGGGGCCAGCAAGCTCCGGCAAATCTGGCATGTAACCCTTCCCGGCATCCGCAGCACCGCGGCGATTCTGCTGATCCTGCAGGTGGGAAAAATGATGGATGTGGGCTTCGAGCAGGTGTTCACCATGAAGAACCCAGCCGTTAACCAGGTAGCGGAAGTCATCAGCACGTATGTGTACACCCGCGGAATCGAGAATCTGCAATATAGCTACACCACGGCGCTTGGCCTGTTCCAGTCGGTGGTGGCGCTGATCCTGGTGGTCAGTGTCAACGGGCTGATTAAAGCCATGGGAGAACGAGGGCTGTGGTAGCCCGGACAAAAAAGGGGGTGATGGTCCCATGAGGACAAAAGGCTTCAGTAAAACGAGCCTGTTCTACTGGCTTAATAACACCGTGCTGGCGTTATTCGCCGCTGCAACTGTATTTCCGTTCCTGAATATTATCGCTACCTCCTTCAGCGGCAGCAGGGCTATCTCCGCAGGCGAGGTGTTCCTGTGGCCGGTAGATTTCAACACAGAGACGTACCGGAACCTGATCGACGACGGACAACTGATTGTGGCCATGAAGAACACGGTCCTGATTACAATTGTAGGCACTTTGCTCAATATGGTGTTCACCGTTCTGGCCGCGTATCCCTTATCCAAGCCCAGGCTGAAGGGCAGAAGCGTTCTGCTGCAGGGCGTGCTGTTCACCATGCTGTTCGGCGGCGGAATGATTCCCCACTTCCTGCTCATCAACAGCCTGGGGCTGGTCAATACCTATTGGGCCATCTGGCTGCCTGCCCTGGTCAGCGTCTACAACATGTTCGTCATGAAATCCTTCTTCGAGGGGCTGCCTGCGGAGGTAGAGGAATCGGCGGCCATGGATGGGGCCAACGAATGGGTGGTGCTGTTCCGGATTATTCTCCCGCTGTCCATGCCGGTAATTGCGGCGCTGACCTTGTTTTATGCGGTGGGCTGGTGGAACTCCTACATGAATGTGCTGATTTACATCCGCAGCACCGACAAGATGTCCCTGATGGTCAAGCTGTACCAGATGATCGACCTGGTCAGCCCGGAGATGCTGAGGAGTGGCGAGGGAGTCACGGAGCGGATGATTACCCCGGAGGGGGTGCGGGCGGCCTCCATCGTGTTCTCCATCATGCCGATCTTGTGCGTGTACCCGCTGCTGCAAAAGCACTTTGTGAAGGGAGTCCTGTTAGGCTCTGTCAAAGGCTGATATCGCAGGCTGTTTGCGCAGTCTTGATATATTATAATGAAATCAGGAGGTCTACACATGAAAACCAGACAAAACAAAAAGCGGGTTGCTTCAGCAGCTGCCTTATGCGTGCTGGCCGGAGCGGTATTGGCGGGATGCTCTGACAAGGGGACAGGGGAGGCAGCTCCGTCGCCGGAGGCATCGGCTGTGGGAACAGCGGCGGCTGATCCGTATGCCAGCCTGCCCAAGGCCGTCAGCTTCTCCATGTTCGACAGAGGCTCGGTTTCCAGCGACGAAGGCACCTACGAAAACAACCGTTGGGTCAAATGGATCCGGGAGCAGTCCGGCATTGACGTGAAGGTGGTTCCCGTTCCCCGCAACCAGGCTCAGGACAAGCTGAACGTGCTGATTGCCTCCAAGCAGGCGCCGGATCTGATCTGGGAGTATGACCGGAACTATATCGGCAAGCTGATTACCCAGGGAGCCATTCAGCCAGTGGACCAATATATTGAGAAATACAGCACCTCCTATAAAAAATATTTGCAGGAGCATCCCGAGCTGAAGCCGTACCTGACCTTCGAGGGCAAGATGTACGCCGTCGCCACCGAACGGACCCTGGATTCCATCGCCAACCACGGGATGTGGATCAGGCAGGATTGGCTGGATAAGCTGGGCCTGAAAACGCCAACCACTATGGATGAATTGATTACGGTAGCCAAGGCCTTCAAGGATCAGGATCCGGACGGCAACGGCAAAGCTGATACAATCCCTCTGGTGGGCAGTACCACCTTTGACGCCTACTCCGCCATGAACGCGGCTATCAACAGCCAATGGTACCTGGAGAGCGGCAAAATGAAGTACGGTGCCACCCTCGACCGCTTCGGCGATACGCTGGCTCTGGAGAAGCAAATGTATGAGGCCGGGCTGGTGGACAAGGAATATCTCACGGACAAGAACTTCCAGCGGGCCAACCAGCTCTGGACCACTGGCAAAGCAGGCATCTATGTAGCCAGCTGGGGAAGTGGCGCCATGGAGGTCCATATCCGGGATATGTGGAAAAATGTGCCCGGCGCCAACCCTGTGCCGCTGGAGCCGGTTTCCACCAAAAACGGCAAGTTTGGACTGTACCAAGAGACTGCGCCCTTCATTTTTGTAGCGTTCAATAAGGAAATGCAGAATCCCAAGGCGGCTGTAGAGTATCTGGACTGGCTAGTGGACAAAGGCTGGATGACCTTGGTTAATGGTACGGAAGGGGTCCACTACAAGAATGTGAACGGAGTGGCCCAGCAGTTGGATGCGGATAAGTACAAGAAGGAAGTAGCCTATGCCGGGGAATACGGGTTTCTGAGGAATGTAAAGTTCTCTCCTGCCGATCTGCTGGTGAAGGCTGCGCCGGATGAGACCTCCCAACGGCTGGCTGCGCTGAGCAAGAAGGGGCTGGAGACGGCCACCAAGAATGCCTTCCGCCGGGATATTCCCTATCAGCCCAACCTCACGGAGCTGAACGATATACAGGCTGCCCTCAAGCCCTTTATTGAAGGGGTACGCGCCAAGGTGGCCATGCAGGGCAGCCAATATACGGCAGCCTGGGGTCTGGAGGAAATCCGCAAGGAATGGAAGCGCCTGGGCGGCGAGAAGGTGGAAGCGATGGCCCAGGAATGGTATGAAGCGAATAAAGCCAGCTTCAAATAATGTACAGTCACCGCCAATTACGCACATGAAGGGAACAGAGGCATGAACAGAAGCGTAAGCAGTGCAGAGAACCGGTGGATGAAAAAAGTGATCACAGGCCTGATCATGTTTCTGTTCCTGATCATAACCGTATCGGCGGTGCTGTTTTATCTGATCTTTACTGATGACCTGAAGGACCGGCTGATCCGCACCAATGTGGAGCTGCTGGAGCATATGGAGCAGAAGCTGGAGCTGGTGCTGAAGAATGTGGATAATGAAGCCCTCCAATTGATCCAGTATGAAGAGGTAAGAAAGTTCTTTGATGACGATCTGCCGCAGGGAGAGCGGACAGATAATGATTACCGCGTCGGCAATCATATCGACAGGCTCATCCACAGCGACGAATATCTGTTCTCTGTGGACATGTACTCCTACTCCCAGGACCGGCTGGTGTCCGGGGATATTCTCACGGAGGAGCTGCGGGTGAGGGATTATTCCTGGATCGGCCGGTTCAGCCAATTCGACGGTTATTCCGACTGGCTGGGCAGCCGCAAGGTGCTGCTTCGGAACTCCAACTTTCCCATTTACCGCAATGTGGTGACATTCGTCCGGACCTATCCGATGATTCATTCCTCCGGCTACCGCAAGGGTGCAGTGGCCTTCAATTTGAAGGCGGAGCTTTTATTGCCTCTGATTCACCATGAGCAGGATGCCCAGGGAGTAAGCCTGGTGCTGGACAAGGATGGTGTGGTGGTGATTCATCCCGATGAATCCTCGCTGGGTGAAAGCTGGAGCTCCACCCCCTTCGTGGCGGAGATGGCGGCGATGGACAAGAGGTCGGGTTACTTCAAGGCCACAGTGAATAATAAGGCCTCCACTGTTTTTTACAAGGTGAATCCGTATACGGGCTGGAGAATTGTGCGGGTCGTTTCGGAGATCGAGCTGAACAAACCCCTGATTGTGATTCGCAATTCGCTCACCGTTTTGTCGGCTCTGATCCTCCTTCTGGCAGCGGTGCTGGCTTTTGCTGTAGGCAGATGGACCTTCAAGCCGCTGGACCGGTTTATGGAGACCATCACGGCCAAGCTGAATGCGTTGGCTCCCCACCCTGCCGGGGATGCCGGAGGGGATGGCCTGAAGCTGCTGGAATCCCGGTTCGAGGATATTCTGGTGAAGAGCGAGCAGCTTCAGCAACAGGTCCGTGACACCAAGCCGATTCTGAAGTGGCAGCTGGTAATGGAGCTGTTGAGCGATTATAAAATCAATATCTCCAACACCAGACAGTATATGGACATGCTGGGAATGGAGCTGGATATGAACCGCTTTGTGGTGCTGGCGGCGGAATTTGACCAGCGTTCTGAGCCGCTCACGCCCCGGGATATCCACCTGTACAATTACGCCCTGTGCAATGTGGCCGAGGAGCTGATCCAGGCGGAGGGCAAAGGGGTGGCCATCGAGCTGGAAAACGGCCGGTGCGCCATTCTCATGAGCTTCCAGGACGGCGACGGGGAGGACGAGCTGCGGGCCGGAGTGGTGGCGGAATTGATCAAAAATTATGTGGCGGAAAACTTTAAGCGTACTGTGACCATCGGTGTAGGCGGACTGGCGGAAACGCCGGGGGAGATTCATTTATCCTTCAAGCAGGCCTGCAATGTGCTAGCCTACCGGCTGATTCTGGGGACGAATACGGTGATTACCCAGGATGATGTGCAAGGTGAGGAATCGGCCCCATTCTACCGGCTGGTGATGATGACGGACGGCATAATGGATTCCCTGAAGCTGCTGGACGGGGACAAGCTGAAGACGCAGATAGACCGCTGGTTTCTTGCCTTTACTCAATATGGCGTGCCTCCCGAATTGATTCGGCAGATGAGTCTGCAATGTCTCATGAAGGCCGCCGTAGTGGCGGGAGAGGCGGGGATTGAGCCGGAGCAGTTCCGCCTGCCCCAGGAGATGCGGGATTCCTTGAACCAGCACGACAATCTGGAGGATATGAAGGGCTTTATCCTGTCCGCGCTGCGGGAGTGCATGGAGCAGATTCGGCACAAACGAAGCAGCCGGGAGAAAAATGATCTGGTGGTCAAGGTGTTGGACTATATCCATGCCAATTTCAGCAGAGCCGATCTGTCCCTGAACATGCTGGCGGATGAATTCCATGTGAGCGTATCCCATTTAAGCAAGCTGTTTAAGGAGCAAACGGAAAGCAATTTTATCGATTACCTGATGAATTTGCGGATGATCCAGGCCAGACGGCTGCTGGTGGAAACCGACGCGAAGATAAGGGATATCGCCGAGGCGGTGGGCTACAGCAACGTGAACACCTTTATCCGGATTTTCAAAAAGCTGACGGTCCTTACCCCTTCGGAATACCGGGAACAAGCGCTAGGCAAACAAAATCCATGAGAGAATGTGAAGGAATGAAATTCAAGCCCGAGTGGAAAGCCCAATGGATCACCTTCGCCGGATGCCCCGGCCATGCTGCGCCGGTATTCAGAAGGAGATTCCATTTGCCAAGCGGCGTAAAAGCCGCTCAAGTCCGCATATGCGGACTTGGCTTCTATGTGATGGCCATTAACGGACGGCGTGTAGGCGACGAGATTATGCAGCCTGCTTTTACCGCTTATGATAAACGGGTTTTGTATAATATCTGCGATCTAAGCGGGTACTTGACCGAAGGCGCCAATTCTATCGAGATTACATTGGGAAACGGCTGGTATAACGAAATGCAGGCCTCCGCCTGGCAGTTTGAACATGCGGTTTGGCGGGCCCAGCCCAAGATGATTGCAGAGCTATACATCGACGGGGAATTATTCCTCTTCTCCGATGCAAGCTGGGAATGCGCCCGAAGCGGTACCGTGTTCAATTCCCTGCGGTGCGGGGAAACCTTCGACGGGGGATACCGGATCGAAGGATGGGAGCAGGCTTCCATTGCCCCTGCTCCCGGCGGTGTGATGGAGGAGCAGCGGATCCCGCCCATAAGAGTGAGAAGCGTCATCGAGCCGGTTGCGATTATCCCCGGTCCATTGCCGGTTATCTATGATTTTGGCGTCAACCTGTCGGGAAATGTGGAGATCAGGGTAACAGGCAAAAAAGGAAGCAAGGTGGCGATTCAATATTTCGAGCTGCTGCGGGCCACGGGAACCCCGGACCTGGAAAGATACAGGCAGCATGTGTATGACGAACGGTTTCAGTGTGACGAGTACATTCTGTCAGGTCAGGGAACCGAGGTATGGCACAGCGAATTCAGCTACAACGGGTTCCGTTATGCGCGAGTCTATGGGGATTATGAAACCATCGAGGTAGTGGCCCGCTGCTTCCATACCGATTTGGCCGACGTCGGGGGGCTGGAATGCGACAATCCCCATATTACCAAAATTCAGGAGGCTGTGCGCCGTTCCACCTTAACCAATTTTCACCACATCCCCACCGACTGTCCGCACCGGGAAAAAAACGGATGGACCGGAGACGCCCATCTGTCCTGCGAGCAGGCGCTGTTTAATTTTGCGATGCAGAACGCTTATATGAAGTGGCTGGATGATCTTGCCGACTGCCAGCGCCCAAACGGGCGTATTCCCTGTATTGCCCCCACCAGCAGCTGGGGATATGACCACATGCTGTGCGGACCGGCCTGGGATGCCGCTCTGTTCGTCATCCCCTGGCAGCTGTACCGCTACACGGGCCAGACCGCTTATCTCCAAAGGTATTATGAGCCGATGGAGAAGTATCTCGGGTATCTCCGGTCCATTCTCGACCATGACATTTGCCGGATTGGTCTTGGGGACTGGTCTGCTCCTGCCGGCGCGCCCGAATGTCCCACAGCAGCATTGCTGACGGCCTATTCCTTTTACATGGCCGATTTATTCGCGAGAATCTCCACGATTCTGCATAAGGAGGAAAATCAGCGGCAGGCCTCCGGGCTGGCGGGGGAGATTAAGGCTGCGTTCTTGCGGGAATATGGGGGCTTGCAGACGGACAGTCAGCTTTTTTATGCCATGCTGCTTTATTTTGGCCTTGCCGAGGATGTGCCGCAAACCCTGAATCACCTGATCAGAACAGTAGACAATGCGGATTGCCACATTATGGGGGGGATATTTTGCGCCAAAATGCTTTTGGACGTCCTTACCGACCACGGGCATGTTGAGCTTGCCTATAAGATTGCCTCCCGGAGGGATTTTCCGGGCTGGGGCTACATGACGGACTTGTGTGCGGGAACTCTCGGGGAAAATTGGTACGGAGGCTCATCCATGAACCATCATATGTTTTCGGAAATCGGCGCCTGGTACTATAAGGCGCTTGCGGGCTTCCGCATTGACGATTGCCATCCGGGATTCAAGCGCTTCCGGCTTGCCCCCTACATTCCCGCGGATGTGCAGGAATTCCGCGCCTGGCATCAAACCCCTTACGGCCGGCTGGAAATTTCGTGGGATCCGGAGACGATCAGGATTATTCTTCCGGAGGGAGTATTCGCAACATTTGTGTATGAAGGGATGACCAGGGAGCTTGCTTCGGGAGAATACAGCTTCAAGAGGGAGAAGATCAATGATGCATCATGCCGAACTGCTGGCGAAGCTTCAGACTACGGAAGCAAACTATGACGCTTTGGTCAAGCTGGTCCGGACGCCGCTGACCGCAACCTATCATACGGCGCTGAAGCCGGACACCCATCCTGTTGTACACGCTCTGTATCCTTCGACCTGCTACGCTTACGAGCTTCTGCAGGCGGGCGGAAAGGATTATGTGCAGCGGGCGGCGGACATTCTGGAGGCTGTTGTAGCCTGTCAGGATCAGGACCCCACGCGGGCAACCTATGGGATTTGGCCGTATTTTTATGAGGAGCCGCTGGACAAGATGGATCGCCCCGATTGGAATATGGCGGATTTCCACGGCAAGAAGCTGCTGCTGATTGCCAAGCATTATGCGCCCCTATTGCCGCAGTCCCTAGTGGCCCGGCTCTGGGATGCGGTATATCATGCCTGTCAGGCCATTGTGATCCGCAATGTCGGACCCCATTATACGAACATTGCCATTATGGGCGCGCTGGTAACGCTGCTTGGCGGCGAGCTGCTGGAAAATGAGGAGCTGAGGGGCTACGGTATCCGGCGTCTTCAGACGTTTTATGCGTATACGGCGGATATCGGCACGTTTTCGGAATATAACAGCCCTTGTTATACGCCCATTGCCATTGAGGAGCTGCACGACATTTATACGCAGTCGGAATCGGCGGAGGCCGTGGCGGTGGCAGAACGGCTGCTGGACCTGGCCTGGCATATGGTGGCCCGGCACTATCACCCGGCGACGGGGGCATGGGGGGGGCCACATAGCCGAACTTACGGCACCATGCTGCGGCCCAGTGAAAAAGCGTTCCTGGCCAATGCGCTGAAGGATGATCCGGCAGGTATTCGTTGCCCCGAAAAGTACCGATACCTGTTCAGCTCGCCCGAGGAGCGATATTTTACGGAGCCTACACTGCAGGAGAAGGAGACCGGCTACCAGAATTACGCCACCACGTACCAGAACGGGAAGCTGACTCTCGGCAGCTACAGCATGGGCAGCATGTGGAACCAGCGCCGTAATTTGCTGGGGTATGTGGCTGCCGGAGAGGGGAAAACGGTGTCGGTTCAACTGCAATTTTTGAAGGACGGCAAGGATTTCTGTTCGGCGATTTTTAGCGGCGTGCAGTTCCGCCAGCAGGTGTTGTTCAGCTTCAACCTGGCGACGGACAATGGTGCCTGGCATCAGGACCTGGATATCATTAACGGCCTGTTCAGGGCGAAGGATTTGCGTGTTCGTCTGCTGCTGGGAGGAGACGCAGCAGGGCTGGATGTGCCGGTGGCTCAGGACGGAATGCGTCTTGAAGCGAAGGTTGGGGACACTGCTCTGCAGGTGGAAGCGGTGCTGGACAGCGCTTCGTATGGGCCGCTCTTCGTTCAGGTGGAGCGCGCAGCCAATGGAATGTGCCTGGATTATGTGATTGCATCGGGCGGGGAGCGGGATTTTGACTTCCATACTCTGGAGAAGGCGGTATGGGTCTTTGTTTTCTCCCTGGGCGAGGAGAAGGCGCTGCCCGCCGTCCGGCTGGAGACGAAGGGGATGTGGGTGACGGCCACTGTTGAGACCGACGACGGTCCCATGGCCATCACTGTACCGCAGGTACCCCGGAAGACCGGGGAGCTGTACCGGGAGAATCAAATTCAGCTTCCGAAGGGGCTGGAGTAAAGGAAATGCGGTTCCGTTATCCGGAATAACCGCTCTAAGCCCATGGATGACTGATGGGGGAGGAGGCATGGAGGCTGGCCGACAGAAACGGGCTGAACCCGCTGGAGGGTGTTCGGTGGGACAGTAGGGTCTGTCTTCAAACTCCGAGGGGAGCAGATTTGGCGAATTTTCATTCCAGGCAAGGCACTTTTGTGAAGGCGTACCGGGGGTACGTCAAGCGAAAGTAACGCAGCAAGGGATGAAAAGGCGGTAAAAGATGCCCTCAAGCGGGTTTGAAGACAGACCCTAGGCTGCTGCATGATGAACTATTCTGGACGGGGAGTTGGAGAGGAGGGATCGGACCGTAGAATCGACTGGAGCCGGTGCAGGCTCAGATCCGTCGGGAACCCGCCTGTATCGTCCCAGTGCTGTCCGCAGCCGCAATAATCCAGGATCACACATTGGGCGGCCAGTCCGGCTGCTTTGGCGCGGAGTCCTCCTGATACCAGGTTGAGGGTGCAGGCGACTCCCACAATCGACGTATTCTCCCGGAGCAGGCGGCTGATGAGGGTATGGGAGAAGGCGTCGCTTTCGTGGGAGATGAGAATCACCTCAACGCCTTCGGCTGCTCCCAGCTCCATAACGGAGGCAACCCGGCAGCTGGCGTCGCAGCGCAGGCAGGTATGGCCTTGGCCGCTGCGTACTGCCGCACAAGCCGTACCCGTATGGGCACGGAGGCAAACGGGCAGAAGCACCGCCCGTTTCCCGGCGGCTTCAAATGCGCCGCGGTAGGCGCGGTTCATCAGTTCTGCACCGAGCCAGTTGAGGTGATATTCTACCTCGCTGCGGTTGCGCAGAATGGCGTCCTCCCGGCGGGCGGAGCGCTCCGTCAGTCCGGCGCGGAAGGCGGCCACCTGGCGGGTATACCCGCCAAGGAGCCGGGCACCCGCGTGGGTTAACCAAGCGGCGGCCTCCACCGCCGCTTCCGCTGCGGCGCGGAAGGCCCTCGGCGCCGCCTTGGTGAGGCAGCCGGCCGCCAGACGCAGCCGGCCCGCCTCCTGGCTGAAGTCGCCGGAGGCCTCCAGCCACAGCAGCAGCTTCTCCCACTGGGCGGGAGTGGGAGAAGCGGGCACTGCCGGGGAGGCCCCCTGCGGAGCGGGGCCTCCTTGCTCCAGCAGCCACCTGCTGCCCCAGGTGGCGCGCAATCGGTCCGCCGCGGGCTTCAGCCGCGGCGATGCCGTGCGCACTCCCGCCAGCCGGCGCAGCAGCCTGCCTCTGGCGGGAGTCAACCCCAGCGCGTGAGTGCCGTACACGCGCCACAACACCCCCGCCGCCAGCAGGTCGAAGGCGTACTCCTCCACGGAACGGGGAGGCTCGGCCCCCGTCCGTTCCGCCAGCTGGCGCAGCCTCTCCGCATGCGGCAGCAGCATTTCCTTCGCATATAGAAGGAAGGCGTCGGTCAGCTCCGCCACCCTCCGGTAAAATTCGTCGGAGCTTGCTCCGCCGTCGCACAAGGAATACGTCAGAATATGCATGACTAGTCGCCTCCTTTCTGCGTATTAGCTCTGAGCCCTCCGCATAGCGTCCCATAATCGGTAACCGTGCTTTTTACAGTTGGTACAGTATACGTGGTGCGGAGGACGTCCGTTTCTTAAGAAAAACGGACATGTGTGAAGGTTCCTTGCCCCGCCAATTCTCTCCACCCCTCTCCAATTTCCTCCTCCGACCTAATCAGCCGCCCTGCCATTTACAGTATGGTCCAACGGACCCAAAGGCCCTTATTCCACCATTCCCAGCATGTTTTTGATTTTAAAGGACACACGTTCCGCTATTCTACCCTTTGAGCTCTCCCAGACCTGCATTTTGCACAAATAACGGCTCCCCAGTCCGCAAGAACTGAAAGTGACCGTTTTTTAGCCAAATAACGTCTTCTCTGTCCGTAAGTTATACGGAAAGAGAAGAGCAGCAGAATGTCCGTAAGGCATGCAGGGGCCGTAGAAGGGACTGGGGCTAGGATTATGTTCGTGGGCATGCAAGGGCTGTAGAGGGGGATGGAGCAGGATTATACCATAGGCGTACGGGCACAGGGGAGGTCGGAGCTCTGTTCGTAAGGCTTGTGGGGGGCGTTAGGGAGCAGGCAGGGGGTGTGTCCATGAAACAGGAGAAAGCAGGAGGGGACTCTGTCTATCAGTAGCTGAGAACGGAGCGGGCCCCCGCTCCAAACAAAAAACCGCCGCCCGAGGGCGACGGCGAATACAGCAACCAACTTAGAACGCAGGGACAACGGCGCCTTGGTACTTCTCGGCGATGAACTTCTTCACGTCTTCGGTTTGAAGAGCCTTCACCAGCTTCTTCAGGGGCTCAGAGTCCTTGTTGTCCTCACGGGCAACGAGAATGTTCACATATGGGGAGTCGGATTGTTCGATGAACAGAGCATCCTTGGTCGGTACCAGCTTGGCTTCCAGCGCATAGTTGGTATTGATGGTGGCGATGTCCACCTCACCCAATACACGGGGCAGCATAGCCGCTTCTTGTTCAGTGATCTTCAGGTTCTTCTTGTTTTCGGCGATGTCCTTCACGGTGCCGTTGATGCCGACGCCGTCCTTCAGCTTGATCAGACCGGCTTTTTCCAGCAGGGCCAAAGCGCGGCCGGCATTGGAGGGGTCATTGGGGATGGCAACCTTGGCGCCGTCCTTCAGCTCATCCAGCTTCTTGATCTTGGAGGAGTACACGCCGAAGGGCTCGATGTGAATGCCGGCTACCTTCACCAGCTTCAGGTTGCGGTCCTTGTTTTGCTGCTCCAGGTAAGGAACGTGTTGGAAGAAGTTGGCGTCCAATTGCTTTTCAGCCACTTGGGTGTTAGGCAGCACATAATCGGTGAACACCTTGATTTCCAGGTTCACGCCTTCCTTGGCCAACGCAGGCTTCACATGCTCCAGCAGCTCGGCGTGGGGCACGGCGCTGGCGCCGATTTTCAGGGTAACGGGAGCGGTGGACGGGCTGGTGGAAGGACTTGCAGTAGCAGCGGTAGAAGCGCCGGCAGCCGTGCTGGCAGCGGGAGAAGCGGCGGAATCCTTCTTTTCACCGCAGGCGGACAGAACAAAGGTAAGTGCAAAAACCAGAGACAGAACAACAAGCCATTGTTTCTTCATCAGATAAAACCCTCCTCAAGAATATAAGTATTATGATGGGAATAGTGGGCTTCTTGGTAGCAAAAAACCCATATATGGGTCAATCCTGCGGTCTGCGCAGCGGCGCAGGAGAATTTCTAAGGGACACAGCCATCCGGCTGGAACGTCCCGATATATTTTCTCCATGCGCTCTGCGCAGATTCGCCGGACAGGCTCCTCATTTATTTGCGGCTGAACCGGATGACCAGACGGTCGCCCAGGGTTTGCAGCACAATGACAAGAAGAATCAGAATGACCACCGTCACTACCATCACGTCCGGCATAAAGCGCTGGTAGCCGTAGCGGATGGCCAGGTCACCCAGACCGCCGCCTCCGATAATCCCCGACATAGCGGTATACGATACCAGGGTTACGGTGGTGATGGTGATGCCGGCCACCAGACCGGGCAAGGACTCGGGCAGCAGCACCTTGCGGATGATCTGCCAGCTGGACGCTCCCATTGCCTTGGCGGCTTCCACCACACCTTTGTCCACCTCCCGGAGGGTGGTTTCCACCAGACGGGCGAAGAACGGGGCGGCGGCGATGACCAGCGGCGGGATGGAGCCTTTTACTTCAATGGTCGTGCCCACCAGCATTTTCGTGAAGGGCATTACCAGAATCATCAGGATCACAAACGGGATGGAACGCAGCACATTCACCACAATGGATAAAATCAGATATACAAACCGGTTCTGCAAAATCTGTCCTCGGGAGGTCATAAACAGCAGAATGCCCAACGGCAGACCCAGCAAAACCGTGAACAGGGCCGACATACCCAGCATGGTCAGCGTATCCTGGCTGGCCTGCCAGATTTCCTGCGGGTCCACATTCTTAAACCATTCCAGCATACTAGAGCACCTCCACATCAAATCCGCGATCCTTCAGGCTGTCCAGCGTCCGCGCCACATCCGCTTCCGATCCGCCGAATTGAACGGTCAGCTGGCCGTAAGGCGTATCCTTCATCCGGGAGATAGTCCCCTGCAGGATGGCGAAGGGTGTACCCGTCTGCCGGGTCACCTCATACAGCACAGGCTCGTAGGTGGTTTCACCGAGGTACGTAATGCGTACGATCCGGTGCTGGCCGGAGGCCTTGCCGTGGCGGATGGCTTCCTTCAGCTCCTGGCTGTCGGAAACCTGCTCGACGAATTCCCGCGTGGTGGCATGCTGTGGCTTCAGGAACACTTCCGTTACCGGACCTTCCTCCACAATACGTCCCCCGTCGATGACCGCCACCTTGTCGCAGATGGTGCGGATCACATGCATCTCGTGGGTGATCAGCATGATGGTCAGCCCCAGCTTCCTGTTGATGTCGGACAGGAGAGCCAGGATGGAATTGGTGGTCTGCGGGTCCAAAGCGGAGGTCGCTTCATCACACAGGAGCACCTTGGGATTATTGGCCAAAGCCCGGGCAATACCCACCCGCTGCTTCTGGCCGCCGGACAGCTGGGCCGGATACTTGGACGCATGCTCCTCCAAGCCCACCAGCTCCAGAAGCTCCTTCACCCGCTGGCCAATGGCTTCCTTGGGCACTCCTGCCAGCTCCAGCGGGAAGGCCACATTCTTGGCCACCGTCGCCGAGGACAGCAGATTGAAGTGCTGGAAGATCATGCCGATCTTCCGCCGCTCCTCCTGCAGCTGTTTATCGGACAGGGCCGACAGCTCCACTCCATCCACATGGACCTTCCCTGTGGTAGGGCGCTCCAGAAGATTGATGCAGCGGATCAGGGTGCTTTTGCCGGCACCGGAATGGCCGATGACGCCGAAGATTTCGCCCTGGGCGACAGTGAGGGAGATGCCGTGAAGGGCAGGCACAGCCTTTTTGCCGACGGTATAGGTCTTCGTTATCTCGTTCAAGCGAATCATAGTCCTGCCATGCCACCTTTTCTCGGAAAAATAAAAAACCCTTTTTCGCAGAGAAAAAGGGTGGCTCGTCAGCAGTTTCGCTAAAAACGATTCATTCCCCTCTCATCTGCCGGAAACCCGTTTGGATTTCCGAAGGAATTGGCACCAAGACGTCTGTCCGCCGGAGGAAACAAGCGATAGGAACGCGGAAATAAGAATGCGTTCATTCAGTCTTGTCGTCCGTTGACGGATGGACCGGTTGCCGGGCTTCATAGGGCCTTACCCTCAGCCACTCTTGATAAGAAGTATTCCGGTGAAGGAATATCGTTGCTATTATGAAATTGTAACTTCACAAACCATGTTACAGGGGCTTGATAGTAATTAATATTATCAACCTTGGGTCAACTTGTAAAGTCCAAATTTCAGGAAATTTCAATTGTCTTTTGGGCCGGAATCCGTTAAAATCCTTGTGACCCGACAATTACGGACGGATTCTTACATCGGTGTCGAGGACCATTACTATGAAGCGCGTAGGAGGAAAAGCAAGACTATGAACAGCTCTCAGCACGTCAAAATTACCACCGCCGACCCGTCGGCAATCGGGTTATTCGGCTTGGCCATCGTAACACTGGTGGCATCCACCCAAAAGCTGGAATGGACCCACGGCCTTTCGGATGTGATTCCCTGGGCTATTTTCCTGGGAGCCTTCGCCCAGCTGTTCGCCGCTGTGCAGGATTCCAAACATGGCAATACCTTCGGAACCACGGCCTTCGCCGCTTACGGCTTTTTCTGGCTGGGTGTAGCCTCGACGTGGATGATTAATATGGGCGTTTTCGGCGAGAAGCTTGCAGGTTCTGTGGATACCCACCAGCTGGGTGCCGCGTTTGTGGGTTATCTGATCTTTACCCTGTTCATGACCATTGGGGCTATGGAAACCAACAAGGTGCTGTTCATCATCTTCGTGCTGATCGACTTCCTGTTCATCGGGCTGTCCCTCTCCACATTAGGCATTGCCGAGGGTTTCTTCCATGATGTGGCCGCGGTATCCGAGTTCTTGATCGCGCTGATGTCCTTGTACGGCTGCGGCGCCAATGTGCTGAACAACCATTTTGGCCGGACCTTCCTGCCGATAGGCAAACCCTTCGGGATCTTCAAAAAATAAGTAGTGCCTCAAAGCCTCCGTTTTGCTTCTGTCCTTCATTGAAGGATTGAGGCGGCGGGGCTTTTTTTCATAAGAAGGCGATATTCATCCAAAGGAGCGGTTGCCATGCATGACCTTGTCCAAGATGCATTGACCTACATGAACAACCAACTGGAGCTGATCGAAAAAAGCCTGAAGCTGCTGCCGGAGGAAAAGCTTTGGGCCAAGCCGCGACCGGATCTGAACAGTCCCGGCAACTATTGCCTGCATCTGGCGGGCAATGAATACCAGCATTTTGTCACGGCGGTGGGCGGCAGACCTCTAATCCGGCAACGCTCGCAGGAGTTCACCACAGCAGGGGGGCTTACGCGGGAGGAGGTGCTGAATCTGCTTAAGAAGGTGCGGCAGGAATCCTCCGGGATTCTGGGAACTCTTACAGAGGCGGACCTGTTCCGGGAGGTATTCGTGCCCTATCAAGAGGAGGATTGGCAGCGGATGAAGCCGGGGGCGCCGGCGGAGGAGGAAGCGGGAGACAGGCGTCTGATCCGTACGCTGCTGATCCGGATACCGGCCCATTACGGCTACCATACGGGGCAGATTGTGCTTCTATCCAAGCTTCTCTCCGGGTCAGGCGCACACCTCTCAGGCTTGTATCATTGACCGGCACAGCAAAAATGGCCTTCCGGAACGGAATTGATCCGTCCGGAAGGCCGGGCTTGTCCAAATAAAGCTAAGCCTGCTTCATATGCTGCTCCTCATCCACCGACAATCCCAATGCGGCATAGGCCGAAGCCTCCTTGCGCATCAGCTTGGACTGGTACATCCGGAAGTCGGCCATTCGGATCAAGTCCTCCAGCCGGTGCCCGTCATCGGGGAACACCGCCGTACCGGCTGAAACGGACAGGGTCAGGTTCATCTCTTTGGCCAGAATATCCAGCTCCTGACGGAGCCGTTCGATCACCGTCAAGGTGGAGCCGTAAGTGGAATGCCGGGTCACCAGCACGAATTCATCTCCGCCCAGGCGCACCAGAAGATCCTCGTTCCGTGTATGCTTGATGATCAGCTTGGCAATACCCTGAAGCACGGTGTCGCCGGTATGGTGCCCGTTTTCGTCATTGATTTTTTTGAAGTCATCGCAGTCCAGAATGGTCAGCGTCAGGATTTCCCCCTTTTTGGCAGCCTTGTTCAAAAGGGTGGGAATGGAATGGTTAAGAAACCTCCGGTTGTACGCCCGGGTCAGATCGTCCCGGACCGCCAGATTCATGGCCCGGTCATAGCCGATGCCGAAGAGCCAGATGACGGTCAGACTCAATCCCGCCATCACAAGATGGGAGTAGCGGAAGTCCCAAACGGAAAATTCCAGCTGGAGGGAGAGCAGAATGGAAACCACAGTAAAGCCGGCTGCATACCATTTTCCATGTCTGTTCATACACATCACCGCCTGCCAAATCTGGCCTGAAATAAGAAGAATGTGCAGCTGTTCTAATTATAGGCAATTAGTCCTGCTCGTTCGTTTACAATATTTCATTATAACGCAAGATGTGTTAAAATGATGTAGGATCATGTCGAACGCCAATATTTTTTTTATTTATTTATATCTGACATGAATGTGACATTGAAGGTATGAGAAGCTTGCATACCAGTGAGGCCTGCTGGTACAATCATGAAAAGAAATCGGTGAGCGAGCGCATAACAGGTAGAAGAAGGAAAGGGCGGACTCCAAATGATCGACAGCCAGAATACATACCTGCCTTCCGGGCAGATTTGCCCCTTCTTTCAGCCCATTGTCTCCCTGCAAAGCATGTCCGTCATTGGTCATGAGTCCTTGGGCCGGGAAATCATCGGCGGGGAAGTGCGCAGTCTGGGGGCTTTTTTTCATGATCCGGCCGTTCCGGAGCCGATGCAGATTGCCACGGACCGGAGACTCCGGGGGATGGCATTTGAGAAAGCGGTCCAAGAGGAATATGCCGGTCTTTTGTTCGTGAATCTGAAGCCCGGCTGGATTTACCGCGCTTACCGGGAAACCGGCAAGCTGCCCACCCTGGAGATGCTTAAGGAGCATGGCTTGCCCTACCACCGGGTGGTGGTGGAGATCACCGAGGAATCCTTTTCGGGAAAGCTGAAGGAGCTTCTGGAGATCGTGGATATCTACCGGCAGCACGGCTGCCTGCTTGCGGTGGATGATGTGGGCAGCGGCTTCTCCAGTCTGGACCGGATCGCCATGTTCCGCCCGGATATAATCAAGATGGATCTGAAGATCCTCCGCAAAAGCGTCACCCACGACGGCTACCGGGCCCTTCTCCGTTCCTTCTCCATTATCGCCGAGCAGATGGGCGGCTCTCTCTTGGTGGAGGGGGTGGAGAATGTTCTCGATCTGAAGAATGCCATGGCTGCAGGCGCGCGTTATGTGCAGGGTTATCTGTTCTCGGAGGCCAAGCGGGATTTTTTGCCCGAATACGAATATGCCCCGCTGCTTAACGATCAGATGGGCCGGTATGGCCGGGAATCCTATGCCTCTTACCTGAAGCTGATGGATGCCGAGCACCGGCTGAAGGAGCTGGCCGAACGGACTGCCGTTATGTCGGCGGTACGGGAGCCGGACCATCTGGCGGGAGAGCTGATCCACGAGGTGCCGGAGAACGCCATCCGGGTGTATCTGTGCCGCGGCGACGGCATCCAGGTATCCTGCAATTTCGACCGGAACGAGGACGGCACATGGACCCGGAATGAGGAATTCCGCGGCTCCAATTGGCTGTGGCGCCCCTATTTCATTCCGACCATCATACATATGCAAAAACAAAGGTCGGGTATCCTGTCCCAGGCATACGCCGACCTTACTACCACCAAGCCCATCCAGTCGTATTCCTGTCCGGTGGGCGCGGATTTGTACTTATTCGTGGATTTGCTTATACGTTGATCCATTCCTGGCGCAGGGAGAACAGCTCCTTCAGATCCTCGGTGGACAGCTCGGTGATCCAGCCTTCGCCTCCGCCTACAATCTGCCTGCTTAAATCCTGCTTGCGCTCGATCATGTCGTCGATCCGCTCCTCCAGCGTGCCCAGAGTCACGAACTTGTGCACCTGCACATGCCGGCTTTGGCCGATCCGGTAAGCCCGGTCTGTGGCCTGGTTCTCCACCGCCGGATTCCACCAGCGGTCGAAGTGGAACACATGATTGGCCGCCGTCAGATTCAGCCCGATCCCGCCTGCCTTAAGCGATAAGAGGAACACACCGTTCCGCTCCGCTTCGGGCAGGCTTTCGTTTTGGAAGCGGTCCACCATTTCATCCCGCGTATGCTTGGGAGTGCCGCCGTGGAGGAACAGCACCGGCTCCGCCAGCTCCTGCTCCAGCACATGCTGGAGCATATACCCGGTTTCCACGAACTGGGTGAAAATCAGGCAGCGGTCCCCCTCGGTGCGCAGCTCCGACACCATATCCAGAAGCCGCTCCAGCTTATTGGAGCGTTCCCGCCACTGGATGGCGGCGCCCCGCATGCTTTTCTGCAGCAGCTCGGGATGGTTGCAGATTTGCTTCAGCCGGGTAAGAGCCGACAGAATCAGGCCGCGGCGCTCCATGGGGCCAAGCCGGTCCAGACGCTCGAACAGGTCCCGGATATAATTCTCGTACAGGGAGGCCTGCTCCGCGGTAAGGGAAATAAACACCTTGCTCTCGTCCTTGTCGGGCAGGTCCAGCTGAATAGCCGGGTCCTTCTTCAGACGGCGGAGCAGGAACGGCCGGATCATCCGCTGTACCTGGCCGATGAGCGCCTGGTCGGATATCCGTTCGATCGGCTGCACGAACCGGTGGCTGAATTCCCGCAGGGTGCCGAAGTAGCCTGGGTTCAGGAAGTCGAATATGGACCACAGCTCTGTCAGCCGGTTCTCGATGGGCGTACCCGTCATGGCAATGCGGTGGTACCCGTCCAGCCGGCGGACGGCACCGGACTGCTTCGTATAGGCGTTCTTGATATTCTGCGCCTCGTCCAGACAGATGGAGCTCCAATAAATAGAGGAGAATTCCTTCTCGTCCAGATGGGCCAGAGTATAGGAGGACAGGACCAAATCCGCCTCCATGGCCTCCTTACGGAAATCCTCACCCTTCCGCCGCTGGGGCCCGTAGTGGAGCAGCACCTTCATGCCGGGGGCAAAACGCTGCAGCTCCTTCTGCCAGTTGCCCAATACGGAGGTGGGACAAATGAGGAGCCCTGGAGGCAGCGGCTCCTGATCCTCACCGGGCTGAACCTGGCCCTCCTGCTCCTTGACGGACAGCAGGTAGCTGATCCACTGGATGGTTTTGCCCAGGCCCATATCGTCCGCGAGACAGCCGCCCAATCCGAATTGGCGGAGGAACAGGAGCCAGGAAACGCCTTCCGCCTGATAAGGGCGCAGCGTACCGTGGAAGCCGGGTGGCGGCCCCTGCATGGGCACACCCTTATGCTCCTTCAGCCGGGTAATCAGCTGGCGTAGATGGTCGTTCAGCTCCACCTCCAGCTTCAGATCGATATCATCCTCTTCCCGGCCGGCCGGGTTCTCGCCGTCCTCCTCTTCTCCTGCCAGGTGCAGCTCCAGCACATCCCGGAAGGACAGGCCGCGTTTCTTCTTGACCTGCTTCATCACCTGGCTGATGGCCTCCATCTGCTTGGGGTCCAGCTGGATCCAGCGTCCCCGGAAGCGCACCAGCCGCCGCTTCTCCTCCATGAGGGTGCGGAATTCCTCTTCGGTCAGCTCCATATCGCCAACCGCCAGCCGCCAATCAAATTCCATCAGCTGGTTCAATCCAAAAGCGGATGAGCCCGTTGTGCCCACCGAGGAGCGCAGCTTGGCCCGGAGGCGTGGTTTGGTGCGGCGCAGCCGCTCCCACCACGCCGGCAGGAATACCGGCGTACCCGCCTCTACCAGCTGCCGGCTGCCCTGGGCGAGAAACTCCCAGGCCTCGTCGGCAGTGAGCTCCCGCTTCAGCCGGGTCGGCTCATGGGTATCCCGGAGCTCCGGGATAATATGAAGCCAACGCTCCACATCCCGGCTGACCCGGGGCAGCTCCGGCTGCCATTCCTCCGGCACCGGCTCGCCGGGGCTGGGAGTGCCTTCGGCGTCGCAGGAGATAATCCGCTCTGCCAGCTGCCGGTCCTGGAGCAGGATGGCCAGCCGCCACATCCCGTCATGCTCCGGCTCCACCAGCTGGAGGCAGGTGCGGAAGGGGGCGGTATCCGGCTTCCAGCCGATGGATACCAGCCAATCCTCCTCATCCAGCCACAGATCGGCGGAGATGTCGCCCCGCTGAATCCGCGGCACCGTCTCCGTGAGCTTGGTTAATGCCTCCTGCAGCTCGGGACGGCGGCGGACCTCCGCTTCGATAAGCGTATCCGCCCAGGTCTTGAGGAGCGGGGACTCCATCCCCCGGAGCTCCTCAGGCAGCTGCAGCTTCCACCCCAAGGACCCCTGCCGCCACTTGTCGTAATCGGGCATCACTCTGCCCGCAGCCAGGGCCTCCCGGATGGCGGGAGCCGCGGCCTTCAGCGGAGCGGCCTCTGTAGACCATTCGATGGAGGCATGCTGCAGCTCCGACGGGTCGCAGAAGTAATGCAGGGCGTCCTCGGACTCCAGCACCACGCCTTCCTTCCCCGTAAACTCCAGCGTCTCGATAAAGGTGCCGTAAAAGCTGGCCGCATGCCAGGCAAACAGCAGATGCTTCAGCTCGGTAGCGTCCACGGACCCGCCCTGGCGGCGGGCTCCCCAGAGGAACAGGGCGCCTGCCGGCATCCACGAGGCGTGAACGGTATAAGGGCCGGTGACAATCATGTCGCCCACTGTCCTTTCGCCAGCTCTTCTTTGAATGCGCGCAGCCGGGCATATTTCAGGTGGAGCCGGGCGAGATAATCCTCCCAAAGCTCGTTTTTGCCAAGCTGCTTGTAAAGGCTGTTCAATTTTTTAAGGTGGCGGATGGCCAGCTTGTAGGAATCCCGGTTTTTCTCCGCAACCGCCTTCTCCACCGATTGGTGGAACAAGGGCAGCAGCAGTGCCGGGTCATGCGCCTCGACGGTATGCAGCTCCGCCGTGTACAGACTGGCCGGGGAGATCCCCGTGGCCAGCTGCAGATCCACCCATTGGCGGAAGCGGCCGGTCTGCATCAGATAGTCGGTGTAATAGTAGTAGCTGCGGGGCAAGAGAGAGAGCATCACGCGGATCCACTCCTCATCGGTGGGCTGATGCTTCACCGCTTCCACCCAGAAGGCACAGCCCTGGTTGAACTCCTCCTGCTTCGCCTTGGAGAGCACTGGCAAGAGCCAGCGCAGCCAGCTGAGCACCCGCTCCCACTCTCCGCCGCCGGAGAGCTTCTCCAGAATGACATAGAAATCCGAGAACTGCCGGGTGTGCAGCTCCGAGAGCCGCTTCATAGCCTGGGCATCCTGGCCCCGGATAATATCGAACAGGGACATGGCGAGATAAATGCCGTCCTTGGCCCGGGGGATATTCTCCTGTGCGGACAACAGGGAGAGCCGGTGCAGCTCCCGTTCTGCTGCCGCCTCCGGCTCCGCGCCGGCCCCGTAGAATAGCTGCCACCACAAAAACCGGTACACATCCGTCCAATACACCGGTCCCGACCGGGCATGGAGCAGCCGGGAGGAAACGGCCTCCAGGGTCTCCTTCCAGTGTTTGGGAAACTGGAGGGCGGCCTGGTGGAAGGCCTGGCGCTCCTGCACCAGCTCCTTCAGCTTATCCCAGCTGGAGGCCGCTACCAGCTTGCAGCCGTTCTCTATATAGTAGGACAAATAAGACGATTGGTTGTCCTGATGGAATTGCTCGATTTTAGCCAGCACATACAAGGACAGGTGCAGCCGGTACAGAGCGGATAACGGCTCCGGCCATTCCTCCGCCGTCCCGCCCAGGGTGTCCCAAACCGTCTGATGGAACTGCTCCACCGAATGCTGGTTGGACAGGGAATATCCATGGAATTTCTGCTCGAAATAGCGGGCCCATTCCTTGGGCGTCAGCTCCGGCAGCAGGGTAGCCGCCGCCGATTCTCCCGCCTTGTCGGCCTTCAGCCCCGCCTTCGCCCGCCGACGGGCATTGATGGCCTGCTTCAGCTGCATCAACAGAAGCTCCGGCCTGCCGTGGGCGGAATATGCCCAGAAGATCAATCCCGCCATATGCTGGCAATATCCGTTGAAGGAACAGGTGCATTCGCTTCTCTCGAACTGCTCCAGATCCAGTTTGACCTGGAAAATCTCCTTGCCCCGGACATCCGCCTGAAGGATATAACCCTGCACCAGATTCACGTTTTGCACCAGGTTCCGGTGGTAATATTCCCAGCCCCGTTCCAGCACGGCCAGCTTCATCCGGCGTTCGGCTCCGGCAGCCAGAAATTCAATCCGGTTTTTGGGCAGCTTGAGCTTCAGCATTCCTGCACCTCCTTTTCCTTGAATGTGGGCATCACCGCATGAATCGCATCCTACTATTGTAGCATGATTTGCCTCTTCATAACCTCATTTTGGAAAAACTGCATATCACTTTTTTGCGGGGAGGGAGGTTAATTCAATGCCGGCTCCCCCTGATACACCATGCAATAAAAGTCCATATTCCCCTTGGGCGTCGGGCGTTCGTAACGGTCGGTGATGACGAACCCTGCCTTGCGGTATGCCTTCTGGGCGCGGATATTCCACACCAGCACCTCCAGGTCGATGATATCGTTGGGTCTGCGCCGTTTCGCCTCCTCGGCCAGGAAACGCACGAAGTCCGGGCCGATTCGCAAGCCGCACAGCTCCGGCCGCATCCCCAGCCCCAGCCGGGTTACACCGGTAATGGGGAAAAGCTGGGCATACCCCACCAAATATCCGTTTTCCGCATCCAAAATGGAGATATACTGGGTCTCGCGTATTTGTGCGTCGCCGAACTCCTCGGCCTCCGCCTCCATCTGAGCCCAGGAGCTCCACTGGTAGATGTCGTATGGCGGTTCATAGCTCCAGGTGCAGATGTCCTGACAATGTCTGATATTCATGGGCACCGCCTGAAAGGTGAAGCCCCGCAAGTTCGTACACATTTTTACCCGCTCCCGTAATATTGCGTCATCCCTTCATTGTACAACTCCCCATGGGCCCTGTCGATGGGGAGCGCCTGTGTTTTCCCCGGTTTGGCGGCTGCAGTGATATCAGAGGTTTCCACTTGGAGAGGTGGGCAAGCTATCTGACCTGACCCAAATGCAAAAGTGCATTTATTGGGCGGCTTAGCGGCTTAACCGAGGGGCATAAATGCAAAAGTGCTGCTATTTCCCGCGGATTCCACCTGTTTGGCGGGTTCAGACTAAAATAGATGCACTTTTGCAGGATAGGCACGGAAAAGGGGGCTCCTCGTTCAAAATAACTGCACTTTTGCAGGATGGTAGGCGAATGCCATGCGAATGGGATGCGAATGCCATGCGAATGCCATGCGAATGGGATGCGAAATGCAGGCAAATGGCACGCGAATGGCACACGGATAGGATGGGAATGACACGCGCCTGACAAGCGAATGTATGCAGATGGGCACGCCCCTGACACGCGAATGCACGCAGATAGCAGAGCGCGCCGTGTCCCGCCAGTCTCTTCCGTGCCGGCTTCGCTCTGTCCCATCCCCCCCGCACAACGCAAAAAGAACCGGAGACGAATGTCCCGGTTCCCAATTTGATTGCGGACGCTTCGCTGTCCGCTGCCTGCATCAGCTGTGTCTGCGGCTGGTATTGCGCAGAATGAGGCTGGTCAGGAAGACCACCACCACTGCGCCAATCAGAGCCGGTACGAAGTAGAAGCCACCGATTACCGGACCGAATTCTCCCATAATCAGGCTACCTAACCAGGCTCCGATGAAACCTGCAATAATATTGCCGATGACGCCTCCGGGAATGTCACGACCCAGAATAACACCGGCCAGCCAGCCGATAACACCACCGATAATCAAGGACCAAATGAAACCCATTTTACATTCTCCTCTCCAACATTCTATTGTGGTAGATTGGTTGGTCTTTCTCTTTACACTCTTTCTTTAAACCGTTTGTTGGAGATATAAACTTTAAAAATTCTGACAAATTTTCTGGCAGGAAAATAGGGCGGCTCTGTCATATAAACGGCGGCTGGTTCTTCTTGCAGAGGACTGCGGCGGTTAGAGGCGGATTTTGGTATAATGACAATACATTGACGCGTCAAGCGGGGAGTGGAGTTTATGGCCAATCAACACCGGTATATTGTAAGCAGGGAGCAAGTGATGGAGAAGCTGGAGGGGAAGGAGCCCGTGGTGCTGGCGGACTGCCGGTTCCAGCTGGGGCAGTCCCACTCCGGGCAGGAGGCTTACGCGGCGGGACATCTGCCGGGAGCTGTTTATTTTGACCTGGAGGAGGAGCTTTCCGGTCCGGTGGGGGAGTATGGCGGGCGGCATCCCATGCCTGATCTGGGTGTGCTGGTGCTGAAGCTGGGGGAGCGGGGGATTGACCGGGAGACGACGGTGATTGCCTATGACGACCAAGGAGGAGCGATGGCGGCGCGGTTCTGGTGGCTGCTGCGGTTTCTTGGCCATGAGAAGGTATATCTCCTGGATGGCGGCTACAGCGGCTGGGTAGAGGCCGGGCTGCCGGTTTCAACAGAGCCTGCCGCAGCTGCGGAGCCCAAGGTGTTCGGGGCCCGGGTGCAGAACCGCATGCTGGTGGTGATGGAGGATGTGCGGGAGAGGCTGGAGTGGCCGGGTACGGTGCTTATCGACTCCAGGGAACCGAAGCGTTACCGGGGTGAAGAAGAAGCTATTGATAAGAAAGCCGGGCATATTCCGGGAGCGCAAAACCGGTTCTGGAAGGATAACCTGGGAACGGACGGCCTGTGGTTGTCTCCCGAGGAGTTGAAGGACCGGTTCGACGGCATCTATCCGGACCAGGAGATTATCGTGTACTGCGGCTCCGGCGTCACCGCCTGCCCTAATCTGCTGGCCTTGGCCGAGGCCGGGCGGGAGGATGCGAAGCTGTATCTGGGCAGCTGGAGCGACTGGATCAGCCACGGGGAGAACCCGGTGGCGACGGGAGAAGAGTAAGTACCGGGAAGCCTTGCGGGACGCGGGTTTGGGGGCTGTGGCAGACTGCCGGGAGGCAGGATGCTGCGGCCCTTTTTGGGCTTCGTCAACAACAAGAGGCAGTCAACCGGAGCAAGGTACGCCCAAGTGACTGCCACGAGCTTTGGTAATGGTCGGTTAGGAGTAAATGTTTACACATAAACTTACTTGCGCTTACACCAGATTGTTGTTCCGTGCGAACGCATACATTCCTATTCCCGCGGCAATGGAAAGGTTGAACGAGTCCAGATCGGCAGACAACGGAATTTTAACGCTTTGACCAATATGGGCAAACGCTTCGCATAATCCGCTTGCCTCGTTTCCGAAAATCAGTGTAAAGAGTGGACACGGAGGTGCGTCCTCTGGCGCAATCGAGCCAGTAAGCATGAACGGAAACAAGGTGTGGAGCGGATATTGCGTCTGGTACTCGTCAAAGCTCGAATAAACGCATTGACGTATGTGAAACAACGCGCCCATACTGGCACGAACGGTTTTTGGATTCCACACATCCGCCGCCGGTTCAATCACGGCAAGATTTCTAAGATTCAGTCCTGCCATTGTGCGGATGATGGTACCGAGGTTTCCCATATCAGACGGATTTACTAGCACAATATGCGGCTCATCTACCGCAAGCGCGTCCGCGTATTTACGAAATACACCGAGTACATAGCTGTTTTCCTTTTGGTTTACAATGCTAAATGCCTTGTCAGACTGCACTAGAGGCACGTTTAGCACATTGCACAGCTCGCTAAGGCCATCGTCGTCGCGGTAATCCGAGTGGATGTATACGCACTTGGCGTCGCTAGTCCGTTTTTTCAATAACTCAAACGTCGCATAAGCGCCGGACGTGTAGGAAAGCTCGAATTCCTTTTTATATGCTTTTAATTTGTTTGTCATATTACCCGCTCCTTAAAATTGATCTTTAAGGATGCAAGGCCGACAAACAATTACGGCGAAATTATCTTATGCTCCATGCAAGTTTCGCCGTCTGTTTGACAGACCTTGCATGGAGCGCGGCAAGTACATAACCGAATGTAAGGGCCATGTTTCACCTCCAAGTCTCGATCAGGCTCTGTATGCCGACCAATCCGACTTAGCCTGATACATAATCTTCGTTTGATGCAAATTTATTGTTTAATAAATTTCCAATTATATCAAGGGATAGTTTGGGTTAAATGAATCAAGCAGAATAATCTTGCAACTACCGTCAATAGCCGGCCGTAAGCCGGTTGAAACCCCGCCCCTCCTTATGCCGTAGATAAACCAGGGATTGTTCTTGTGACCATACGGAGGTGTTGCAATTGCGTTTGATCATAGAGGATATCGTGAAACGGTTTGAGGATAAGCAGGTGCTCCGGGAAGCGGGGTTCAGCTTTGAGCAAGGAAAGATTTATGGTCTGCTTGGCCGCAATGGAGCGGGCAAAACGACGCTGTTCAATTGCTTAAGCAAAGAGATGGCCACGGATGGCGGACAGGTGCTTCTGGAGGAGAACGGAAACAGGCGGGAGCTGCGTGAGCAGGATGTGGGGTATGTGTATTCCCTTCCGATTCTTCCGGAATTTCTGACGGGGTATGAATTTGTCAAATTCTTTATGGATATTAACCGGGATAAGCTGAAGACGGAGCAGGGGATTGACCATTATTTTGATATGATGAGCATGACCACCGAGGACCGGCACCGGCTGATCAAAAACTACTCCCACGGGATGAAGAATAAGCTGCAGATGCTGCTGTTCCTGTTGACGAAGCCGCCGGTTATTCTGCTGGATGAGCCGCTTACTTCCTTCGATGTGATTGTCGCTTTGGAGATGAAGAATATGCTGCGGGAGATGAAGCGGGATCACATACTGATCTTCTCTACGCATATCCTCCAATTGGCCTCGGATCTGTGCGATGAACTGGTCTTATTGAACAACGGGAAATTGTCCGGTGTGCCCTCTGAGCTGTTGAAGAGCCCCGAGTTTGAGCAATCCGTCATTCAACTGCTGAAGGACGACGAAGCTCATGTTTAGAACGATTAACACGCTGTTGTCTATCCGCACATCCACTACGGTTAATATGCTTATGTATTATATTCAGAAGCTGCCCCTGATCGGCAAGCTGATCAAAGAAACCGCCTACGCAAATCTGAAGCTCAAAAAAACCGTTTCCGTCATCGCGTTTCTGCTTACCCTGTTGTGGGGATTCATGACCAGGCTGGCTTATGTCGGGATGCTTGTCTTTTTGCCTGTTGTGAGTTTAGGGGCGGAGTTGACAGAGGAACAAACCCTGAGGCAGTTTGTTCATATTTTGGCTATGATCAGCTTAGTGGTTGCTTGCGTTAGCAGTGTAACGGTCCTTGAACCGAAGCGGGAAAAATATGTAGCTGTGAAGCTCATGAGATTGTCTCCGACGAGATACATGAAGGCTTCGCTGGGATACCGTTATGTGACCTTTCTCATCTATCTGGTGCCTGCCTTGCTTTTGTTTGGGACACGTATGGGAGCCACGGTTACACAGGCAGTTCTGCTTGCAGCCTTGATCACCCTGTGGCGGATTGTGGCGGAGTACGCACACCTTAAGCTCTTTGAGAAAACCGGCATGGTGCTGATCAAGCATACCGCCATCGTTTGGAGCGTCATTGCGCTTGGTTATGCTGCTGCGTATGTACCGTTGCTGTTCAACTGGGCACCGCCAACGGAAACGGTTCTGCTGAGTTGGCCAGCCGGCCTGCTTATTGCGGCGGGTGGCCTGTGGGCGGCGGTGAAGCTGGCCCGTTATTCCCGTTACAGAGAAGCGGTTGATGCCGCAACCAAAAGGGATGACCCGCTGCTGAATTTGGGCAAAATGATGTCGGACGCGGAGAAAAAGAGCGTTAGGGTCAAGGACAGCGATTATAAGGTAGAGCAGGAGCAGCAGAACAAGCTGGAGTCGAAGAAGGGTTATGCCTATCTGAACGCGCTTTTCTTCATCAGACACCACAGTCTGATCAGAGGCCCTGTGAACAAACGGTTAGCCGTCATCGGTGCTGTGGGAGTGGCAGGCGTGATCCTCGTGCTTCTGTTTCGGGAACAAGTGGAGCGCCTTGGATGGGGAGTGAAAGGGATCTTCCCTATCTTGGCTTTGGTTATGTATTTCATGGCCGTAGGCGAGAAGATATGCAGGACGATGTTCTACAATTGCGATCTCAGTCTGCTGCGGTACAGCTATTACCGAAACGCGGCGTATGAACATTTTCGTATCCGGTTTGGCAAAATATTGGGTATGAACCTGACGATTGCGGCTGCTCTTGGGGCGTCATTGACCGCTGTAGCGGCTTCAGCCGGAGGGGAGTGGCTCGGCAGCGATTTGCTCCTGCTATGGGTATGCATTGTTTCCCTGTCTGTCTTTTTCACGGTCCATCATTTATGTATGTATTACATGTTTCAACCGTATTCTACGGAGCTGAATGTAAAAAATCCTCTGTATTACTTAGTAAACATGGCCGTCTCGTCCGCATGCGGAGTCAGCCTTGTTTTGCGGGTGCCAAGCTCGCGCCTGACAGTGGTAATTTTCACTGTAACAGTGATTTACCTGCTACTCGCGTTTGTTTTGGTACGCAGGTATGGGCATCGCACGTTTCGCGTGAAGTAGCGAAGTACTGATATATAGGTATAGAACGCACATACACCGCCACATGGTCTTCGGCCAGGGCGGTGTATGTGGTTTTTCTATCCCCTTGAATTCAATCCGAATTCGGATTATAATACGGATGCACGTTCAATCCGAATTCGGATTGAATAGAGGGAGGGCTGTTATGGCGGATAGCCGAACCAAAATACACCGGCTGATGATTGCCGTGAACCGTATTGATGAGCTTTATTATCGATTGCTGCGCACTCTCAGCGTCAAGGACAACACATTCGTGCTGCTGTATGCCATTTCTGATGGGAGGTCCCACACCCAGAAGCAAATCTGTGACGAGTGGCTGATCCCCCGGACCACATTGAATACAGTGGTGAATGAATGTGTACAGGCAGGATACATCCGGCTTGTTGCCCGAGGCAATAAGGAAAAGGAAATTGTGCTGACGGACAGCGGGAAAGAATTTGCGTGTTCTATTCTGACGCCGATTTTTGCCGCGGAGGAAAGGGCGATGGAGCCTTTTTTGGACCAAGGCCTGGTGGAGCAGCTCGAAAGCTTCACAGAACGGCTAGACGGGGAATTTCAACGAATGAAGGAGTGAGCCTGCTATGAAAATGGAACCAGTCGTTACTTTGGAGCGGGTGGCGGAAGCCGATCTGCCGAAATTCCGCAGGGAGCTGCAGGAAGCCTTCCGCATTGCCGTAGTAGATACCTTCGGGGATTCGGATTACGGCCCGATTCCGTCGGATCAGGATGTGCAGGAGTCCTTCGATGCCCCCGGGGCAGCGGTGTATCATATTGTTTACAACGGCGAAAGGGCGGGTGGGGCCGTGGTGTGCATCAACAGCGAAACCCGGCATAACTCGCTGGATCTGTTCTATGTCTCCTCCAAGCATCACAGCCGCGGGCTGGGCCTGTCCGCTTGGAAAGCCATAGAAGCACAGTATCCGGATACTGTGCTTTGGGAAACGGCCACGCCTTATTTTGAAAAGCGGAACATCCACTTTTACGTGAACAAATGCGGCTTCCATATCGTCGAGTTCTACAACGAGCATCATCCTGATCCGCGTATGCACCACACGGAAGACGAACACGGCGATCCGCTGCCGGGTATGGACGGTTTTTTCAAATTCCAGAAGGTGATGAAATAAAGGACAGAATATATTTACCGGCATATCGAAGCCAGGTGCTGCTCCAGTACCTGCCGGGCGCGCCGGCTGTCCAGCCGTGCTCTGTCCAAGAGCATATGGAGCGCCAGACCGTCGAGCACGGCGTACAGCCGCTCTGCCTCCAGGTCCAAATCCAGACTCTCCCGCATCTTTCCTTCCCTCTCCAGATAGGCCAGCAATCGGACCATACCCTGGTATATACCGTCATGCTGCGAATCGAATGCATCCGGGTTTGTCTTTTTCATATGAAAGGTAAACTCAAACCACACTTCCATTTCGGTGCGCCGCTCCTCATCCGTAGGGACCATCTCCAACAGAATGCTCAGCACCTTCCGGACAGGGGGCAGCTCCATCTGATACACCTGTTGGATGCGGGCGGATACACGGTCCTTCACAACTTGCATCACAAATACCAGTAATTGCTCCTGATCGGGAAAATAATGGCGCAGCGCGCCGGGGGACAAGCCTGATTCTTGGGCAATATTCCGCACACTAACCCCCTTTATGCCCTTCTGCTTGACAACCCGCCATGTGGCTTCGGCAATCTCCAGCTTTCTTTCGGAATGATCGACTATTTTTGGCATACCGTTATTGTAGCAAATTCAGCGGCTTTATAATATCCTTATTTAGTACAGTTGTGTTATTTAAATTGGGGTGATATACTTTTGTTGCTTAGCCTAGGGTGGGTTTGCAAACACGCCCTAACAAATCTCTTTAGGGGAAGGGGCCATACGATGAACGGTGTCGCCTGGATCATTGTGGTGTGTGAAATTGCTTTTTGGGTTGTCATCGCCTTGGGGCTTGCGGCCAGGTATTTGCTGCGGTTATCTAAGCTTGGCATGACATTGTTGGCTCTAACGCCGCTGATTGATTTGATTCTGCTGGCGGTTACGGGATGGGATTTGTATCATGGGGCCCAAGCGACTACAGCCCATGGAATTGCCGCCGTATATATAGGCGTTTCCATCGCATACGGCAAAAGAATGATCGCCTGGGCAGATAGCCGCTTCCGCTATTATGTCGCCAAGCAGGGGGAGAAACCGTCCAAGCTGTACGGGTATGCTTACTCCCGCGATTATCTGAAGGGGTGGGTGCTCCATTTGCTGGCTTATGCCATCGGTTGCGGTCTGCTGTTGGCCATGGTGTATATGGTGCAGGACAGCTCACGTACGGAAGCTCTCAATCAGATCATAAGTCTTTGGTCGGTTGTGCTGGGGATTGACCTGGTTATTGCCGTGTCCTACTTGGTTTGGCCTCCCAAGGCACCCGGCGAGAAGCAATCATCCTGATTTTCGATGGTGTCATTTCCCCTTACTCGCGAGCGCATCCTCCACTCCCTTAAGAAGGGCTCGGGACATTCCGTGCTTCCCGCCGTTCACCCTCCGTAATAAGCAGCGCACCTCCCAAACCTCCCACAATGACCAGCTGATTTCACTCCCATTTTCAAAACAGCTTAATAAGCTTTCCAACTGGACGGCCTCGTCTTCCACAGCCCGGAGCGCCTCCTCGGCATGTTCCCCGAAGACCCAGTGGGTGATATCCGTGTCCATCCCGAAACGGGTGGAGCGGGCTTGTCCAATCCGTCTTGGATAATTTTCCAATGGAAGGGGAGATTAGCCTTAACTCTATTCCAAGTCGGGAGTGGTTACGATGCTGAATAAAATCATCTTATGGAGTTCATTTTTGGGTCCATGGCTGACCTTGTTTTTTATGAAAAAGGATGCAATCAAGCGGTACATGCCCGTAACGGTTTTTACCGCTTTAATGGCAACAATCACATCGGAAATCGCCTACACCTATTCGTGGTGGAAGCATACCGATGTGATCGTTCCATGGGGGCATATTACCAATCCCTCATTTATTTACGGCTTGTTTTCTGTGCTGACCATCTGGATTTTTTATTTTACTTACCGGAGCTTTTGGTTGTATCTGACCGTCAATATTGTGTTTAATGCCTTCCAATGGTTTTTTCTCATCCGTTGGACCTTTGTGGCGTTGGGGATTTTTGAGTATGTGAATATAACTCCCTTTCAGGTTTTCGTGATGGGAATCTTCCAGGCGCTGCTGATCTACGGATATCATAAATGGCAGGAGGGGATTTTTCGAAGGGAGGGGGCTCCTGACTCAGATGGGGAGCTGCATATTAAGCTTCCGGAATGGAAGTCCAAGGCCAAATGATGCAACCCGCTTATTTAATCGGCCCGAAGGTAGGCTCTGTTCTCAAATAGTAATTGGTCCGCACCTCAGCTGCCCAGTTGGCCAGAACCTCCCGCCATTGGACGCTGCTGAAGAAATCCTCCACGGACTGGTTATCGGAATCCCACTCCACGAAGATGTTGAGTGGGGTAATTCCGCCTGCCCAGATTCCGTTGCCTACATCAGTGCCTCTCTCGCGGACCAACAGAATGGGAAGACCAAATTGGAAGGCCATGGAGGGTTCGATTTGCAGATATACGGACCCTTCCCAGAAGGGCGTGGTGGTCGGCGCCGGACCTACATTGCTCTTGATAAACTGGGCATAGAAGCGCCGGAAGTTAATTGCCAGCAGCCCGTAGCTGGACATCACCAGACGGCGGATGCTGGTCAGGATGGTTTCCGGGTATTGCTCACTTTCAGGCAGGGTGCGGGGAAATAGCAGTGCCTCCTCGATCTCCTGGATCAGGCGGTCCAAAAACTGCTGCTGCAGGCTGTTAAGAGAGTTGGTGGTGCTCAAAAAAATGGGAATCCGGAATGCGCGGTCCACATATTCGGACAAGTGGGCGGATACAGTTTCTCCCACCACTCTCGAACCGGAAGGAAGGCTGGAGATGGAGGGTTTATCCACGCTCAACACAGAGGAAGACCGCGCCGCAGCGGCTTGGGCAGAACGCTTCTTAACAGGGATCGGCTGGGACTTCCCTTTGGTTTTTTGAATACTCATCTTAACAGCCCCTACTAACCCGATTTAGCATACGCAGGCAGCATATGCACAACCGCCCATGGGCGTTACATGGGAGATGCCAACCATCAGGTAGAACAACACCACGCCAGTAGTGAGAAGGGCGTGTTTTTTTGCTGGCTGCAGGATCCGTCCATTTTTGGTAAAATAAGAAGCTATGTATCTATGAGAAAGGCGGCTGAATCCCGATGAAACCTACCGAAGCTCAAGAGAGCATTATGATCGCGGCTGAGCAGTTTGCCAAATCCGAATTGGAGCAGGATCTGGAGCAATTCCACTTGGAGTGGGATGGCAAGTAACAAGGAACAAGGAACCGTTTATTTCGAAGGGGAGGCAGACAGAGATGATAAGAAGTATGGAAATGGCCGATTTGGACCGGGTTATGGAAATTTGGCTGGAGGCGAACAAGCAGGGGCATCCGTTTATCCCCGGTTCGTATTGGGCGGATAACGTTCCGCTGGTGCGGGAGCTGCTGCCCCAGGCGGAGGTTTGGGTGGAGGAGACGGAAGGGTCTATCGGCGGTTTTATCGGGATCGTGGAGGGCGGGTTTGTGGCAGGGCTTTTTGTTGCAGTAAACCGCCAATCCTCCGGAATCGGCAAGGCTCTGTTGGAGCATGGCAAGGCGCGTTATCCCGCGCTGGGCCTGCATGTTTACGCAGAAAATGAACGAGCCGTCCGGTTCTATCAAAAGAACGGATTTGTGCAATCCGAGGAAATGGTCAACGAGGATACGGGCCACCGGGAATATGCGATGAACTGGAGCAGGGCATAAGGGCATGCAGTAGGAAAAAGAGCGCCTCCCACTTTGCGGGCAGCGCTCCTTTGTTTTCATTTATTCCTCAGGCTCGTGGTACTCAGGGTCCGATACATAGATCATAACTTCATTGTCCCCATCCTCGGTTAGCTGCTCCGGATGACGGGCTTCGCCTCTGACATGGAATGAATCTGCGCCGGACACATCCAAAATGACCTTGCCCGACCCGTTTACCAGCTGCTCATGGCTGTATTTGACGGTATGGCCGTTAATGGTGACGTATACGTCCAGAATCTGCCGCGACTCAATTCGGAGTGCAGTCTTGGTCAGGCGTGTTCCCGGGTTGTGGGCCCAGGAGGGGGATTCACTCAGCACAATCGTCTCTTCGGGAAGCGAGTAGTACAGGTTGGTCCCGAAGCCGGTGGAGCTTCCGGGAGTCAGGTACGACCCGGATATGTATTCTTCCGGCTCTACGTAAGCGTAATCCTCTCCAGCCGCCTTAGCCATACGGTTCAGGATGGTGACCATTTCGGCCCGGGTAACTGGAGCCTGCGGCCGGAACAGCCCGGCTTCATCTGCGGTCATAATGCCTAACCGGGTGAAACGGTACAGCGCCTCAGCCTTTACATAATCGAAGTCTCCGGCCCAACCTAGCCCATAAGCGGGGTCGTTCACCAGAAGCAGCTCCGGCACCAGAGAGGAGTAGCGGGGATTGCTCGTTTCATATTCATCGTACGAAGCAAATTGGCGCTGGGGGATATCCTTGATCCGGCCCAGCTCCTTGGCGATATCGGCTGCCGTAACGGATTCAGGGCCGTCCATGCCGCTGAACAGGGCGTCCAGAACGATCAGCACATCCCACCGGGACATTTGTTTTTCCGGCTGGTAGCTGTAGGTGTAGTCGTCACTCTGCACATCAGCTGCATACTCGGGGTAAATGGTGCTGTACAGCTCGGCAAACTCCTTAAATGCCCAATGGTTCTCCGGCACGCCGGGAATGGTTTCGGGTTTGGGGTTGCGGAGCAGGGGAAACAGGCGGTACACCATCACGGTAAACTGGGCTTTGGTGACCGGCTGGCCCGGCTGAAAGGAGCCGTCGGGAAATCCCGTAAGAATGCCTTTACGGTTCATTTCGTCAATGGAGGGTTTGGCCCAGGTGTACTGGGGGTTGGCATCCACGTCGGAAAACCCGGCCAAAGCAGGTGACATCCAGGCAGCCGACAAAAGGGCGAAGGCGGTAAAGGTTAACAGAAGCTTTTTCAAGATCGCAAACTCCTTTTTGTATGATGTCTGGAGATTCGACAAAAAGGCAGCCAATTCGTCAGGTTCCAGCAGAGCTAGTGTAGCAGATAAGTAGAGGTCGTGCATTGAAAAAATTGGAAACGACTAGCAAATTTCCGGGAGGGTTTGAGCATGAGTGATGCATTGGAATTATCCGCGCGGCAGTTTCTGTCCTTTTATCCAGTCCGGGTGCAAACCGTAGAACTGGTGGGGCAAAGCGCCAATACGGTGTTCAAGGTAACGGATATGGAGCAGAAAAGGTACAGCCTTCGGCTTCATCATTCCAAAAGTGAAGGTTTGGAGGGCTGCTGGACGGATCTGCCCGCTCTCCGTTCGGAAATGATGTGGCTGGATGCATTATCTGCTGAGGCGGGGCTGGTTGTCCCGATACCGGTGAAGAATGGGGACGGAGAATGGGTCACGGTGGCAGAGGGGCTGGCCGGTACTTTGCTGGAATGGGTGGAGGGGGAACAAAAGCCTTTTATACCCCATGCAGATGATGCAGGACGGATCGGCAGAATGCTGGGATTGCTTCACCGGTATGCGTCCGGATGGATGCCGCCGGAGTCGTTTGTGAGGCCGGCTTTTGTCGGGGAGCGTATTGGGCAAGCCCTGACGAAGCTGGAAGGGCTGGCTGAAGCCGGGCAAGTCGCAGCGGAAGATGCTGTGGTGCTGCAGGCGGCAGGACAGCGGGCTGTTGCCATGATGGATACGCTGGGCAGGACACCCGATCATTGGGGTTTGATTCATGGGGATGCGATTCCCTGCAACCTGCTGTTTGCTGCGGGGGGATGCCGCTTGATTGATTTTGGGGCATGCGGGTTCGGGTATTACCTGTTTGATCTGGGATGGACCTGCCCCTACATCCATCCTTCCTTCAGGAAGCAGCTGCTGGAGGAGTACGCTGCTGAGTTTTGGCTGCCGGAGGGGCATGTCGAGCTGCTGGAGGGTTTCTTCGTGGCGGCGCAGCTGGAGACCATGAACTTTTGGCTGGGGTTGCCGGACCACGGCGAATGGCTGCCTGGTCATTTGGCGAGGCTGGCGGCCAGGGAGTTTGCCCGTTATGCGGCGGGGGAGCCGTTTCTATACGGCGGCACGCCGTATTGGGAATGAAGAGGCGGGGCCAATTATGATTGTTTTAAATTTGTTGAAAATCCCATAGTTTAATAATTTTTGGTATAAATAGTATTCAACTGTTTACAACTCCCTGGGAATATATGATAATGAATTTAATTTAATGATTCATATTAATAGGGAGTGAATGCAGATGAGCTACGGGAAAAACGGGAATGTTATGCGGCTGGCCTACGGAATGTTGATGGTGTTGGTGCTTGTATTGGGTACAGGTTTTCAAACAGGTGTCTCCTCTGCCGCTCCAGCCCAACAAAACAACACCACCAATACTGCTCCACATGCACAGTGGGATGACTTCGACACAAATTCCAATGGTGCTCTTGTGGTTCCGGGACCGGGTGTGCTTGCAAACGATTGGGACGCCGATGGGGATACACTGACAGCAGAATTGGTGACTGGGCCAAACTATGGTGTGCTCAACCTGTCACCTGATGGCGGATTTACATATTATTGTTATACGGCAAACATTTATTCGGACAGCTTCAGCTACAGGGTTTTTGACGGCACGCAATATTCCGACCCGGTTATGGTCACCATCTACTCTCACTACCAAGCGGAGCCCTACATCAGCTATATAAGCGACCAGTATATAAGCGTAAATGAAACTGCAGGCCCATTGGAATTTTATATCAGTGATCCCGGCGGCTCCCCCTACTTTATGAATGTTTATGCCAGCTCAGATGACCCGTATTTGGTCCAAGAGAGCAACATCATTATCAGTGGCGATGGGCCTTTCCGGACAGTGACCGTGATCCCTGAGTCCGGGCAATGGGGCACAGTGCTGATTACCCTAATCACTTACGGCTCCACTGGTCTTTCTGCCTCAACCAGCTTCTATGTTAATGTGTCTCCATAAAATGGAATAATTGCGATCGGATATTTATAAAATCCTCAAATATCCAGATATATTAGCCGGCCGGAGAGGGCGTACATACGCGCCCCGGCTGGTTTTTTGCAGTTTTTGAATCCTTTCTGCCTAATTCGAAGTATTATGAAGTATGATAAAACGAGAGGCGCTTGTCTTTCGGCCATTGTGAGGAGGGGTACCATGGGAATATTGTCCAGATTCAAAACGATTATGGCCAGCAATGTGAATGCCGTGCTGGATAAAGCGGAGGACCCGGAAACAACCGTGGAGGAGCTGATGCGTGGGCTGCGGCTGGATATAGGCACGGTCCGCGCGGAAGCGGCTGCCTTGCAGGCGGAGGAGCAGCGCGCCAAGCGGGCCTTGGAGGAATGCCGGGCGGAGATCCGTAAGCTGGCTGCTTATGCGGAGAAATCCCACGAGATGGGCAACACGGCGGATGCCGGGTTGTTTCAGGATAAACGGGACGCCCTGCTCCCCAAGGAAACGGAGCTGGAGGCACGTTACACGGAAGCGGCCGGGCAAGCAGCCCGTCTGAAGGAGCTGGAGGAGAAGCTGTCGTCGGACATCGGCCGTCTGGAGGCGCGCCAGGCGGAGCTGAAGGAGCGGATGGCCGCCGCCAAGGCGCTGCAGAAGCTGAATGCCCTGGATACCCCCGGGCATGGGGGAATATCCGCCATTCAGGCCGCGGAGGATAAGTTCAACAGCGCCTATTACGAAGCCAAGGCGTTGGCGGAGCTCCGGGAAACCCCGAAGGAGAAGCTGGAACGGGAGCTGGCTGAATTGGACAAAACCTCCCGGAGGGCTGAAGGAGAAGAGAAATCCTGAGCAGCAGCCGGATAACCCCCGGAAGCGACGGACGTACAGCGAATTTGCAAGGTGAGGTGAAGCGATGCAGGTTATAGATTTCAAATGCGGCAATTGCGGCAGCAGCATGGTCTTTGACAGCGGCAAAACCGCCTTGGCCTGTCCCAGCTGCGGCCGGACGGATTCCATCGAAGGGCTGCCGGACCCAGTGGAGGACCTGAAGCCACCGGGCTCCGCCCAGCAGCCCAGCCAGGAATACCATTGCGCCAGCTGCGGCGGCGTTATCGAGACGGATGGGGAAACCACAGCAACCCTGTGCAGCTTCTGCGGCGCAAGCGCCATCCTGGGGGACAGGCTGACGGGCGAGCTCCGTCCGGCCCAGGTGCTGCCTTTTGCCATCGGAAAGGATGAGGCGGTGCGGGCCTTCAAGAAGTGGTGCCGCAACGGCCGTCTGACACCCAAGGGCTTCATGACGGCGGACCGGATCAAGAGCATTACCGGCACCTATGTGCCGTTTTGGCTGTACGCCCTCAACAACCAGATTGAGGCGCGGGCCCAAGCCACCAAGGTAAGAACCTATGTGCAGGGCGATTACCGGATTACGGAAACCCAGCATTTCAGCGTATACCGGCGAATCCGGCTGAATTACAGCCGTGTTCCCCTGGATGCCTCGGAGAAAATGAGCGACCAGCTGATGGACCGGCTGGAGCCGTTTCCCTACCATCAGATCAAAGACTTCAAAACGCCATACCTGGCGGGGTACAAGGCGGACAAATACAGCTACACCGGGGAAGAAATGCTGCCGCGGGTGAAGGAGAAAATTCGGCCTTATGTGGAAGCCTACATTCAGTCAGCCATGGCGGGTTACACCACGGTCAGCTACACCCAGAAGGATGTGGATACCCGGATGGCCCAAGCGGATTATGTGCTGATTCCCGTGTGGGTGGTCCATTACGATTACGACAAGCTGGAGCATACCTTTGCCATGAACGGGCAAACCGGCAAGGTGGTGGGCAAACCGCCCATCAGCTACGGCAAGGTGGCGGCTTGGTTCGCGGGGGTCTCGGGTGTAACCTTCCTCTCTCTCAAGCTCATTGCCCTTTTGATGGGAGGCGGTTTATGGTGATCGGACTGCGCATACGGATTATGCCGGTTATGCTCCTGCTGCTTCTCCTGGGAACGCTCCTCGTACCTGCAGGTCACGCGGCTTTTGCAGCGGCGGAGAAACGTTACATTTATGACGAGGCGGATTTGTTAACCCCCGCGGACGAGGCTGCCCTGACGGAGCTGGCCATTCGCTACGGAGCCAACCGGCAGACGGACTTCCTGATCTACACCTCAAAAAATACGGCCAACGCCGACATTGTACAGATGACCGAGGATTTCTATGACAGCAAGGCCCCCGGCTACGACAAGCCCCATGGTAACGCGGCGATTCTCACCATGGACATGCGCAACCGCGAGGTGTATCTGGCCGGCTTCTACAAGGGCGAGGATTATCTGGACAATGCGCGGATGGACAAAATCCGCAACAAGCTCACCCCTTACCTGAGCGCCGGGGATTACCGCAAGGCCTTCGAGGTGTATCTGGATACGGCCAACCGGTACATGGGCTACAAGCCGGGTGTGAATCCGGATAATATTCTGTTCCAGCTGTGGTTTCAACTGGCGGTTTCTCTGGGACTGGGTGCTATCGTCGTTGGCACCATGGCCTATCATTCCGGCGGGCGGGTTACCGTTGGCCGGGAGACATACGAGGACGCTGCATCGTCGGGGATTCTCGACCGCCAGGACCAGTACATCCGCACTACCGTCACCCGAACCAAAATCCCCAAGAACACCGGAGGCGGTGGAGGAGGGGGCGGAGGAGGCGGAGGAGTCAGCCGGGGAGGCCATTCCCACAGCGGCAGCAGAGGATCGTTTTAACACTTGGAATAACAGAATTCTGAAACGCAGCTTACCTATCTTGCATTGAAGGAGTGGTTCAGATATGTCATTTTTCCGCGGCCAGTTTGCCAATGTGGTGGAGTGGGAGGAATTCCGGGAGGATATGATCTTCTGGAAATGGAGCAACAAGGAGATCAAAAAAGGCAGCAAGCTGATCATTCGCCCCGGCCAGGACGCGATTTTCTTCCACAATGGCAAGATCGAAGGGATCTTCCAGAACGAGGGCGAGTACAATATTGAGTCGCAGATTATTCCCTTCCTGTCCACCCTGAAGGGGTTCAAATTCGGCTTCAACAGCGGCATGCGGGTGGAGGTGCTGTTCGTCAACACCAAGGAGTTCACCGTGCGTTGGGGCACCCAGAATCCGGTGCTGCTGCCTGCCCCCAATCTCCCCGGCGGTATGCCCGTCCGCGCCAACGGAACCTTCAACTTTAAGGTGAACGACTATGTGGCGCTGATAGACCGGATTGCCGGCGTGAAGGACAGCTATCTGGTGGAGGAGGTCAAGCTGCGGATCACCTCCGTGCTGGATCAGCTGTTGATGAAGTGGATCAGCAAGGAAGGTAAGGATATGTTCAATCTCCAGGCCAACGCCTTCGACATTGCCCGCGGCATCCGGGAGGATCTGGATATGCAGGTGCTGAGCACGGGCCTGACCATCACCGGCTTCCAGGTGATGAGCTTCAATTATCCGCAGCAGATTCAGGATATGATCAACAAAACCGCCTCCCACGAAATGATCGGCAACGTGGGCAAGTACCAGCAGATTTCCATGACCGACGGCATGGCCTCCGGCAATGTGAAGGGCGGCGGCGCCGCGGCGGATATGGCGGGAATGATGATGGGCATGAACATCGCCAAGGACATGATGAAAAACATGGAATCCCAGAGCCCGCAGCAGGGCAGCTCCGGACAAGGAACAGCCCAGGAAACCCAGGGTGAGGGGAAAAAGCCCAACTTCTGTCCCAATTGCGGGGCGAAAAACGAAGGCGCCAATTTTTGTCCCCAATGCGGCCAAAAGCTGGGATAATAAAACACGGCGCGTATAACCAGCCGCTTCAAATAATCGAAACACGCTCTTTCCCATCAGGGAAAGGGCGTTTTTGCTTTCTGAATTTTTCCCGTCTTTTGACTAAAATCAAGCAAACCTTGGAAAACTTCAAACAGTCATTCCAAGCGTCCAAGGGGGAGGGTGTCTGACGTGTCGTCCATCATCGCTTATATTCCGGAGTGGACTGTGCTCGGGCAGGCGCTCATTGCCTTTCTGGTCCCTGTCCTTGCCTATGGCTTGTCCCAAAAAATATATGCCTTCACCCGGACTGGGGGCGGGGAGGAGACCTCCCGGAAGCACAAACCTCCTGTCCCTGCCGCCACCCCGTTCCACGGAGATTATGAAGCGGACCTGCAATTCATTCGGACGGCCATCGGCGGCAACAGCGATCTGCGCAGCCGGGAATTTCCGATGGAGAAGATCAATGCCAGGGGGACATTATTCTTTGTAGACGGCATGCAAAGCGACCGGCTGCTTAATATGAAGATTATGGAGTTTCTGATGTTTGAGGCTACAGCAGAGTCGTTGGCGGCGCCCCCCAGTCCCGATGCCATGTTTCCCTTCCGAAGCCTCACTCATGCTCCCGATCTGGAAAGCTTCGGCAGATCCGTTCTTTTTGGCCACCCGGGGCTGCTCATTGAAGGGTTTCCCGGCGGTCTGCTCATCGAATGTCCGGATGGGGCCAACCGTGCCATCATGGAGCCGGTATCGGAAGCCCTGCTGCGCGGGCCCCGGCTGGGCTTCTCCGAGGTGCTGAGCGAGAATACGTCCATGCTGCGGCGCCAGGGCTTCAGCGATCAATTGGAAATGAAGTCCCGACGGGTGGGTACGCGGCTGCAGAAGGATCTGGTCCTTGCTTACTTTAAGGATATAGTCAATCCGGAGTTGCTGCAGGAGGTCGAGGCGCGGATCAGCCGCATGGAAATCGATTTTGCGGTGGAGTCGGGCAGCGTGGAGCAACTGATTGAGGATAACGGGTTCAGCCTGTTCCAGCAGGCACAGAATACGGAACGGCCGGACAGAGTCATCAGCGCCTTGCTGGAGGGGCGGGTTGCCATTCTCCTGGATGGAACACCCTTCGCCTTGATTGTCCCGGCTACCTTCAGTATGCTGCTGCAGTCGCCGGAGGATTATTACGAACGCTGGCTGCCGGCCTCCCTGCTTCGGATGCTGCGGTTTTTGGCCGCTTTCCTGGCGCTTATGGCCCCATCTCTGTACATCTCCTTTATTTCCTTTCATCCGGGCCTCATTCCCACCGAGCTGGCCATATCCATCATTGAGACGCGCCAGGGGGTTCCCTTCCCCTCCCTGATCGAGGTGATGATCCTGGAGATCTCCATCGAAATCCTGCGGGAGGCCGGCATCCGCCTGCCTAAGCCCATCGGTCCGGCCATGGGCATCGTCGGCGGTCTGATTATCGGCGACGCCGCCGTTCAGGCGGGGATTGTCAGCCCTTTTCTGGTGATTGTGGTTGCCGTAACCGCCATCTCCTCCTTCTCCATTCCGACCTACAGCGCCGGCATTACCCTCCGGGCCCTCCGCTTTTTGGGGATGCTGTTCGCCGCTTTCCTGGGTATGTTCGGCACCATTCTGTTCTTTCTGCTGCTGTGCAGCCATCTGACCAAGCTGAAGAGCTTCGGTGTTCCCTATCTCTCGCCGGTTTCCCCCTACAGGCTGCGGGACTGGAAGGATCTGTTCCTGCGTGCGCCGCTGTCCCTGATGAAGCAGCGGCCGGCGATGCTAAAGACCAAGAACAGCAGGCGACGGTCCTAGGTGTGTCTGAAACTAATCCCTGTTGGAAGGAGGGCTAATCTTGTTCACCCGCACCGATGATAAAATCACCACCTCCCAGGCAGCGGTTTTCCTGACTAATACTGTGCTTGGCGCCGGGATTCTGACCATGCCCCGCAGCCTCACCCAAGCAGCCCAGACTCCGGATGTCTGGTTGACCATTCTGTTGGGCGGCGCCATCATCATGCTGGTCATTCTGCTGATGGTGAAGCTCTGCCAGCGGTTTCCCGGACAGACCGTCTTCCAATTCGCAGGGACCATCGCCGGCAGAGTTCCGGGAGGAGCGCTGTGCCTGTTATTAATCGTCTATTTCCTTGTGATCGCCGGTTTCGAAATCCGTTCCCTGGCAGAGGTTACGCTGTTTTTCCTGCTGGAGGGGACTCCGATGTGGGCGGTGGTGATTCCGTTTATTTGGATGGGGACCTATCTGGTCTGCGGCGGCATCAATTCCATCGCCAGGGTTTATCAGGTGGTTTTGCCAATTACAATCCTGGTCCTGCTGGTTTCCTATGCCGTCAGCCTGCGCCTGTTCGACATCAACCATCTCCGTCCGGTGCTGGGAAACGGTATTCCGCCGGTGATGCGCAGCTTAAAGTCATCCATTCTCGTATACTCCGGCTGTGAGGTGGTGATGACGCTGGTGGCCTTTATGCAGTATCCCCGTCATGCGGTGAAGGCCATGCTGGGCGGTATCGCCATTCCCGTGGGGCTGTATCTCCTGACCGTCATTATGGTGATCGGCGGATTATCTGTGGATTGTGTCATCACCAGCACCTGGCCCACCTTTGATCTTATCCGCAGCTTTGAGGTGACCGGTTTTTTTGTGGAGCGGCTGGAGTTTCCGCTTATGGTGGTATGGCTGATGCAGATGTTCTGCAACTTTTGCAGCTTTTTTTTCCAGGCCTCCTTGGGGGTTTCCCAAGTTTTCCGGATTTCCGTCCGTCCCGTTATCTTCGGCCTTGTTCCGGTTATCTTCATTGCCACCATGATGCCCAAAAGCCTTCAGGATGTGTTCGCTCTTGGGGATATCATCGGATATGCAGGAGCTGTGCTGTTCTTCCTGCTGCCGGTGCCTCTTTTGATCCTTGCCCTCATCCGCCGCAAAGGAGGGAAGCAGCATGCCTGACCGGAGGAAGCTTCTGATCCTGTGCGCAGTCTTTATGCTTTTGCTGTCAGGCTGCTGGAGCAGCAGGGAAATCGAGGATCTGGCGCTGTATGCGGGCTTGGCCCTGGACAGCGGGCAGCCGGCTCCTGTGGAGAAGGGTTTCGAGGCCAAAGGCGCCCATTATGCCAAACGCAATAAGATTATGGCTACCATCCAGGTGGTCCCCACCAAGTCCGTGGGCACGAAGGATAAGAAGGAGCATGAAACCCAGATGCCCTACACCAATGTGTCGGGAAGCGGAGACTCCCTTCTGGAAATCTTCCGGCAGTTCTCCATCCGCCTGGACCGCCCGGTTATCGGGCACCATCTGAAGGTGATCATCATTTCCGCCGATCTGTTAAGGAAACAGAACATCAGACAGCTGTTGGATTTTACGCTGCGGGATAATGATATCCGTCCCAGCACGATGGTGTATGTCAGTGAAGGTCCGGCCAAGGATACTCTGGTTTCCTCCCAGGCGAATGAGGTTCCGGCCTTCCACATCCGGGGAATGCTCCGCAATCAGTCGAGAACCAGCAAGGTGCTGCCGCAGGTGACGTTATCCAGATTGGATGGATGGACCCATGCCAAAAAAAGCTTTGTGCTGCAAAATCTGGTCACCGCAAACGGGGAAACCGAGCTGTCCGGGGGCGGCATCATCAAAGGCTCCACCGGGCATTGGATCGGCGCCTTGAGCCAGGAGGATACGCAATGCCTGGTTTGGCTGAGAGGGGACGGCAAGGCGGGGGTCATCAAAACAGAGGATGAAAACAAGGAGCCGCTGACCTATGAAATCAAATCGGTAAAAAGCAAAATCGTTCCCGTTATAAAAGGGGACCATATCGCCTTCCGGGTGGAGCTTGCCACCGAAGGGCGGCTTATGGAAACCTGGAGCGAGGAAGCCACCCCTTCCACGGAGGAGTTTGCTGAAGAAATGAGCGGACTTCTGGAAAAAAGGCTGGAGCAGATGATGAAAACACTGATGCGGAGGCTTCAGACTGAATATAAGGCGGATGTGGCGGGATTTGGCGACAAGCTTGCTGTTGAGCAGCCTGCCGCCTGGAAAAGACTGAAGGAGAATTGGGACGGAGTTTTCAGCACTGCGGAAATTACCTTTCAGTACAAAGTGAAAATTACGGACTTCGGGTCTTTTACGGAAGAGGATTCTTGAGCATTAAAAAAGACGCTCCAGGTGAGCGTCTTGGCTGTTTTAATGGAACAAATGTTCGTTTCATATAACATTTTAAGTGGAGGGGCCTTATTTCGGCTTCCATATTATGAGTATAAATTATCTTGAAATATAAGTCTATATCTTTACCGGAAAATCCTCTATAGTTGGGTTTGCCTGGCCGGGTAAACTTGAACAGATGCGTAAAAGAGAGGGTTTTCGATGGGGAAACGTGTATGGGATTGGGATCATAATTTGAAGGTCCGGTTAGCCGGCGAAGCCTTGTACAATATGCTGTTTTGGATGTACTTTCCGTTTATCACCGTGTATTTCAGCGAAGCCTTGGGTAGCGGCACGGCAGGGATCATGATGTCCCTTCCTCCGGTTTTCAGCATGTTCGGAAGCCTCCTGGGAGGGATGCTCACAGACCGATGGGGACGCCGTCCCGTGATGCTCCTGGGCGCTTCGGTGCAAACCGTCATGTTTGCCTGTTTTGCTGTATCGCCATCCCCTTGGATGGATTATGCGGCCTTTATCGGTCTGGGATTGGGAGGAGCCGTCTACCGGCCGGCCAGCTCGGCGATGGTGGCGGATCTTGTCCCGGCGGAGCAGCTGCGCCAGGTATTCGCCACCTTCATGACTGCGAATAATGTGGGCGCGGTGCTGGGGCCGGCTCTGGGGTCCTTCCTCTTCTTCCATTACCGGCAGGAGCTGCTGTGGACCTGCACGCTGGTGCTGCTTCTGTATCTGCTGGCGATTTACTTCATGGTGAAGGAGACCATGCCTCATGCGGCGGAGGGGCCCAAGGAACCGGCAGCCATCTCCCGCAAGGTTCTGGAGCAGTGGAGAGGGTACGGCTTTATTTTCCGGGACAAAATATTCCTGGTTTATCTGATGGCGGGAATTTTTGCGCTGGTGCCCATTATGCAGCTGGATTTGTATCTGCCTGTTTACGTCATTCATCATGTGCCTGCCCAGACCCTGTTGGCTTGGAACGGTGCCTCCCTTACATTGTCCGGGACGGATATTTTCGGGTGGCTGGTTGGCTTCAACGGCCTTTTGTTCGTCTTGTTCATCCTTCCGGTGACCCGCTGGTTCGCCAAGTGGAGGGAGCGGAATGTGTTCATTCTATCCTCGCTTCTGTCCGGCTTCGGCACCTTCTTCGTCGGTTTGCACACCAACATCTGGTACCTGTTTGCGGTTACGGTCATTTTCACCTTCGGGGAGATGGTCCGGTCTCCTGCCGCTCAGAGCTTCATCAGCCGTTATGCGCCTGCGCATGCCCGCGGCCAATATCTGGGGGCCGACAGTCTGCAGAATACCGTCGGCAAATTCCTTGCTCCCATGACGGTTGTACTGTCCGGGTGGCTGCCGCCGCTGGCCATATTTACGGTTATCCTGGGCTTCGCCCTGGTCAGCATCGGGCTGTACTTCCAACTGTTCCGTTTGTACGGGGAAAAGCAAGCTGCAGTTGCTGGCGCTTGAGGTCTGCTGGCCCGATGGCGTATACTGAAACTGGGTTTATGACCCGAATTTTTGTTGCGGAGGGTTGTGCACATGGTCATCCATTACATTCGGCTGCGGTAAGAAATGCTAAAGAGCATGATGAGCCTTAGGCTTGCCTGTTATTTTTGAAAAATCATCCGGGTAGGTTTATTTGGTTATGCACTTTAAGTATCTTACGAATGAATGAGGAGGATCATCCATGAACGAGAAAAAGCGTACGATGGAAGAGATTTTGGAGCAAGCCCGTATTCACGGGATTGATATAGAGCCTGCTACAGCCAGGCTGAACGAATCGGGGCTGGATTTCCTGGCGGTGTTCGCCGACGCGGCGGATGGGGTGCGCTGGGTGCTCCGGCAGCCGCGGCGTTCCGATGTGATTGAATCCGCCGCCTATGAGCGGAAGGCGCTGGAGCTGGTTTCCCGGCATCTGCCGGTGGAGGTGCCGGATTGGCGTGTGCATACGCAGGAGCTTATCGCGTACCCCATGCTGGGAGGCGAGCCTGCGGCAACCATCAACCCCGAGCTGAAGCAGTACGATTGGGTGCTGGACCCGGCGCAGCTGCCGGAGATATTCAAGCAATCGCTGGCGGAGACGCTGGCCGCTCTGCACCGCATCCCGGAAGAGGAGGCGGTGCAGGCAGGCCTCCGGGTACGCAGCCCTGCCGGGGTCCGGCAGCTCCTGAGGGAGCGGATGGACGAGGTGAAAGCCGCCTTCGGCGTATCCCGAACGCTCTGGGAGCGGTGGGAGAAGTGGCTTGCCGACGGCAGCCTCTGGCCGGAGCATTCCGCTCTTGTTCACGGGGATCTGCATCCCGGACATATCCTGGTGGATTCTGAGGGCAGAGTAACCGGACTGCTGGACTGGACAGAGGGGGAATATGCCGATCCTGCTGCAGATTTCGTGACCTATTACATGCTGTTCGGAGACGAGGGGCTCGCTGAGCTTCTTTCCCGGTACGAACAGGCTGGAGGACGGGTATGGCCCCGGATGGCGGAGCATATCAAGGAAACCGCGGCTGCCTATCCGATTCTCATCGCCATCTTCGCGATGAAGTCCGGATTGGAGGAATATAAGCTCATGGCCTGTGGGGCCTTGGGTGTGAACGAGAACGGCGAGGAGCTTACGGACGGAGTCTAACCGTCCTGCTTCAAGAGCATAATAGAAGAACAGCCCGGTGCGAAAGACGTGCCGGGCTGTTCTGCTTAGGTCATGTTTGCAAACACGACCGGGGGGCTGCAAATGCGCCATTAACTTTTTTGACAACCAGAATGGGATGATATATGATTGACTAAGTCAATGATTGACCATGTCAAATAAACATCCGCAGGATCAGCCTGCGGAGCAAGGGAGGGATAGCTTGACCTGCTTCGGGGAACCGTCCATCTTGGACCAGCTACACCACCTATACAGCCAGATGAACACTGCAATGGGCCATTGTACGGGAGTCAGCCCCTCCCGGCTGCGGCTGCTGCAGCAGCTGTACCATCATGAAGAGATCAGCCAGACGGCTCTCCAGAAGGAGCTGCAGATCGACAGCGCCGCCATTACCCGGCAGTTGAAGCAGCTGGAGGCGGAGGGCATTATCACGCGGCGGACCAATCCGGAGGACAACCGGATTACGCTGGTCCAGCTATCCGAGCTGGGCCGCAAGAGAATTATCCATCACCTGGAGGAGAAGGTCCGGTTTCTGGATTACATGCTCCAGGGCTTCAACCAAGAGGAACAGCAGCAGCTTGCCGGGATGATTGCCCGTTTGCAAGCCAACATTCAATTATATAAAGGAGAGGAAACCCA